>NZ_JBFBJK010000016.1:0-228356 GCF_040686095.1 Streptomyces sp. NPDC086554
AACGCCCGGTTACATTCCGAACCCGGAAGCTAAGCCTCACAGCGCCGATGGTACTGCAGGGGGGACCCTGTGGGAGAGTAGGACGCCGCCGAACTTCTTTTATAGCCGTGGTCTCTGGATTTAATTCCAGGGGCCACGGCTTTTTTGTTTTTCCGCTGCCGGCTACCCCTCTGCATCGGCGGCTGACAACTGAGGGTAAGGTCAGGGGGCATCATCGGCTCGTTTCCCACAGGAGGCCCCCGGGTGGAGGTCCAGGAGACACGTGTCCAGACGGACCGAGTCCTCACCATCCCGAACATCCTCAGCATGGCGCGCCTCGTCGGCGTACCCCTCTTCCTGTGGTTGATCCTCAGGCCGGAGTTCGGTGGCCCCAAGAGTGACCACTGGGCGCTGTTGGTGCTGATGCTGAGCGGCATCAGCGACTATCTCGACGGCAAGTTGGCCCGCCGCTGGAACCAGATCAGCAACCTCGGGCGACTGCTCGACCCGGCTGCTGACCGGCTCTATATTTTGTCCACTTTGGTCGGACTCACGTGGCGGGAGATTCTTCCGCTGTGGCTGACCGCGGTGCTGCTCCTGCGCGAGCTGGTTCTGCTGGTGATGGTCGGGATCCTCAGGCGGCACGGCTATCCGCCGCCCCAGGTGAACTTCCTCGGCAAGGCCGCCACCTTCAACCTGATGTACGCCTTTCCACTACTGCTTCTCAGTGATGGAAGTGGCTGGATCAACACTCTCGCTGCTATTTTCGGATGGGCGTTCGCCGGATGGGGTACAACGCTGTACTGGTGGGCAGGGATCCTCTACGTGGTTCAGGTCCGCAGACTTGTCCGGGCGGACGCCACGGCCGATTGAGCTTGCCGATTCGGCAGCTGCAGAGGCTTGCAGGCCCGTAACTGACATATGCGGGCCAATCTGGGCGGGCTAAGTCGGCTAGATCGTCGTCTATTGAGGAGGACGCTTCCGACATGAAGGCCGTCGTAATGGCCGGAGGCGAAGGCACTCGCCTTCGCCCCATGACCTCGAGCATGCCCAAGCCGCTCCTGCCCGTGGCCAATAGGCCGATCATGGAGCATGTGCTGCGGCTGCTCAAGCGGCATGGGCTCACCGAGACCGTAGTGACAGTCCAGTTCCTGGCCTCTCTGGTCAAGAACTACTTCGGCGATGGTGAAGAGCTCGGGATGGAGCTCACCTATGCCAATGAGGAGAAGCCACTCGGCACTGCTGGGAGTGTGAAGAACGCTGAGGAAGCGCTGAAGGACGATGCATTCCTCGTGATCTCCGGTGATGCTCTCACTGATTTCGACCTCACCGAGCTCATCAACTTCCATAAGGAAAAGGGCGCACTTGTCACCGTCTGTCTGACGCGTGTTCCCAATCCGCTGGAATTCGGCATCACCATCGTGGACGAAGAAGGAAAGGTCGAGCGCTTCCTCGAGAAGCCGACCTGGGGGCAAGTCTTCTCGGACACGGTGAATACGGGCATCTATGTGATGGAGCCCGAGGTCTTCGACTACGTCGAGGCAGATGTGTCGGTGGACTGGTCCGGCGATGTCTTCCCTCAGCTCATGAAGGAGGGCAAGCCCATCTACGGGTATGTCGCCGAGGGGTACTGGGAGGACGTCGGCACGCACGAGAGCTACGGCAAGGCCCAGGCCGACGTACTGGAGCGCAAGGTCGACGTCGAGCTCGACGGCTTCGAGATCTCGCCCGGTGTGTGGGTCGCCGAAGGGGCCGAGGTACACCCCGACGCCGTGCTGCGCGGGCCGCTGTACATCGGGGACTACGCCAAGGTCGAGGCTGGCGCGGAGATTCGCGAGCACACCGTCATCGGCTCGAACGTCGTGGTCAAGACCGGGGCGTTTCTGCACAAGGCCGTCGTTCACGACAACGTCTACATCGGCGAGCACAGCAACTTGCGGGGCTGTGTGATCGGGAAGAACACCGACATCATGCGGGCCGCCCGTATCGAGGACGGTGCGGTCATCGGTGACGAGTGCCTGGTCGGTGAAGAATCGATCATCCAGGGCAACGTCCGTGTCTACCCGTTCAAGACGATCGAGGCCGGCGCCTTCGTCAACACGTCCGTCATCTGGGAGTCGCGGGGCCAGGCGCATCTGTTCGGTGCGCGCGGGGTGTCCGGGATCCTGAATGTGGAGATCACCCCGGAGCTCGCGGTGCGGCTGGCGGGGGCGTACGCCACGACCCTCAAGAAGGGCTCGACCGTCACGACCGCGCGTGACCATTCGCGAGGCGCGCGTGCGCTGAAGCGAGCGGTGATCTCGGCCCTGCAGGCCAGCGCCATCGACGTACGCGATCTGGAGAATGTGCCGTTGCCGGTGGCGCGGCAGCAGACCGCGCGGGGCAGTGCCGGCGGGATCATGATCCGGACAACCCCAGGGGTGCCGGACTCCGTCGACATCATGTTCTTCGACGGGCGCGGTGCGGACCTGTCGCAGGGGAGTCAGCGGAAGCTGGACCGTGTGTACGCGCGTCAGGAGTACCGGCGTGCGTTTCCCGGCGAGATCGGGGACCTGCATTTCCCGTCGAGTGTCTTCGACTCCTACACCGGCTCTCTGCTGCGCAACATCGACACCACGGGTGTGGCCGAGTCCGAGCTGAAGGTGGTCGTCGACGCGTCCAACGGCAGCGCGGGCCTCGTGCTGCCGAGTCTTCTCGGGCGGCTCGGTGTCGATGCGCTCACCATCAACCCGGGTCTCGACGAGTCACGTCCGACCGAGTCCTACGAGGCGCGCAGGTCGGGGCTTGTGCGGCTCGGCGAGATCGTGGCGTCGGCGCGGGCCGCGTTCGGGGTGCGCTTCGATCCGGTGGGCGAGCGTCTTTCGCTCGTCGACGAGAAGGGGCGGATCGTCGAGGACGACCGGGCGCTGCTCGTCATGCTCGATCTGGTCGCCGCCGAGCGGCGCAGCGGGCGCGTGGCCCTTCCGGTGACGACGACGCGCATCGCCGAGCAGGTGGCCGCGTACCACGGTACGCAGGTCGACTGGACGACGACATCGCCGGACGATCTGACGCGGGTGGGGCGCGACGAGTCGACCATCTTCGGGGGCGACGGCCGCGGTGGCTTCATCATCCCTGAGTTCAGCAGCGTCTTCGACGGTACGGCGGCGTTCGTACGGCTCATCGGGCTTGTGGCGCGGACGCAGCTCACGCTCAGCCAGATCGACGCGCGGATTCCGCGAGCCCATGTGCTGCGGCATGACCTCGCGACTCCGTGGGCGGTCAAGGGCCTGGTGATGCGTCGCGTGGTGGAGGCCGCGGGGGAGCGTTCGGTGGACACGACCGACGGTGTGCGGGTCGTGGAGACCGACGGGCGCTGGGTGCTTGTGCTGCCCGATCCCGCCGAGGCGGTCACTCATCTGTGGGCCGAGGGGCCCGATGACGCGTCCGCGCAGGCACTGCTCGACGAATGGTCCGCCGTGGTGGACAGCGCGGGTCGCTGACCGTGGGCGAGGGCCGGACGGCGCCCGGCAGCGGCGCCGTCCGGCACGCCGGTGGGGCCATTCGGAGGTAACGCCCGCGACGTGCGACGATGTGCGGCATGCCGCAGCAGCCCCCCGTTCGGAGCACCCCCTCGCGCCCCCGGCGCCCGGACGCCTCCATGTCGCTGCTCACCACCGTCATGGACCACAGCCTGGACGAGGGATACGCGGAGGCGGCGGCCCGGAAGAAGGAGAAGGGCGACGCCGGCGTTCCGCGGCCGCTGCGCGCCAAGCTCGGGCTCGCACTCGGGCTCGTACTCGCCGCCCTGGTGGTGACCGTGGGAGCCGCGCAGGCGCGGATAGCGGCTCCGGTCGTCGCCAAGGAGCGCGCGGAGCTCATCGACCGCATCGAGTCGGCGACTTCGGACGCGGACGCGCTGGAAGAGGACGTCGAGACGCTCCGCGATGACGTGAGCGAGCGGCAGCGTGAGGCGCTGAAGAAGCACGGTGGAAGCCAGGGCGAGTTGGTGGCTCTGCTTTCCGGTGCGACGGAGGTGCAGGGGCCGGGCGTGAAGCTTGTCGTGGACGACGCCAAGGCAGCCGATCAGGGTGGTGGCGGACCGCGGGAGAGCAGCGGGTTCTCCGACACCGGACGGGTGCGGGACCGCGACATGCAGCGGGTGGTCAACGGCCTGTGGCAGTCGGGCGCGGAGGCGATCGCCATCAACGACCAGCGGCTGACCGCACTGTCGGCGATCAGGGCCGCGGGTGACGCGATACTGGTCGACAACAAGCCGCTGGTGCCGCCCTATACGGTGCTTGCCGTGGGGGACGGGCAGCGGTTGAGCACGAGATTCCAGAACAGTCGCGACGGTCAGTATCTGCATGCTCTGCAGGAGAACTTCGGGGTCAGGACCAGCATTTCCGTGCAGGAAGCGGTCCGGCTGCCGGCAGCACCGAGTGTGACCGTACGTACAGCAGAGCCGAAGGCAGGAAAGGGCACATAGTGATCGCCGTACTGGGCCTCGTCGTGGGAGTCGTGGCCGGATTGTTGGTCCGGCCCGAGGTTCCGGCGGTGGTCGAGCCGTACCTTCCGATCGCCGTCGTCGCCGCGCTCGACGCGGTGTTCGGAGGCCTGCGCGCGATGCTCGACGGGATCTTCGACGACAAGGTCTTCGTGGTCTCGTTCCTCTCGAACGTCGTGGTGGCCGCGCTGATCGTCTTCCTGGGCGACAAGTTGGGCGTGGGCGCCCAGCTGTCCACCGGCGTCGTCGTGGTGCTCGGCATCCGGATCTTCTCCAACGCCGCCGCCATCCGCCGACACATCTTCCGGGCGTGACGCCGATGGCCACGGACGAGACGCCCGGGAACGACAACCGGCGCAGGGAACTGCCCGCCGAGGTGCAGAGTGCCCCCGTCGAGCCGGCGGACAGCGCCGCGCCCGTGCAGGACGAGCAGCAGCCGCTGACCGGCCGTCAGCGGTTGCTGGAGGGGCTGTGGCCGCCGCGTGTCACGCGCCCCCAACTCATCGTCGCCCTGCTGCTGTTCGTGCTGGGCCTCGGTCTGGCCATCCAGGTGCGCTCCAACAACGACAGCAGCGCACTGCGCGGAGCACGTCAGGAAGATCTCGTACGCATCCTCGATGAACTGGATGACCGTACGCAGCGTCTGGAAGATGAGAAGCAGCGTCTGGAGGATCAGCGCACCGGGCTCGAGAACAGCTCGGACCAGGCCGAGGAGGCCCGCAAGCAGACGGTCGAGAAGGAAAGACAACTCGGCATTCTGGCGGGCACCGTGGCCGCGCAGGGTCCTGGCATCACGCTGACCATCGATGACAAGAAGGGGTCGGTTGAGGCGGACATGCTGCTCGACGCCATTCAGGAGCTGCGCGCTGCGGGGGCCGAGGCCATCCAGATCAATGATGTGCGGGTGGTGGCAAGCACCTACCTGTCGGACACGGACGGTGGCGTACGCGTGGACGGTCGCAAGGTCGGCAAGCCCTACCGCTTCAAGGTGATCGGCAAGCCGCAGGACCTCGAGCCGGCGCTCAACATCCCTGGTGGGGTGGTGCAGACTCTGGAGAAGGAGCAGGCCACCGTCACCGTGGCGCGCGCGGAGAAGGTCGTGGTGGACGCCTTGCGACCCGCGAAGCGGCCTGACTACGCTCGGTCGTCCTCCCAGTGAGGCGGGGGCGCATGGGGGCCGTCCACGGAGGGCATGAGGTTGCGGGGGGTCGGCGCACTGTAAGCGTGGTGCGTGGTGGAAACTGTTTGGCGGGTACGGACGTTGTGAGGATGTCTGGTACGCCGATGTACGCCGGTGTGTGCAATCAGGGTTCGTCCTGCCCCACGGGCGGGTCTGTTTCGGTCAAGGGGAATCGCCCGTGAAGTTGTTTGAGAAGTTGTTCGGCAAGCGCTCGCGTGAGGACAGCGGCAATCCCGCCACTGCCCGCCACCGTGCGCCGCGCCATGGAGACGCCGAGGGCCAGGGCGGCGAGCGCCCGATGTTCCGTGATCAGGTCGGTGGTCCTGGCGGTGACATTTCGGGCGGACAGGGCGCGTCGTCTGTTGACCCTGCCGGTCAAGGCCGCATAGGTTTCGGAGAACCGTCAACCTCAAGTACGGGTGGAGGGTTTACCCCCGACCCGTACGCGTCCAATGCCCCCGCGGGGCAGCCGCGGCAGGAGGATCCGTCCATGGCCCTGGTGTGTACGAGGTGCGGGAACCGCAACGCCGATGCGAGCCGGTTCTGCTCCAACTGCGGCGCGCCGCTGCGGGCCGGGGCCGCGCCGGAGCGTCCGTCCGAGACGACCTCGACGATCTCCATCTCGGGCCTCGAGGCCTATGACGCGGAGGCGACGGGGCAGACCGCCTCGCCCGCTCTCTCGCCGGAGGCCCAGGCTGCCGTCGACGCGTTGCCGCTCGGCTCGGCGCTCCTCGTGGTGCGCCGCGGTCCGAACTCGGGCAGCCGCTTCCTTCTGGACGGCGAGCTGACCACGGCGGGGCGTCACCCGCAGAGCGACATCTTCCTGGACGACGTGACCGTGTCGCGCCGTCACGTGGAGTTCCGTCGCCTCCAGGACGGTTCGTTCACCGTCGCGGACGTGGGCAGCCTCAACGGCACGTACGTCAACCGGGAGCGCATCGACTCCGTCGCGCTGTCGAACGGCGACGAGGTGCAGATCGGTAAGTACCGGCTGGTCTTCTACGCGAGCCAGCGGAGCGTCGGCATCTGACCCGTCAGGAAGGTCCATGCTTCAAACACCGAGGGGCGGTGCCGGGAACGGCACCGCCGCCGAGGACCGTCGGTTGATGAGCATCGGCGCCGTCCTGAACGCGCTGCGTGACGAATTTCCCGAGGTCACGATCTCCAAGATCCGCTTCCTGGAGTCGGAAGGGCTCATCGAGCCCGAGCGCACGCCGTCCGGATACCGGAAGTTCGGCCCGCAGGACGTCGAGCGGCTCGGTCACGTCCTGAGGATGCAGCGGGACCACTATCTGCCGCTCAAGGTCATCCGGGAGCACCTGGACGCCCTGGAGCGCGGAGAGGCCGCCCCGCTGCCCTCCCTGGGGCAGCCGAGGGAGCCCGGCGACGCCTGGGGCCCCGGCGAGGCCGAGGGGCCCAGCGCGGCCCGGGTGGGCCGGGCCGAGCTGATCGCGGCGGCCGAGATCGACGCGGAGCAGCTCGCCGAGTGGGAGACGTACGGGCTCATCGCGCCGCTGCCGGACGGTGGTTACGACGCCGAGGCCGTGACGGTCGCCGCCCTGGTGGTCGAACTCGGCCGGTTCGGCATCGAACCGCGCCATCTGCGGGCAATGAAAGCCGCCGCCGAACGCGAGGCCGGCCTTGTCGACCAGGTCGTGGCGCCCCTGCGGAGGCATCGTAATCCGCAGACCAGGGCCCATGCGGAAGCCCGTACGAAGGAACTGGCGGGGCTCACCGGAAAGCTGCACTCTGCACTGGTTCAGACCGCTCTCGGGGTGCGGTTGCCCTGACTCAGGGGGTGCCCGACTACCCAAACCTGCCGGGCACGTCCTAGGGTTGCTGTGTGAACGAGCTCGACGTCGTAGGTGTCCGGGTCGAAATGCCCTCCAACCAACCGATCGTGCTCCTGCGTGAAGTGGGAGGCGATCGGTACCTCCCCATCTGGATCGGACCAGGGGAGGCGACCGCGATCGCCTTCGCACAGCAGGGGATGGCGCCCGCACGGCCGCTGACCCACGACCTGTTCAAGGACGTGCTGGAGGCGGTGGGTCAGGAGCTCACCGAGGTGCGCATCACGGACCTCCGCGAGGGGGTCTTCTACGCGGAGCTGGTCTTCGCCAGTGGGGTCGAGGTGAGCGCCCGGCCGTCCGATGCCATAGCGCTTGCGCTGCGCACCGGTACGCCGATCTACGGCAGTGACGGGGTCCTCGACGACGCCGGCATCGCCATTCCGGACGAGCAGGAGGACGAGGTGGAGAAGTTCCGCGAGTTCCTCGACCAGATCTCGCCCGAGGACTTCGGCACCAATAGCCAGTGAACCGATGCCTCCGGAGGGTCCCGACGGACCATTCGGCCAGCCTTTCCCGGCGGCGAGGCGCGGCAAACCACTCTTAGGGTGATTATCACTCGGCGTGCCGAGTGTGGCGATCGTTGACGAGCCCCTGGTGACTGCCTACCGTCGGGAAGGCAGGTCAAGGACGGAGGTCGGCGTGAGAAGCAGCGGCGACGGTACGGCGATGGGCGGACCGTATCCGCTTCACGGCAGCACGGCCGATCACTCTCCGAAGCGGCCGATGGCGGTTCAGGGGAGCGGGGACGCAACGTCCGGACAGACCGAACAGGAACGGATCGGGTATCGAGGGCCGACCGCGTGCGCGGCCGCCGGTATCACGTATCGCCAGCTCGACTACTGGGCCCGTACGGGGCTCGTCGAGCCCAGTGTGCGGTCCGCGGGCGGGTCGGGGACCCAGCGGCTCTACAGCTTCCGGGACGTCGTCGTCCTGAAGATCGTGAAGCGGTTCCTGGACACCGGGGTGTCCCTGCAGAACATCCGGACCACGGTCCAGCATCTGCGCGACCGCGGATTCCGGGATCTGGAGCGGATGACGCTCATGAGCGACGGCGCGACGGTCTACGAGTGCACGTCCCCCGACGAGGTCCACGATCTGCTCCAGGGCGGGCAGGGGGTCTTCGGTATCGCCGTGGGCGTCGTGTGGCGGGATGTGGAAGCGGCGCTCTCGCAGCTGCACGGGGAGCGCATCGACACCGGGGAGACGCTGCTGCGTCAGAACCCCGCCGATGAGCTCGCGAGGCGGCGCAACAGGGCCGTGTGACGCGGCTGCGGCGTCGCGGCAGGGTCGGGGCTCGGGGTGGCGGTTTCGGGGCGTTGTCAGTGGCGTAGGGCAGCATCAGAGGTGTGAGAACCGCGCCCACGATTCTGCATCTCGACATGGATGCCTTCTACGCGTCTGCCGAGCAGGCCGCGAAGCCGAGTCTGCGCGGGAAGGCCGTGGTGGTGGGCGGGCTCGGGCCGCGGGGTGTGGTGGCCACGGCCTCGTACGAGGCGCGGAAGCTCGGTGTGCACTCGGCGATGCCCATGGGGCAGGCGCGCCGCCTCGCGCCGAATGCCGCCTATCTGGTGCCGCGCTTCGGGCTCTACCGGGAGATCAGCGAGCAGGTGATGGCGCTGCTGCGTGAGCTGTCGCCGCTGGTGGAGCCGCTCAGCCTGGACGAGGCCTTTGTCGACCTGGAGGCGGGGGGCGTGGCCGACGACCAGGCGTCGGCGCTTGCCGTGGGTGAGCGGTTGCGCGCCGACATCAAGACGGTGACCGGACTCCCGGGGTCGGTCGGGCTCGCCGCGTCCAAGATGCTGGCGAAGATCGCCTCGGAGGAGGCCAAGCCCGATGGTCTGCGGCTGATAGTTCCGGGGACCGAGCGGGAGCTGCTCGCGCCGATGTCGGTGCGGACGCTGCCCGGGGTCGGTCCTGCCACCGGGGATCATCTGCGGCGGGGCGGGATCACGACGGTGGGGGAGATCGCGGAGGCGGGCGAGGACGAGCTCGTACGGCTCCTCGGGAAGTTGCACGGGAGCGCGCTGTACGCGATGGCGCTGGCGCGGGACGAGCGGCCCGTGGTGGCGGAGCGGGAGTCCAAGTCGGTCAGCGTCGAGGACACGTACGACGTGGACATTCACGACCGGGTACGGGTGAGGGGCGAGGTGGCGCGGCTTGCCGACCGGTGTGTGGAGCGGCTGCGGGCGGCTGGGCACTCGGGGCGGACGATCGTCCTGAAGGTGCGGCGGTTCGACTTCTCGACGCTGACGCGGTCCGAGACGCTGCGGGGGCCCACGGACGACCCTGGGGTGGTGCGGGAGGCCGCGGCGCGGCTGCTGGAGTCCGTGGACACCACGGGGGGTGTGCGGCTCCTCGGGGTGGGGGTCACGGGGCTTGCGGACTACACGCAGGAGGATCTCTTCGCGCAGGCTCGGGCCGAGGGCCTTGAGCGGGGGGCGGGCGAGGCTGCGGGGGCGGTTCCGGAGGAGGCGGTGGGCGCGGAGGAGGTCGAGGAGCCGTCGGTCGAGGAGGTGCCGCTCGGGGCGCGGCGGTGGGCTGCTGGGCACGATGTGCGGCATGCCGTGTACGGGGCGGGGTGGGTGCAGGGGAGTGGGCTCGGGCGGGTGACGGTGCGGTTCGAGACTCCGGGGTCGGCGCCGGGGCGGGTGCGGACGTTTCGGGTCGATGATCCGGAGTTGTCGGCGGCGGAGCCGTTGCCGCTGGTGGCTCCGCCGGGGGAGGGCGCCTGGCCGTGCCCCTTGGGGTAGCGGCGCCCGGCGGTTGGCGTTGTGCCCACCCGTTCCGCCTTGCGGAACGCCTGCTCACAACTAGGGCGGCTGGCTTGGGTGGGGAGGTGTGTGGAACGCCTGCCCGCAACTGGGATGGCTGGCTTGGGTGGGGGAGGGGTGTGGTGTGTCTGCGCGGGACCTTGGCGGTCGGCTTGGGAGGAGAGCTGCGGGTGATGGAGGTGACCGGCCTCGGGTAGGGCCCAGGGCTTAGGGGTCTTCCTGGTCTGTGATGTTGCCGAAGTCCTGGTCGGGTGGGGGTGGGGGTGCGATGTCCAGGCCGTAGTGGTGGTAGAGCTGGAGTTCCTGTTCGGGGGAGAGATGGCGGCCTACGCCGAAGTCGGGGGCGTCCTTGATCAGCGAGCGTTCGAAGGGGATGCGCAGGTTGCCCTCGCCGGTGACCTCGCTGGGTTCCAGGGGGACGAACGCGTCACGGCTGAAGAGGCCCGTGCGTATGGCGGCCCACTCCGGGGCGCCGGTGGCATCGTCGAGGTAGACCTCGTCGATCGTGCCGATCTTGGCCCCGTCCCGGTCGAACGCCTTGCGGCCGATCAGGTTGCGCGGATCGATGTCGGTCTGCACGGGCCCTCCAACTGGTCGCAGTTTGTCGAAATGGCGCGTAACTCATCATTATTCGCTTGTAATCACTACGAAAGAGCACATCGGGGCGGGCGGCCACTCGAGGGATGGGGCGCGGTCCTCGCTGGTAGGCTGGCGGTGGCTGCTGACCCCGTGCGGGAGAGCTCTCCGGTGGAGACACCGGAGGCGCCGAAGGAGCAACTCCTCCCCGGAATCTCTCAGGCACCTGTACCGCACGGACGAGGTCACTCTGGAAAGCAGGGCGGGCGTCGGGCGGGCACGTTCGGAACCCTTCCTCACCGACGGTGAAAGCCGGGACGGCTCCTTCATGGGTGCTCCCCGGTGAAGCTCTCAGGTTGAGATGACAGAGGGGGAGGCCGTCCGGGTACCCGTGCCGTGGTGCCCCTCGCAGGTCGCGTCAGACCAGGAGGCCTCCGCAATGACCGCCACCCCTCGCATCCCGCTCTCACAGCTTGAGCAGGGCATTCCCTTTGAGCAGCGGCACATCGGCCCCGATGCCGAAGCACGGGCCAAGATGCTCGCGCAGGTCGGCTACGGCTCGCTCGACGAGCTGACCGCCGCCGCGGTGCCGGATGTGATCAAGAACGCCGAGGCACTGAATCTGCCCGGAGCGCGCACCGAGGCCGAGGTTCTGGCCGAGCTGCGTTCCCTGGCCGATCGGAACCAGGTGCTCGATTCCATGATCGGGCTCGGTTACTACGGGACCTTCACACCGCCCGTCATCCTGCGGAACGTCATGGAGAACCCTGCCTGGTACACGGCCTACACGCCCTACCAGCCCGAGATCTCCCAGGGGCGCCTCGAGGCGCTGCTCAACTTCCAGACGGTCGTCGCCGAACTGACCGGACTGCCCACCTCCGGTGCCTCCCTGCTCGACGAGGGGACCGCCGCGGCCGAGGCCATGGCCCTCTCGCGACGCATGAGCAAGGTCAAGGACGGTGTTTTCGTCGTTGACGCCGATGCGCTGCCGCAGACCATCGCCGTGATGCAGACCCGTGCCGAGCCGACCGGCGTCGAGATCGTCGTCGCCGATCTGAGCGACGGCATCCCGGCCGAGGTCGCCGAGCGCGGTGTCGTCGGCGTACTGATCCAGTACCCGGGCGCCTCCGGTGTCGTACGCGACATCAAGGCGGTCATCGAGCAGGCGCACGAGCTGGGTGCCGTCGTCTCCGTCGCGGCCGATCTGCTCGCCCTGACGCTGCTCACCTCGCCCGGTGAGCTCGGTGCGGACATCGCGGTCGGTACGACGCAGCGGTTCGGTGTTCCGATGGGCTTCGGCGGGCCGCACGCCGGTTACATGGCGGTGCGCGAGAAGTTCGCCCGCAGCCTGCCGGGCCGGCTCGTCGGTGTCTCCGTCGACGCCGACGGCAACAAGGCCTACCGGCTCGCGCTGCAGACCCGTGAGCAGCACATCCGCCGTGAGAAGGCGACCAGCAACATCTGTACGGCACAGGTGCTGCTCGCCGTCATGGCCGGGATGTACGCGGTCTACCACGGGCCCGAGGGCCTCAGGTCCATCGCGCGGCGCACCCACCGCTACGCGACGCTGCTGGCCGCCGGCCTCACCGCGGGCGGGGTCGAGGTCGTGCACGGCGCGTACTTCGACACGCTGACCGTGCGCGTGCCGGGCAAGGCCGAGGAGCTCGTCTCCGCGGCCCGCGAGGGTGGCGCCAACATCCACCAGGTCGACGCCGACCACGTCTCGCTGGCCTGCGACGAGACCACCACGCGCAAGCAGCTGACCGCGATCTGGACCGCGTTCGGGGTCGAGGCGGACATCGAGGCGCTCGACGCGGCCGCCGATGACACGCTGCCCGCCGGTCTGCTGCGCTCCGACGAGTACCTGACGCACCCGGTCTTCCACCAGTACCGCTCCGAGACCGCGATGCTGCGCTACCTGCGCAAGCTGGCCGACCGCGACTACGCGCTCGACCGCGGCATGATCCCGCTGGGCTCCTGCACCATGAAGCTCAACGCGACCACCGAGATGGAGCCCGTCACCTGGCCCGAGTTCGGGCAGCTGCACCCCTTCGCGCCCGCCCAGCAGGCGCAGGGCTACCTCACGCTCATCCGTGAGCTGGAGGAGCGGCTCGCCGAGGTCACCGGGTACGACAAGGTCTCGCTGCAGCCCAACGCCGGTTCGCAGGGCGAGCTGGCCGGACTGCTCGCCGTACGCGGCTACCACCGAGCCAACGGCGACGAGCAGCGCACCGTCTGCCTCATCCCGTCCTCCGCGCACGGCACCAACGCCGCAAGCGCCGTGATGGCCGGCATGAAGGTCGTCGTCGTGAAGACCGCCGACGACGGTGAGATCGACGTCGAGGACCTGCGCGCCAAGATCGAGAAGCACCGCGACGAGCTGGCGGTGCTGATGATCACGTACCCGTCGACGCACGGTGTCTTCGAGGAGCACGTCGCCGACATCTGCGCCCAGGTGCACGAGGCGGGCGGCCAGGTCTACGTCGACGGCGCCAACCTGAACGCCCTGGTGGGCCTCGCCCAGCCCGGCAAGTTCGGCGGTGACGTCTCGCACCTGAACCTGCACAAGACCTTCTGCATCCCGCACGGCGGCGGTGGCCCCGGCGTCGGTCCGGTCGGTGTGCGCGAGCACCTCGCGCCGTACCTGCCCAACCACCCGATGCAGCCCGCGGCGGGCCCCGAGACGGGTGTCGGACCGATCTCCGCCGCGCCGTGGGGCTCCGCAGGGATCCTGCCGATCTCCTGGGCGTACGTACGCCTCATGGGCGGCGAGGGCCTCAAGCGCGCCACGCAGGTCGCGGTGCTCTCCGCGAACTACATCGCCAAGCGCCTGGAGCCGCACTACCCGGTGCTCTACACCGGCCCCGGCGGCCTCGTCGCGCACGAGTGCATCATCGATCTGCGGCCGCTCTCCAAGGAGACCGGCGTCAGCGTCGACGACATCGCCAAGCGGCTCATCGACTACGGCTTCCACGCGCCGACCATGTCGTTCCCGGTCGCAGGGACGCTGATGATCGAGCCGACGGAGAGCGAGGACCTGGTCGAGATCGACCGGTTCTGCGAGGCGATGATCGCCATTCGCGGGGAGATCGAGAAGGTCGGCGGCGGCGAGTGGTCCGCCGACGACAACCCGCTGCGCAACGCGCCGCACACCGCCGCCGCGCTGGGCGGCGAGTGGGAGCACGGCTACAGCCGCGAGGAGGCCGTCTTCCCGGCTGGTGTCGTCGCGGCCGACAAGTACTGGCCGCCGGTGCGCCGCATCGACCAGGCGTACGGCGACCGGAACCTGGTCTGCTCCTGCCCGCCGCTGGATGCGTACGAGGACTGATACGTCCAGCACATGCGTCGGGGCCGGTCCGGAGGTTGTTTCTCCGGGTCGGCCCCTTTGTCATCCGTGCCGTGGCGCCGCCGCGTCAGGCGGCCGTCATGATCTCGTCGGTGCCCAGCGGTCGGTGCGGGGCGATGATCTGGCCGTCCGGCAGCAGCTCACCGGTGTCCTCGAAGAGGAGGACGCCGTTGCACAGCAGGCTCCAGCCCTGCTCCGGGTGGCTCGCCATGAGGAGCGCGGCTTCCCGGTCGGCGGAGTCGGCTGTCGGGCACGGTGGTTGGTGCTGGCACATGGAAGGGTTCTTTCGCTGCGATGTGATGGCTGTGACGTCTGTCCTGCGGCTCGATGCGGTGTTCATGACCGCCCCCCGTGTATTAGTCGGTCCGATCCCAGTGTTGCCCTACGGGCGCCAATCCGCAGGGATTTAACGGCAGCGCTCCTTACTGCTTAATGACGTATCACCCGCCCGGACGGTTCAGCCCAACTGCACTGTCTCTTCGGGTGGTTCGGGGTGGTCATACCGGGCTAGTCCGTATGGGCAGCGGGCAGCGGGCAGCGCCGTGCCCCGCGGCCGGTCGGGCGGCGGGGCACGGGAGATGCGGCGGCGTCAGGCGGGTGAGCCGAGCAGCGGCGCGGGGGTCAGGCGGTGGGTGAGGACCTTGAGCAGTTCGGCGGCGTGGTGCGGGCGGTGGGCCGCGATGCCGGGCGGCGCGGGCGCCAGCGGTACGAGGATGTCGGTGGCCGAGAGATGGCCGCCCGCGCCGTCGGCCGTGCAGTCGCCGTGCAGCCAGAGCGTGAGCATGTACAGCTCGGGCACGGACAACAGGCGTGGCTGGTACGACAGGGGCATCTTCTCGGCGTGGCGCAGGGCGCGCTCGGTGGCCGCGATGTACGGGCCCTCGAAGAAGTGCGAGAACGTCCACCCGTCCGGTGTGAGCATCGTGTCGGCCGCGGCGACCGCTCGCTCGCCGCAGCGGATCAGGAAACGCCATCCCGCGAGCCGGGTGGGCGTGCTGCCCGACGGGGTGATCCGATCCAGGACGTGGACGGGCAGCGGAAGTTCGGGGGTCACGGGTCCCTGGGCGGAACGCAGGGACGGGGTGCGGGCTTCGCGTACGGCCGTGGGGGAACCGAGTGCCGCGAGGACGCTGCGCAGGGCGGGCGCGGGAGCCGGGGGGACTTGCAGCGGCATGGTGGGTCGCCTCTCTCATTCGACAGGCACGGTGGATCGAGGGCAGGTGCGGACGACGCTGTCTGCTCTGGGCCAGAGGGGCGGGGGCAGGGGACCGCGAGCGCCAACTCTCTGCCTCGTTCGCGGAGTTTATACGACACGTGTTCAGACGGTGTTTCGTCTAACCGCGCCCAATATTGCTCGCAAGTCGATTGTCGGTCGCCCTTTTGCGGGCTTCATCCCGATTCCGTATGCGGGTGGTCCTTCTGACCTCGGCTCACTTCTGTGCAGCGGACGGCCGATTCTCGTCGGTGTTTTTCACCAGATATGGGTGCGTCGATTTTCTGGTGTGCGTCATGCCTCGCGAATGTGCCGTGTGACGACCCTCGTCGAGCGTACTGGGACGGGGGCATGTGCGGGGCGTTATCGATCACATTGCAGGGCATCATCCTGCGAGACACCGCAGCCGGATCATTGGCTGCCCATCCGAGGAGGGGACGCTTCGATGGGGGAGAAGGTCGTAGCAGGAACGTTTGACCTGTCCGAGCGGAACCGGTATCGAAGCAAGCTCAGGGAGTGTCTCGCGGGGTTACGGAGGCTGTTGGACGAGGAGCGGTTCGACCGGCCCAAGAATCTGATGGGCGTGGAGATCGAGCTGAATCTGGCGGGACCCGACGGCATGCCGAGAATGATGAATGCGCAAGTTCTCGAGCGCATCGCGAGCCGCGACTTCCAGACGGAACTCGGAATGTTCAATCTCGAAGTCAATATCGCTCCGCACCGATTGGGCGGCCGCGTTCTCGACCGCCTCGCCGAGGAGCTGCGCACCGGCCTCGCCTATGCCCACCGTAAAGCGAACGAGGTGAACGCCGGCATCGTCATGATCGGCATTCTGCCGACCCTCGCCCACCACGACCTGGTCTCCGGGAACCTCTCCGACGTCGACCGCTACGCCCTGCTCAACGACCAGATCGTGGCTGCGCGCGGTGAGGAGTTCGCCCTGGACATCACCGGCGTGGAGCGGCTGACCTGCACCTCCACGTCGATAGCACCCGAAGCGGCGTGCACCTCCGTGCAGTTGCACCTCCAGGTCACCCCGGGACGGTTCGCCGACGTGTGGAACGCGGCGCAGGCCGTGGCCGCCGCGCAGATCACCGTGGGCGCCAACGCGCCGTTCCTGTTCGGCCGCGAGCTGTGGCGCGAGTCGCGGCCGCCGCTGTTCCTGCAGTCCACGGACACCCGGCCGCCCGAACTGCAGGCGCAGGGCGTACGGCCGCGTACCTGGTTCGGGGAGCGCTGGATCACGGACGCGTACGAACTCTTCGAGGAGAACCTGCGGTACTTCCCGGCGCTCCTTCCTCTCATGGACGACGAGGACCCGCTGGAGGTGCTCGACGACGGCCGGGTGCCGAGCCTTGCCGAACTCGTCCTGCACAACGGCACCGTCTACCGCTGGAACCGCCCGGTGTACGGCATCGCCGACGGCGTCCCGCATCTGCGGGTGGAGAACCGCGTCCTGCCCGCGGGCCCCACCGTCACCGACGTCATCGCGAACGCCGCCTTCTACTACGGCCTCGTACGCGCACTGGCCGAGGAGGCGCGGCCGGTGTGGACCCGGCTGCCCTTCGAGGCCGCGGCCGACAACTTCGACACCGCGTGCCGCTACGGCATCGAGGCCCGCCTGAAGTGGCCGCGGCGCGGCAGATACGGCGGGATCGTCGAGGTGCCCGCGGTCTCGCTGGTCCGCGACGAACTGCTTCCGCTGGCCGCCGCGGGGCTCGACGCGTGGGGCGTGGAGCCCGCCGACCGGGACTTCTACCTCGGCGTGATCGAGGAGCGGTGCAGGCGGCGGGTGAACGGGGCGTCCTGGCAGGCGGCGACGTACCACCAGGCCCTGGAGACCGGGCTCGAACGCGAGGCCGCGCTCGCCGCCACCACCCGTCGCTACGCCGAGCTGATGCACTCGGGGGACCCGGTGCACACCTGGCCGGTGGGGCTGCCCGAACCGGCGGTTCTGAGCTGAGGCTCAGCCCTGGCTGCCCGCCTCCATGATGGCCTTGAGGATGACCGCGTGGATCTGCGACGGGTCGTCGACCTGGTGGCCGGAGCCTCCGGTCGCCTCCGCGATCTGCTTGACCTCTTCCTTGTCCGCGTTCGGGCCGACGGCGATCGCGATGAGCGGCACCGGGCGCTTGGGGTCGGCGAGCTCCCCCAGCTGGGAGATGAGGCTGCTGCGCGAGATGGAGCCGGGGTCCTGGTTGGCGCCGTCGGTGAGCACCACCAGCGCGTTGAACTTGCCGCTCGCGTACGTCGACGTCGCCTCCCTGTACGCGGCGAGCGTCGTGTCGTACAGGCCGGTCGCGCCGCCCGGAATGGGCTGCAGATCACTGAACGCCTCGGAGATCTTGTCCCGTTGGGTGCCGTCGCCCTTGCGGTCGCCGAGCCGCTCGGTCGCCACCAGCTTGCGGTAGTCGCGCTCCCCGTCGAGCGCGGTGGCGAACTCCCAGAGCCCGATCTCGTCCTCGTCGGTGAAGCCCGCGAGTGCCTGCAGGAGCGAGGACTTGGTGACCTCCATGCGGGTCTGCTCGCGGCCCGGCACCCATTCGCTCATGGAGTCCGACACGTCGACGACCGTGCTGAGCCGGGCACTTTGGACCGTGATCGTCCACATGCCGAGGGTCTCCTGGAGCTGCTTGTCCGACGGCGGCTCGGTCGCGTCGTCCGTGTACGGCTGCGGGGTGCGGCCGCCGGCGGCGGTGACGAGCTTCTCGGACACCTGCTCGTCGTCGGTCCTGAAGCCGTGCTTCTCCAGGATCCCGCGCCCGGCGTCGTCCCTGAACAGCGTCATGAAGCGCAGCGCCGCCCGGCTCTGGTCCGTGGAGAGACGGTCCTCCTCGACCAGCGTGTACGGGTAGTCGAGGCGCGGTGAGCCGTCCTTCGGATAGAACATGTCGAGGCTGTTCTCCTCGCCCGCCGACGCGTTGTGCCGGAACGCCGCCTGCTCGGAGAGGATCAGCGCCTGATTGCGGCGCGGGTTGCCCTGCTCGGTGCCCGAGTCGTCGCGGGCCAGGGTGTCGAGCAGCTGGCCGTCGCTGTCGGCGGTTCGCGCGGACAGCGCCTTGGCCATGCCGGCCGCCTGGGTGTCGCCCTCCGCGCCGCCCGACTTCTTCGCCGACGCGCCCAGCTTGGCGAGGGCGAGCAGCCCGGTCGCGCTGCGCGCCGGGTCGGCGGCGCCGAGCCGCAGCTTGTCGCCCTTCATCGCGGCGCTGGCCAACTCCGGCCAGGCGTACGTCTTCTTGGGCCAGCCGAGGGACTCGGCGGCGGACGGCACCATGGCCATGCCGACCGGTGACGATGCGATGTTCCCCGCGGGGACCACCTTGGTCTGTTTGCCGCCGAGGCCGACGCGCCGCACCCACAGGTCGGAGTCCGGCACCCACACGTCGTACTCCGGATCGCCCTTGCCCGCCCGGAGTTCGTCGGCCACCTTGTACGAATCGCGGGCGGTGACGCGTACGTCGATGCAGTGCCCGTCGGACGTGACCTGCTTCTCGCGGGCGTCGTCGGCGGCCGCGCGCAGCGCCGGGGAGATGTCCGGTGCGGCGACGACATTCAGCCGGACCGCGTCCTCGCTGCACGATCCGCCGAAGGAGAGCAGGTCGCTGCGGACGGCGAACGCGGTGCCCGCGGCGACCGCCAGGACGAGCGCCGTCGCGATGGCCACGGTGCGGCCGCGCCTGGGCGGTCGTGGGTCGGGTGCGACCGTCCCGTACTCATCGGGCAAGCTGTGACGTCCCATGGCGGTGGTGCCCCTCCTTGAGTGATGAAGCAAGGAAAGAGGGGGTGGCACGACCGCAATCGGCGTCCGTCCCCCTCGGCCTGTCGCGCACGATCTTCGTAACTTCTTTCGAGACCCTAGCGGGGCGCGGGTGAGGATGAGGCGGGATTACTCAACTGGAGGCGGAGTGCAAGCGGAGCCCGGGTCGTTGGCTGGTTCTTTTCGACCGGAGGAGCCATCGCGGCGGATCTTCCGGGACGAGGCGCTGCTCGTCCTGGCTCTTTCGCTCGGCGCGAGTGGTGTGTCCGCGCTGATCAGCTTTGTCGGATCGGTCACCAAACCGGGTGGTCTGAAGGACCAGGCGGCGACGATGAACGCGTCCGCCGCTCCGGGGCGTCCCTGGCTTGATCTCGCGTGGCAATTGTTCGGAATTACGACCGCGTTGGTGCCGGTGGCGCTGGTCGCGCACTTCCTGATCAGGGAGGGCGCAGGACTGCGCACGATCGGTTTCGACCGGAGCCGCCCGTGGCCCGATCTGGGGCGCGGGGCGGCGATCGCCGCGGTGATCGGCAGTACCGGGATCGCCTTCTATCTGGCGGCGCGGGGCCTCGGGTTCAACCTCACCGTGGTGCCGGAGGATCTGCCCGAGGTGTGGTGGAAGTACCCGGTCCTCGTGCTCTCCGCGGTGCAGAACGCGGTGCTTGAGGAAGTGATCGTCGTCGGCTATCTGCTGCGCAGGTGTGGGCAGTTGGGGTGGACGCCGATGGCCGCGCTGGTCGGCAGCTCGGTGCTGCGCGGCTCCTACCACCTCTACCAGGGCATCGGCGGATTCCTCGGCAACATGGCGATGGGCGTGGTCTTCGTGCTGCTCTACCGGCGGTGGGGGCGGGTCGGACCGCTGGTGGTGGCCCATTCGCTGCTGGATATCGGGGCGTTCGTCGGGTACGCCCTGCTGGCCGGCAAGGTGGGGTGGCTGCCGACTCCGTAGCGCGGCCCGGTGGGGACGTACGACACGACTCGGTACGTCCCCACCGTCCCGTCAGGCGTGCAGTTCGCCCTCGATGACCGTGACCGCGCTGCCCGTCAACAGGGTGCGCTCGCCGCGCAGTTCGGTGCGGACGAGGCCGGTGCGGGCCGAGGCCTGCAGGCCGGTCAGTTCCGTGCGGCCGATGCGCTGGGACCAGAAGGGGGCCAGGGCGGTGTGGGCGCTGCCCGTCACCGGGTCCTCGTCGATGCCGACGCGCGGGAAGAAGCAGCGGGAGACGAAGTCGTAGCCACGGGTGGGGTCTTCGGCGCGGGCGGTCGCGATGATGCCGCGCCGGGAGTGCCGGACGAGGGCCTTGTGGTCGGGGGTCAGTGCGCGCACCGTCTTCTCGTCCGCGAACTCGACGAGCAGGTCACCGAGGTTGTCTCCGGCGTCGTACGCCGCGAGGGGCTCGGCGCCCAGGGCTTCGGCGACGCCGTCGGGGATCTCGGCCGGTGTGAGCGGGGCGGTCGGGAAGTCCATGGTGATGGTGCCGTCGTCGTGCGCGGTGGTGATGAGGACGCCGCTGCGGGTGGCGAGGCGCACGGGTCCGGTGGCGGCCCCCGTGGTGTGCAGGACATGGGCGGTGGCGAGGGTGGCGTGGCCGCAGAGGTCGACCTCGGTGGTGGGTGTGAACCACCGCAGGGCCCAGTCGGCTTCGCCGTGCACGGGGAGGCGGTGGGCGAAGGCCGTCTCGGCGTGGTTGATCTCTGCGGCCACGTGCTGGAGCCAGGCGTCGTCCGGGAAGGCGTCGAGGAGCAGGACGCCTGCCGGGTTGCCGGTGAAGGGGTGGTCGGTGAAGGCGTCGACGACGCGGATGCGGTGGGAAGTCGGCATGTCGACGACGCTAGCGGGCCAATGTGGGGTCGAGCCAAGGCCAATTGCGGGTGGGTGGCCCGATTGGCCCCTTCGCCGATCCCATCTCGCCTCGCGTCCCGTACCCCGTGGGCAGAGGCTGGAAGGGACGGGATTCCTTGGGCCCGGAAGTGGGCCCGCAGAGGAGGAACCATGACGGCGACGACGCGCGACGACACTCCCGTCGCGATCGAGGGCGGCGGTGTGGAGCTGCGGATGCGGGACGTCGGGGGCGACATGACCGTGGCGTTCGCGCGGCTTCCGCAGGGCACGGACATGGCGCCGGTTCTCACCGGAATGCCGGACGGTCTGTGCCCGTGTCCGCACTGGGGGTACCTGTTCAAGGGGCGCCTGAAGATGCGTACGGCGTCCGGCGATGAGATCTACGAAGCGGGCGAGGCCTTCTACTGGGCGCCCGGCCATGCCCCGGAGGCGCTCGAGGACTGCGAGTACATCGACTTCTCGCCCACGAAGGAGTTCCACGAGGTGATCGATTACGTCAAGGCGCAGATGGGCTGACCTCCGGTGCGGCGGCCGCTGCCCGCGGCGTTCGGCTCGACCAGCCGTGCGGTGACGGCGAGTTCGGCCTGCTCCAGAAGCTCGGCGATCCGTTCCGCGGGCAGCAGATGGGACTCGTAGGACACCGGATGTCCTCCGTAGGCGTGCGTCGGCCGCAGGCGCAGGTCCTCGCCTGCGTGGCCGGCTGGCATCAGCACACCGCCGGGCGCGAGCGTGCGACGGAACTCGGTCGGCCGTCCCGGAGCGGCAGCGCGGTCATCGGACCCGCCGCGAAGTTCAGGTGCGGATGTCGCCGCCGGGCGAGCTCGACCATTTTCGGGGACAGGTCGATGCCGAACGCCGTCAGACCCGGGTCCGCCAGATACGCCGTGACCTTGCCAGGACAGAAGAAGGGGCTTGCCGGGCGAGTAGTTCCGATATATCGTTGACGCATCGCGACTGATCAACGACAAGACGTTGATCGATGACATCAAAGGAGTGATGGCGATGCGTACCCACGGACATGAACACGAGCACGGGCGTGGCCACTGCGGCCCCGGTCATGAGGGCCGGGGCGGTTTCGAGGGGCGGCGCGCGGCGTTCGGTCCCTTCGGCCCCGGCTTCGGCGGTCCCGGCGGCCCTTGGGGCGGCGGGCGCGGCGGCAGGGGCGGTCCCCGGGGCAGGGCCCGACGCGGCGATGTACGTGCGTCGATCCTGGCCCTCCTGAAGGACCGGCCGATGCACGGCTACGAAATGATCCAGGAGATCGCCGAGCGCAGCGGCGGGGCGTGGAAGCCCAGCCCCGGCTCGGTCTACCCCACCCTCCAGCTCCTGGAGGACGAGGGCCTGATCAGCAGCGCGAGCGAGGGCGGCAAGAAGCTCTTCTCGCTCACCGACGCAGGACGCGAGGCGGCCGAAGAGGGGCCCGACGCGCCCTGGGAAGAGGCCGGGCGCGGGGTCGACTGGGAGACGCTGAACGAGATCCGGCAGGCCGGCTTCGGCCTGATGGAGGCGTTCGGCCAGGTCTGGAAGACCGGCAGCAAGGAGCAGCGCGAGAAGGCGCTCACGGTCATCAACGACGCCCGTAAGAAGCTGTATCTGATCCTCGCCGATGAGGACTGAGGCGGTGGGGGTCACCGACCCTCATTGCCGGTGAGGCGCCCCGCATGCGATGTGCGGGGCGCCTCTTTGTGCGTACGGATTTGTGCGTACGGAGCTGTGTGCGACCAGCGTTCAGGTCACCAGGCCGCCCAGTTTGCGCAGCGACTCGGTCAGCGCCGCCGTCGCCGAGTCCGTGAGCTTGCCCGCCATCAGGGAGACCGCCGCGCCCGTGAACTCCCCGTCGATGCGCACCGTGGTCGCGTCCCCGTCGGGGGTGAGGCTGTAGCGGGTGCCGACGTTCACGCCCATCGGGCCCTTGCCCCGGATCGCCAGCGTGCGCGCGCTTTCCAGCTCCTCGATCGTCCAGGCGACCTCGGCGGGGAAGCCCATCAGCTTCATGTTCTCCGCGAAGGTGCCGCCGACCTCCAGCGTGGCGGGGCCGCCCTTGGGGAAGCTGGTGTGCGTGGCGTTCCATTCGCCGTACGAGGAAAAGTCGGTGAGTTGGGCCCAGACCTTCTCGGCGGGCGCCTCGATCCGTGCTTCCGCGCTGACTTCGGCCATGCGACGACCCCTTCTCGTTGGGCGCTGCGGCGGGGCGCAGCTGCGGTGTCGCGGAACGTAGCCGCAGGGCCTCGAACATTCAATACTGATGAACCGTCAGATCCGTCCTTGGGTGCGCCGATGCCGCCGGGATGCGGGTCGGGTACTGTGGCCGTCTCCTGCGACCGACGCAGGGATACGGACCGAGGAGGTGGGACCCATTACCGCAGTAGCAGGTCGGGTGCTCCCCTCTCGCGACCGCGCGGTTCACCCGGCATAGGTGACCGAGGGAGCCCCACAGGCATCCCGAAAGGTTCTTTCATGTCGGCTTCACCGTCATCACCCGCGTCTTCGTCCCTGCCCTCGCCCACCACGGCTGCTGTCGTCGCCACGCTGCGCGCCGCCGGCTGTGTCTTCGCCGAGGACGAGGCGGAGTTGCTCATCTCCACGGCCCACGACCCCGCCGAACTCGCCGCCATGGTGGACCGGCGCGTCACCGGTCTTCCGCTCGAACACGTCCTGGGCTGGGCGGAGTTCTGCGGTCTGCGGATCGCCGTGGACGCCGGGGTCTTCGTGCCGCGGCGGCGCACCGAGTTCCTCGTGCGGCAGGCCGCCGATTCGGCGGGACCCGGAGCGGTCGTCGTCGATCTGTGCTGCGGATCGGGCGCGCTGGGGGCCGCGTTGGGCGCGGCCGTCGACAAGGTCGAGCTGTACGCCGCCGACATCGACCCCGCCGCGGTGCGGTGCGCCCGGCGCAACGTCGCAGGCATAGGCGCAGAGGTCTACGAGGGCGATCTCTACGCACCGCTGCCCGCGGCTCTCCGCGGCCGCGTCGATATTCTGCTGGCCAACGTCCCCTACGTACCGACCGAAGAGGTCGGCCTGCTTCCGCCGGAGGCCCGGATCCACGAGGCGCGGGTGGCGCTCGACGGCGGCGCCGACGGACTCGACGTGCTGCGCCGGGTGACCGCGGACGCCGCGCGCTGGCTGGCCCCCGGCGGCCGGCTGCTGTTCGAGACGAGCGAGCGGCAGGTGCCGTACGCGCTCGAAGCGGTCGCCGACGGCGGTCTCGTGCCGCGGTCGGTGAGCGACGACGAGCTGTACGCGACGGTCATCATCGGGACGCTGGAGGCGTAGCCCGGAGGCGTGGCCCGCCGCTCAGCCGACCTTGCGGATCACCGCCGCGTCGAAGAGATCGCAGGCCCGGGGGAGCCGGCTCTCGTCGTGGCAGTGCCAGGCTTCCCAGAACAGGTCGGCGGGCAGTGCGTCGTCCGGGGCGTACACCCGGTACACGTACTGCCTGCCGTCGATCGCGGGCAGCGCGACCATCCAGCACCTGCTCTCCATGCCCGAAAGACGATCGGTGGGGGTGTGATGGTTGCGGCGCACATCAAGGCGGCGCGCGCCCCTCGGGGAAGAACGGTCGGATCTCATCCGTAAGGAGGAGAGCCCACTCAGGCGTACCCAACCTGTGTCGGACGCGAAGATGCTTCCCGCCGCCGATGACAACGTCGCCGGGGACTGATGGGGTGGGAGATGTGCAAAGCCGTACATCGCAGGGCGCCGAGCCCGGCCCGACCCGCGCAGACATCGAATCCCGGCTCAGTGCTTCGCTGGCGTCGGTGGTGGCCGGTGCGCGCCGGCGCGCGGTGCGTGACGGGGACCGGCAGATCGACACCGCGCACCTGCTGCACTCGCTCCTGGAGGCCGACCCCGATGTGCGGGCGGTCATCGACGACGGCGCCCAAGTGGTGCGGCTCCTCGGCTATCTGGTGCAGCGCAGCATCGGGTACGGACTGCAGTGGCAGGGCACCGTGGAGGACTCCGGGGCCGTGCCACTGGTGACATCTCCCAAGGAGACGGCCTTGTCGCCGTCGGCGGCCACCGCCATGGAGGCGGCCATCGCTCGGGCGGCCCTGCGCGGCGAACCGCGTGCCGTCGGCGTGGACCTCATGGCGGTGCTCGTCGCCGATCCGGACTGCCGCGCTGTCGAGGTGCTTGGGCGGGCCGGTGCCGACGCGAAGGCGCTGCTGCGGAGGATCGAGGCGGCTGCGTCCAGCGGTGCGCCGGGCGACGGGTTCCTGGATCCGTACGCCGAGTCGTCCGCCGAGATCTCCGCCGAGTCGTCCGCCGATTGAGACAGGGGCTATCGGGGGTGACGCTCATGACGCGTCCTGTCATGATGTGCCGGTGCAAGCGTCTCAGGGGAATCAGGCAGGCTCGCGGGCGAGCCAGGGAAGGGGCGTCGGCCTGGGGCTCGCCCTCGGTTCGGCGATCGCCTTCGGCGGATCGGGCGTCGCGGCCAAGCCGCTGATCGAGGTGGGCCTCGACCCGCTCCACGTGGTGTGGCTGCGGGTGGCGGGCGCCGCCCTGGTGATGCTGCCCGTCGCCTGGCGCCACCGCGCGCTGGTCCTGCGCAGGCCCGCGCTCCTCCTCGGCTTCGGCCTGCTCGCCGTGGCCGGCGTCCAGGCCTGCTACTTCGCGGCGATCTCCCGCATCCCCGTCGGCGTCGCGCTCCTGGTCGAGTACCTGGCGCCCGCGCTCGTCCTCGGCTGGGTGCGGTTCGTGCAGCGGCGGCCCGTGACGCGCGCGGCCGCGGTCGGCGTGGTGCTCGCGGTCGGCGGGCTCGCCTGTGTCGTCGAGGTGTGGGCCGGGCTGAGCTTCGACGCCGTGGGCCTGCTGCTCGCCCTCGGCGCCGCGTGCTGCCAGGTCGGCTACTTCGTCCTGTCCGACCAGGGCAGCGACGCGGGCGACGAGGCCCCCGATCCGCTCGGCGTCATCGCGTACGGACTGCTCATCGGCGCCGCCGTGCTCACCGTGGTGGCCCGCCCTTGGGGCATGGACTGGTCGGTGCTCGCGGGCAGCGCCGACATGGACGGCTCCTCGGTCCCCGCGTGGGCCCTGATCGGCTGGATCGTGCTGGTGGCGACCGTCATCGCGTACGTCACCGGGGTCCTTTCCGTGCGTCGGCTCTCCCCGCAGGTGGCCGGTGTCGTGGCCTGCCTTGAGGCGGTCATCGCGACCGTCCTCGCCTGGATCATGCTGGGCGAGCATCTGTCGGCGCCGCAGATCATCGGGGGCGCGGTGGTGCTCGCCGGGGCGTTCATCGCCCAGTCGTCCACGCCCGCCAAGCCCCGGCCGGAGCCTGCTGCGAGTGGAGTTCCGGACCCCGATACGCAGTTGTCGTCGACCAGCAGCGCCACCTAGGTTGTGATCATGCATTCGAACGCGCTCGTTCTTCCGCCGCCCGCCGCTTAGGCGCGGGCACTTCCTGGATCACACCCGGCCGGTCGCCGGGTGGAGCGACGCTGCCCGCAGACGGAGACCAGGAACCTTCCTTCTTTCTGCGGAGAACTCGACGTGTCGAATGCTGTCTCCGGCCTGTCCGTCGGACGTGGCCTGTTCTATCTGATCGTCGCCGGTACGGCGTGGGGCACCGCCGGTGCCGCCGCCGCGCTGGTCTTCCGGACCGGCGACATGGGGCCGGTGAGCCTGTCCTTCTGGCGCTGCGTGGGCGGCTTCGCCCTGCTCTTTGCGGCCCGTCTCGTGCGGGGGCGCCGCCGGTCCGCGTCGGCCGCGGGCACCGTGCCGCTGCGCCGCAGGCTGCCGCGGATCGTGGTGACCGGGGTGGCCCTCGCCGTGTTCCAGACCGCCTACTTCGCGTCCGTCGAGTCGACGGGCCTCGCGGTCGGCACGGTCGTCGCGATGGGGTCGGGCCCGGTGCTCATCGCGCTCGGGGCGCGGATCACGATGGGCGAGCGGCTCGGGCTCGGCGGGGTCGTCGCCGTGGCCGGGGCGCTGACCGGTCTGGTGGTGCTCGTCGTCGGGGGTGGTGGCGCCAGTGTGCGGACGGCGGGTGTCGCGTGGGGCCTTGCCTCGGCGGCCGCGTACGCCGTGATGACGCTGCTGACGCGGTGGTGGGGGCGGGACGGCGGCGCCGACTCGTCCGACACGACCATCTGGTCGTTCGCCGTGGTGGCCGTCTGCCTGCTGCCGCTCGCCGCGGTGGAGGGTCTTGTGCCGCACACCGCCGAGCCGGCGCGCATGGGCCTCTATCTGCTGTACATCGCGGCGATCCCGACGGCGGTCGCCTATGCGCTGTACTTCGCGGGTGCCGCGGTCGTGCGGTCCGCGACCGTCTCCGTGATCACGCTGCTCGAGCCGTTGAGCGCCGCGGTGATCGCCGTTGTCCTGCTCGGCGAGGAGCTGACCCTGTCGACCGTCGTCGGCACGCTGCTGATGCTGGGTGCGGTGACTGGGCTCGCGGTTGCGGAGACGCGGGGGGGCGGTGGCGGCCCGGCGCGAGGCGGAGCCGGTGGCGTCCCTGGTGTGAACGCGGCGCGGGGCGCGGCCGATGCGGCCACGCCCCGCGTGCACGGGCTTCAGCGTCGGCGCAGCTGGTGGGCGTGCGCCGCCGCGTCGCGCGTCTCGCCGCGCTCGGCGAGGCCCGCGGCGATCCGGTCCTGGACCTCCGCGGGCTTGTGACTCGCGTACTTGAACTTGGCCCGTACGTCGGTGACTTCGAGGCACAGGCCCCGGATGCCGGAGAGCATGCGGCCGTACGGTGCCTCGCCCACGGCGGCCCGCGCTGATCCGCCCGCCGGCTGGAAGCGGTCGACCTGGCGGTTGAGCAGCTCGGCCTTCTCCTCCGGGGCGTCGACGACGCGGGCGGTGCAGCGGAGTTGGACGGCGGCGTAGAAGCTGGTCGGCACGCCGTGCTCGGGCGGGGTGTCCGGGGGTGCCTGCCACGGGCCGGGCACGTACACGTAGTCGTCCACCACGCTCAGTAGCACTTCGGGATCGGCTTCGAGCGCGGGCCACAGCGGGTTGGGGCGCGCCAGGTGGAGGATCACCCGGCCGTGCGGGCCGTGTTCGGGGTCGTACGCGAAGTGAGTCGGCTGGACGTGCGGGGGCTCTCCTGGCAGGCCGTTCACGGCGAGCTGCCCGAAGTCGTGGGCAGCGAGCCACTGTTGCCATTCGGCGTCGGAGCGCGGCGCGTCCCAGGGGTGGATCAGCATCACAGTTCGATCAGGTAGTCCGGGACCGCGATGCCGGGGGCCAGGTCGTCCGCCGGGATGAGGGGGTCGTGGCCCTTGCGCAGGGGCACTACGCCCGTCCAGTACGGGAGGTCGAGGTCCTCGGGCTCGTCGTTCGGGCCGCCGGTGCGCGCCTTCGCGGACACCTCGGTGAGGTCGAGGCGGAGCACGGCGGTGGCCGCCAGTTCCTTGCCGTTCGCGGGGCGGGAGTCGGCCGAGCGGCCCGGCACGACATGGTCGACGAGCGCGTCGAGCGCGGTGCGCTTCTCCTCGGGGTCCGTGACCTGGTACGCGGTGCCGTGGACCACCACGGAGCGGTAGTTGATCGAGTGGTGGAAGGCCGAGCGGGCCAGGACGAGGCCGTCGACGTGGGTGACCGTCAGGCACACCTGGAGCCCCGGGTCGTCCTGCGGCGCGGCACCGGCCATCCGCAGCGGACGCGAGCCCGTCGAGCCGTGCACGTACAGGGTCTCGCCCACCCGGCCGTACAGCGTCGGCAGGACCACGGGGGCGCCGTCGCGCACGAAGCCGAGATGGCAGACATAGGCCTCGTCGAGTATCGCGTGCACCGACGCGTGGTCGTACGCGGCACGTTCCCGGGCGCGGGTGGGGACGGTGCGGTCGGTCGGCGCGTACGAGGCGGTGTCGGTGGCGGTCTCGATGCCGGGCTCGGATGCGACGCTCATGTTGCCTTCTCCATTGCACTAGTGCATAATCTGCTTTGTGCTAGTAGAGTATCCGATCGAAGGCAAGCGCGCAGCCGAGATCGCGGCCAGCGTGGAGCGCGCGGTGGGTGACGGCGGCCTTGAGCCGGGTCAACTCCTGCCGCCGATGAGGGAGTTGGCGGAGCGGCTCGGGGTGAATCCCAATACGGTGGCCGCCGCCTATCGCACGCTGCGGGAACGGGGCGTCATCGAGACGGCGGGGCGCCGCGGCAGCCGCGTACGGCCCAAGCCCGCGACGACGGTGCGCGAGCTGATCCGCGTGGACGTGCCGTCCGGCGTGCGGGATGTCTCCAACGGCAATCCGGACACGGAGCTGCTGCCCCCGCTCGCCGAGGTGTTCGCGGCCGCCGCGGCGGAGGGCGACCGGCGTCCTGTGCTCTACGGCGAGGCGGCCGTGGACCCGGACATGGAGCGCCACGCGCGCGTGGCCTTCGCCGAGGACGGGGTTCCCGGCGGTCCAGTCGCCGTCACCTCCGGATCGCTCGACGCCATCGAGCGGGTGCTCGCGGCCCATCTCAAGCCCGGCGACGCGGTGGCGGTCGAGGACCCGGGGTGGGGCAGCCTGCTGGATCTGGTGCCCGTGCTCGGGCTGCGCACGGTCCCCGTGGGGGTCGACGACGAGGGGCCGCTGCCCGCGGATGTGGAGCAGGCGCTGCGCGGCGGCGCCCGCGCGCTCATCGTCACCGACCGCGCCCAGAATCCGACGGGCGCCGCGATCAGCGCCCCACGCGCGCGTGCGCTGCGAAAAGTTCTGGCAGCGCACAAGGATGTGCTGCTCATCGAGGACGACCACGGCCACGGCATCGTCGACCTGCCGCTGCACCCGCTGGCGGGTGTGACACGGAGTTGGGCGTTCGTCCGTTCCACGGCCAAGGCGTACGGCCCCGACCTGCGCCTCGCCGTGCTCACCGGGGACCCCGTGACCGTTGACCGCCTCCAGGGGCGGCAGCGGCTCGGCCCCGGGTGGGTGAGCCATCTGTCGCAGCGGGCCGTGGTGCGGCTGTGGGAGGACGGGGCGGTGGAAGCCGCCGAGGTGGCGGCGTCGTACGGGAGGCGGCGTGACGCGCTGATCGCCGGGCTCGCGGCGCGGGGTGTCGTGGCGCACGGGCGCAGCGGCATGAACGTCTGGGTGCCCGTGCCGGACGAGACCGGTGCGGTCGCCAGGCTGCTGCACGCGGGGTGGGCCGTCGCCCCGGGGGCGCGGTTCCGGATGAACGCGCGGCCCGGGGTGCGGATCACGGTCTCGACACTCGGCGACGACGACATCGAGGCCGTGGCGGACGCCGTCGCCTCCGCAGCCGGGCCCGCTCCCGCGCGGCGTTACGAGTGACGCGGCGTCACGAGCGCTCGGGCCGGGGCGACTTGCGGCTGGCCCGGTCCGGCGCGCGGTCCCTCGGGCGGGACTGGGTGAGGGCCGCGCCCGCCAGGACGATCACCGCGCCGACCGGCGTCGACCAGCTCAGGGACTCGCCGAGCACGGCAACGCCCGCGGCGGTGGCGATGACCGGGATGAAGTAGGTGACCATCTGGGCGGTCGTCGGCCCGACTTCGGAGACCAGGCCGTACTGGATCAGGAAGGCCAGGCCGGTGCCGAGCGCGCCCAGGGCCACGATCGCCAGGAGCGGCACGACCGGGAAGTGCGTGGGAAAGGACGTGAACAGCGGGGTCACCACGGCCAGTTCGACGGTCGCGACCAGCAACTGCGCGCCGGACAGGGAGAGATTGGAGTGGCCGGAACCGGCCAGCGTGCGCCGGACATAGATCCAGCCGATCGGGTAGCTGAGCGAGGCGAGCAGCGCCATCGCCGTGCCGCCGAAGTCCAGGCCGCTGAAGCCCTGCCAGGCGCCGAGCACCGTCAGCACGCCGAAGAAGCCGATGCCAAGGCCCGCGACCCTGCGCCGCGTCGGGCGGTCCTCGGAGAGCGCGACCAGGGAGAGGGCCATGCCCCACAGGGGCGACGTCGCGTTGCAGATCCCGGCAAGCGTGGACGGGATGGTCAGCTCCGCGTACGCGAACAGCGAGAACGGCAGGGCGTTGAGCAGCAACGCCGAGACCGTCAGATGCCCCCACGTCCGGGCCCCGCGCGGCAGCCGCTCGCGCTTCACGACGAGCACGGCCGCCACGACGGCCGTGCCGAACACGAGCCGCCCCAGGGTGACTTGGAAGGGCGCGTACCCCTCCGTGCCGACCTTGATGAGCAGAAAGCTGAAGCCCCAGATCAGCGAGAGGACGCCGAAGCGCACATGCCAGCCGAGGGCGCGGCGGCGCCGGGGCGGGGCGGGGGAGTGGGCCGACGACGCGGCCGTGACGGGAGTGGTGGCGACGCTCATGTACGCCACGATGGGTGCAGTCCATCTCGTAGCACAAGCGAGATTAAGTTCCTGGTATCGCGTAGCATTGCTTACATGTTGAACCTGGAGCGCCTGCGCACCCTCGACGCACTCGCCCGGCACGGCTCGGTCAGCGGGGCCGCGGCCGGGCTGCACGTCACCACGTCGGCGGTCTCGCAGCAGATGACCAAGCTGGAGCGCGAGGTGGGCCAGCAGCTGCTCGCCAAGAACGGCCGGGGCGTGCGCCTCACCGACGCCGGACGGCTGCTCGCCGACCACGCCGCGCGCATCCTCTCCCAGGTCGAGCTCGCCCAGTCCGACCTGGAGGAGCAGCGGGGCAAGGCAGTTGGCGAGCTGCGGCTCGCGGCGTTCCCCACCGCGATGCGAGGCCTGCTGCCCGCCACGCTCTCCGTGCTGCGCACCGACCACCCCGGACTGCGCGTCAGCTCCCAGGAGTTGGAGCCGCAGCCCGGAGTCGCCGCCGTGGTGCGCGGCGACATCGACATGGCGGTCGTCCTCGACTGGTACAACAAGCCGCTGCCGATGCCCGAAGGCCTGGTCAAGGCGCCCCTCCTCGACGACCCCGCCGATGTCGCGATGCCGGCCGCGCATCCCCTCGCCGACCGCGCCGAAGTGGACCTCGACGAGTTCGCGGACGACGAGTGGATCACCTGGGCCGAGGGGGAGTTCTGCCATGAGTGGCTGATGTTCACCCTGCGCGCCAAGGGCATCGAGCCGCGCATCGCGCACCGCGCGGAGGAGCATCACACCCAGCTCGCCCTGGTGGCCGCGGGCCTCGGCGTCTGCGTGGCACCGCAGTTGGGGCGCGACCCGATGCCGGCCGGCGTCAGGGCGGTCCCGGTGCGCCATCGCGTACGGCGTCATGTGTACGTGGTGTGGCGCGCGGACGCGGACCGGCGCCCGTCGATCAGGGCGGCGGTGGAGGCACTTCAGGGGGTGGGGGCGGGACTGCGCTAGCGGGCGGGGCTAGAGCTGCGCCAGCTTCCGGAAGTCCCAAGAGGAGATCGCGTCCGGCGTAAGCCGGATCCACGCGTGCTTTCCGTCGTACGGCATCGAGTCCATCCCGAAGTGCTTCTGGGCGAACAGCCGCTCGGGGGCGTCGAGTTCGGGGCACGGCTCGCCCGTGCGCGGCGCCTCGCCGACGAAAGCCGCCGTCCCGGAAAGCTCCGCGCCCCGCAGCTCCGCGTACTCCACACCCGTGTCGATCACCGCGGCGATCCGCTGATCGCGCCGCAGATCCGCCCAGCGCTTGCTGCGGGTGATCGAGAACAGCCACAGGGACGTGCCGTCCCACGCGAACCAGAGGGCGCTGACGTGCGGGGCGCCGTCGCCGGACACGGTCGCGACCCGGCAGGTGCGTTCCGTGGAGAGGAACTCGTCGAGCTCGCCCGGCGACATCATGATCCTGCGGCCCCGGCGCTGTGTGACGGCCATGCGTCCTCCGTACATCCGTAGCTGATGCATCTCTTGGCTGATGGTGCGTCAGGGAAGAAGGATGCGGTCTCTTCCGTCGTGACGCAATGGCCGCTAGCCTCCGCGCATCCCGGACAGCGACAGGGCGACAGCGACAGGGCGACAGAGCGACAGGGGAAACCATGCCGTCGTACGAACAGCTCAGGGAACTCCTCGACCCCGCCACCACCGTGCTGATGACCGTCGAGTGCCAGCAGGGCGTCGTGGGGACGGAGAGCGCGCTGCCCGAACTCGCCAAGGAGGCAAGGGAGTCGGGCGCCATCGGCAATGTCGCGCGGCTCGTCTCCGCGGCCCACCAGGCCGGGACCCAGGTCCTGCACGCCGTCGCCGAGCGGCGCCCCGACGGGCGGGGCGCCAACCACAACGCGCGGCTCTTCCGCGCCGCGGGCCGGCTGCCCGTGCAGCAGCTCTCCGGGACCAGGGCCGTACGCATCGCACCGCCCATCGAGGTGTCCGAAGAGGACTTCATCGTGCGGCGGTTGCACGGTCTTTCGCCCATCGCGGGCACGGATGTCGACCCGCTGCTGCGCAACCTGGGGTGCCGCACGCTCCTGGTGACCGGAGTCTCGGCGAACGTGGCGATCCCGAACTCCGTCTTCGATGCCGTGAACCTCGGATACACCGCCGTCGTGCCCGCTGACGCCATCGCGGGCGTCCCCGCCGACTACACCCCCGCGATGATCCGCAACACGCTCTCCCTGGTCGCCACCGTCACCACCACCGAGGACGTCCTCGGCGTCTGGAAGCGCCGGCGGCCCGGCGTTTGACAGGTGACGGCCACGCGTCTGTAATGGGGCGCGTGCCGCGTGGCACCGGCCAAAGAGCAGTGGGCAGGCCGGATGCCGGGCGAGCACCTTCACTCAGGGACGTGTCATGAGTTCGTACTCCGCATCCCGTATCTGACGCGCCGTATCTGACGCGAGCGCGTCGACCGACGTACTGACGCAAGCGCATCAATCGCGCTCGGCGTCCCCCTCCCTTTCCTCGTCCTGCGCGGACGCATGTCCTGTCGTCCTGCGCGGACTTCACCTTCTTGCCTGGAGAGTCACCTCAGCATGCCCACGTCGTTCAACCAGTCCGTCATCGAAGAGTTCCGAGCCAACGGGGGGAAGGTCGGTGGCCCCTTCGAAGGCGGCGATCTCCTCCTGCTCACCACCACCGGCGCCAAGTCGGGGGAGCGGACCACCGCCCCTCTCGGCTATGTGCGCGTCGACGACCTGCTGCTCGTCGTCGGGTCCAACCTCGGCTCGCCACGCCACCCCGCCTGGTACCACAACCTGCTCGCCCACCCCGGGGTCGGCGTGGAGATCGGCGGCGAGGAGTTCGAAGCGATCGCCGTCCCCGCCGAAGGAGAGCGCCGTGACCGGCTCTTCCGGCGTGTCGTCGAAGCCGTGCCCGGATACGCCGACTACCAGGAGCGGACCACCAGGATCCTGCCGGTCGTGGCCCTGGAGCGCTCCGAACCCGCCCCGGGTGAAGGGCCCCGTGAGGTCACAAGCCTCGCCGACAAGATCCTGGAGATCCACACCTGGCTGCGCCATCAACTGCGGCACGTGAGCGCCGAGACCGACGCCCACTTCGCCGCACGGGCGGCCCACCAGGGGCCCGGCGAGCCGCCCGCGCCCGGCCTCGGGCTGCAGATCCGGCAGCACTGCCTGGCGTTCTGCCAGACCCTGGAGTTCCACCACACCAGCGAGGACGGCCATGTCTTCCCCGTGGTCGCACACCACCATCCGCATCTTCGGGAGGCCATGGACCGCATCCAGGAGGAACACCGCACGGTGGCGCGCATCCAGGACGACCTTGTCGCCCTGCTCGCCGACGTCGGGACGGCCGACCCCGAGCACTTCCGGGCCGAACTGGCCCGGATGTCCAAGGAGTTGCTGGCCCACCTCGACTACGAGGAAGGGATCGTGCTCCCGCTCCTCGCCGACATTCCGTGGCCGCCGGCGCCGCCCGCCTCCTAGGGCCTGTCCGATGGGTCGGGCCGGTCTTCGCGCCGGGTGCCGATTCAGCAGGGCCGAGCGGGCCCTGGTGCGTGCAGCTGCAAGGCGGAGGAGGGCGACAACGCGGAGCGTTGGCAACCGACGACAACGCGGCAGATGTGCGTGCCAGGGGTCGCGACCCCGGCAGGACCCATCAGACAGGCCCTAGGCCAGTTTGATGGAGTCCCCGTCCACGCTGATCTCGGTGGCGGGCAGCGGGGCGGGGGCGGGTGACGCCTTCACGCTGCCGTCGGTGATGTCGAACTTGCTGCCGTGACAAGGGCAGTTGATGGTGCCGCCTTCGACGCTCGTCACCGGGCACTGCTTGTGTGTGCAGCGGTTCGAGAAGGCCTTGAACTCGCCCTTCGTCGGCTGGGTCACCACCACCCCCTCGGCCTTGAAGATCTTGCCGCCGCCCACGGGGATCTCCGACGTCTTGGCGAGCACCGCACCGCCGGCGCCACCGGACGACCCCGCACCGTCCGGGGACTCCTTCTCGGCCGGTGCGGAGTCGTCCGCGCCGTACTGGTCGGAACTGTCGTCGCTGTCGCCGCAGGCGGTGAGGGCGGCGGCAAGACTGACGGCACCCGCGGCGGCGACGACGGAACGACGGGAGGGAGCGGGCAGGGAATTCCTGGAAACGGTCATGCCAGGTGGTACGAGGCCGCGCCGCGCCGTGTTCAAAGGCTCAAGCACTTCTTGCGCGACCCGCGTTCGCACCGGCATGAAGGCCCGTATGCACACCGGCATTAACCTGGGGCAATGCTCACCGAAGTCACCGCGGTCCGCTACGCGACGCCCCTGCGGGAGGGCGGATCGCTCCCCGGCCTCGTCGAGGCGGTCGACGACGAGGGAACGTACGCCGCGTACGTCATGAAGTTCACCGGCGCCGGACAGGGCCGCAAGACACTCGTCGCCGAGGTCATCTGCGGGCAGCTCGCGCGCGCCCTCGGCCTGCGGGTGCCGCGCCTGACCCGGATCCGGCTCGACCCCGTGATCGGCCTCGGCGAACCCGAGCAGCAGGTGCAGGAGCTGCTCAAGGCGAGCGGCGGCCTGAACCTGGGGATGGACTTCCTGTCGGGCGCGCTCGGCTTCGACCCGCTCGGGTACGCGGTGGATCCGGCCGAGGCCGGCCGCGTCGTGTGGTTCGACGCGCTGATCAACAACGTCGACCGTTCCTGGCGCAACCCGAACATGCTGGTCAAGCACGGCGATCTCTGGCTCATCGACCACGGCGCGAGCATGATCTGGCACCACAACTGGCGCACCGCCGAGACCGCCGCCGCCAAGCCGTACGACGCGTCCGACCACGCCCTTGCTCCCTTCCGGCCCGACGTCGCCGCGGCCGCCGCCGAGCTCGCGCCGCTGGTCACCGAGGAAATCCTCGCGGCGGCCGCCGCCGACGTACCCGACGAGTGGCTGGTGGACGAGCCGGGCTTCGAGGACCCGGACGCCGTGCGCCGCGCCTATGTGGCGGCGCTGCTGCCGCGAGCCAAGACCATTCACGAACGGATCGATCTCCCCGAGCCGCACCGGAAGGGGCGCACCCAGTGACCGAGCGGGATGTCTTCGAGTACGCGCTGGTGCGGGTCGTGCCGCGGGTGGAGCGCGGCGAGCAGTTCAACGCGGGGGTCGTGCTCTACTGCCGCGCCAAATCCTTCGTGGCCGCCCGTACGCATCTGGACGAGGACAAGCTGCGGGCCCTCGACCCGAAGGCCGACGTGGGCGGCGTACGGGCCGCCCTTGCCGCCGTCGAGCGGATCTGCGCGGGCGGTGAAGGCGCGGGTCAGGCCGAGCGGGACGATGCGGGGCGGCGCTTTCGGTGGCTGATCGCGCCGCGCTCGACCGTCGTCCAGCCGGGGCCGGTGCACACCGGACTCACCGCCGATCCGGGCGCAGAGCTGGACCGGCTGCTCGACCTCCTGGTGAGGTAAAGAATCACAGGCCCGGTGTGCCGTTGACACCGGGTGCCAGGGCTTCTAGCGTCTCGTTCAGCTGAAGGTACTAAGCGGTCGCTCACCATTGGGGCGTACCGTAGAGCCGCATCCCAAGGGCGAGGAGAACCAGCATGTCCACCACTGAGCAGCGCGTCGCGGTCGTGACCGGAGCAGCGCGAGGCATCGGCGCGGCGACCGCCGTGCGCCTGGCCGTCGAGGGCCGCGCCGTCGCGGTGATCGACCTCGACGAGGCCGCCTGCAAGGACACCGTCGCGCAGATCACCGGCGCCGGTGGCCGGGCGATCGCCGTCGGCTGCGACGTGTCCGACGAGGCGCAGGTCGAGGCCGCCATCGAGCGCATCGCCCAGGAGCTCGGCGCGCCCACGATCCTCGTGAACAACGCCGGTGTGCTCCGCGACAACCTGCTCTTCAAGATGAGCGCCGGAGACTGGGACACGGTCATGAACGTGCACCTGCGCGGCGCGTTCCTGATGTCCCGCGCGATCCAGAAGCACATGGTGGACGCCAAGTTCGGCCGGATCGTGAACCTCTCCTCGTCCTCCGCGCTCGGCAACCGCGGCCAGGTCAACTACGCGGCGGCCAAGGCCGGTCTGCAGGGCTTCACCAAGACCCTCGCCAAGGAGCTCGGCAAGTTCGGCGTCACCGCCAACTCGGTCGCCCCCGGCTTCATCGTCACCGAGATGACCAAGGCCACCGCCGACCGCGTCGGCATGGGCTTCGAGGACTTCCAGGCCGCGGCCGCCAGCCAGATCCCGGTGCAGCGCGTGGGCCGCCCCGAGGACATCGCCAACGCCATCGCCTTCTTCACCGGCGACGCCGCGGGCTTTGTCTCCGGCCAGGTCATGTACGTGGCCGGCGGCCCGCTCAACTAGCCCGGAGGGATGTCGAGATGGCAGTGCAGGACAGTGGAAAGGCCGCGCTCGTCACGGGCGCGAGCCGCGGCATCGGCTACGGCATCGCCGAGGCGCTCGTCGCCCGCGGTGACCGCGTCTGCATCACCGGACGGGGCGAGGAAGCCCTCAAGGAGGCCGTCGAGAAGCTCGGCGCCGACCGGGTGATCGGCGTCGCGGGCAAGGCCCACGACGAGGCCCACCAGGCGGTCGCCGTCGAGCGCGCCATGGAGGCCTTCGGGCGGGTCGACTTCTTGATCAACAACGCCGGTACGAACCCGGTGTTCGGGCCGATCGCGGAGCTCGACCTCAATGTGGCGCGCAAGGTCTTCGAGACCAATGTGATCTCGGCGCTCGGTTTCGCCCAGCAGACCTGGAAGGCCTGGCAGAGCGAGAACGGCGGCGCGATCGTGAACATCGCCTCCGTCGCCGGCGTCTCCGCATCGCCGTTCATCGGCGCGTACGGGATGAGCAAGGCCGCCATGGTCAACCTCACCCTGCAGCTGGCGCACGAGTTCGCGCCCAAGGTCCGGGTCAATTCGATCGCGCCCGCCGTGGTCAAGACCAAGTTCGCGCAGGCACTCTACGAGGGCCGTGAGGAGGAGGCCGCCGCCGCGTACCCGCTGGGGCGGCTCGGTGTGCCCGAGGACATCGGCGGCGCCGCCGCCTTCCTCACCTCGAGCCAGTCCGACTGGATCACGGGCCAGACACTCGTGGTCGATGGGGGCATCTTCCTCAATGCGGGCGTCGGCTGACGAAGCCCTCGAAACCGCTGCGTACACCGCTTATAGGGACGTACATACGCATCAAGTACCCCGTCGGCGCCGCAAGTTGGCCCGGCGGGGCATTGCGATATTGTCTCCCGACCCATGGCATGGCCGATCGAGGAGCGTGCGCGTGTTCAGTGAAGTTCGCCCGGTGGTGGCGGCGGGTCTTCGAGGCCCTGCCGGACTGTCCCGCCGGGGCCTGCGGCCGGCCGCGGGACTGCTGTCGATATCCCTGCTCGCAGGGTGCGGAGTGATCTCGTCCGACGGTGAGGACGAGGAGCAGCAGATCACCGTCGGCACCATGAGTGCCCCCAGCACTCTCGACCCGGCGGCCGCCTGGGACAGCTCCTGGGAGCTGTACCGGAACGTCTTCCAGACGCTGCTGAGCTTCCCGACCGGGGCCGCGGAGCCCGAGCCGGACGCAGCCCGGTCCTGCAAGTTCGCCGATGCGTCCAACACCGTCTTCACCTGCGAACTGCGCGAGGATCAGAAGTTCTCCAACGGTCACAAGCTCGACGCGAAGGCCGTCAAGTTCACCTTCGACCGGATGCGGCGCATCGACGTGGAGGGCGGGCCCGCGGGTCTGCTCGGCTCGCTCGACAAGGTCGAGACGAAGGGTGACCGGACGGTCACATTCCGGCTCAAGAAGTCGGACGCCACCTTCCCGTTCGTGCTCGCGACGCCGGCCATGTCGATCGTCGACCCCGCGGAGTACCCGGCCGACAAGCTCCGTGCGGGCAACGAGATCGCCGGATCGGGGCCGTACGCCCTGGAGTCGTACAAGCCCGGCGAACGGGCGGAGCTGGTCAAGAACGACTACTACGACGGCTCGGCGGACCGCAAGAACGACGCCGTCACGATCCGTTACTTCAAGAAGTCGTCCGCCATGGTGTCCGCCCTCAAGAACAAGCAGATCGACGTGACCTTCCGTGGCCTCGCGTCCCAGGACATCGTCGAGATGCAGGGCAAGCACCGGCGCGAGGGCATCCAGCTGGTCGAGGGCGCGGGCACCGAGATCCGCTACCTGGTCTTCAACCCCGACGACCCCTGGGCCAGGAAGAAGCCGGTACGCCAGGCCTTCGCCCAGGTCATCGACCGCGGGGCGATCGCCCACAAGATCTACCAGGACACCGTCGAACCGCTGTACTCGATGGTCCCCCAGGGGCTGACCGGGCACGGCACCGGCTTCTTCGACGACTACGGAGACCCCAGCACGGACAAGGCAAAGGAGATCCTGCGGAAGGCGGGCATCACCGCGCCGGTGCCGCTCACGCTCTGGTACACGACCGACCGCTACGGCTCGGCCACCGCACCCGAGTTCGCCGAGATCAAGCGGCAGCTCGAGGCGTCCGGCCTGTTCAAGATCACGCTCAAGAGCCGTCCCTGGACGGAGTTCGACGCGGGCACCAAGAAGGGCGAGTACCCGGTCTTCGGCCGTGGCTGGTTCCCCGACTTCCCCGACGCGGAGAACTTCATCGCGCCGTTCGTCGGCGAGAAGAACGTGCTCAACACGCCTTATCCGGTACCGGAGATCACCGACGAGGTCCTGCCGCACTCGCGCCGTGAGGCCGACCGGGGCGCCGTGGCCGACGACTTCGAGCGGGCGCAGCAGCTCCTCGTCGACGACGCGCGGCTGCTTCCGCTGTGGCAGGGCAAGCAGTACATCATGGCGAGCGAGGAGATCGCGGGCGGCGAGCGCGCCCTCGACCCCTCGGCGATCATGATGATGTGGGAGCTGCAGCGCAAGACCAGCTGGTAAGCGCAAGGCCGGCCGGCAGTGGTGGCGGGCAGCAGGGTGATCGGATCGATTGTCAGTGGTCGCCGGTAGGTTCTGTGGTGAGAAGTGACCGCACACCGGAGGTTGTTGACGTGACCGACATCGCCATGCTGCCCGCGTCCTGGCGCGGAGTCCTCGGCGAGGAGCTGCAGAAGCCCTACTTCAAGGAGCTCACCGAGTTCGTCGAGGAAGAGCGGGAGAAAGGTCCCGTCTACCCTCCGCGCGACGAGGTTTTCGCCGCCCTGGACGCGACGCCGTACGAGGATGTCAAGGTGCTCATCCTCGGCCAGGACCCGTACCACGGCGAAGGACAGGGCCACGGCCTCTGCTTCTCCGTGCGGCCCGGCGTGAAGACCCCGCCCTCGCTGCGGAACATCTACAAGGAGATGAAGGAAGAGCTCGGCCATCCGGTGCCGGACAACGGCTATCTGATGCCGTGGGCCGAGCAGGGCGTCCTGCTCCTGAACGCGGTGCTCACGGTCCGCGCCGGCGAGGCCAACTCCCACAAGGGCAAGGGCTGGGAGAAGTTCACGGACGCCGTGATCCGCGCGGTGGCCGAACGCCCCGACCCGGCCGTCTTCGTCCTGTGGGGCAACTACGCCCAGAAGAAGCTCCCGCTCATCGACGAGGAGCGGCACGTCGTGGTGAAGGGCGCGCACCCCTCGCCGCTCTCCGCGAAGAAGTTCTTCGGCTCGCACCCCTTCACCCAGATCGACAAGGCGGTGGCGGCGCAGGGGCACGAGCCGATCGACTGGCGCATCCCGGACATCGGCTGAGCTCAGCCGATGTCGTACGTGAAGGTGTACGGCACGGTGGAGTCGCCGTGCCGCGCCGTGAACGAACCGGTGCCGGTGAGGCCCGCCAACTCGCCCGATCCCGAGCCGGGTTGGACGGTGACGGTGCAGGTGATGCCGTCGGCGCCGAAGGTGCCGCGCTGCTCCAGGACGAAGGAGCCCTCGCGGCCGCCGACGGTCCCTTCGATGAACTCGTAGCCGACGAAGGCGCCGGTGGCCTCGCCGGTGTACACGAGGGCGTACTCGCACGACGTGCCGGTGGCCTCGATGGCGCCGGTGAAGTCGTTGGTGACGGCGGCGTGCGCGATGCGTGCGCCGCCGTCGCTGCCTGCGACCGGCTTCTCGTCCCAGTTGGTGAACGTGAAGGCGCCGGTGGTGGTGGTCGTCGTCGTGTCGTCGGCTGTGGCGTTCGTCGTCATGAGAGGAGCCTGTCACCGGTACCTGACACCTTCTGTCAGGTACCGGTGCACACTTGACCGCATGCGCGCCGACCGGGTTCTCGCCCTGCTCCTGCTGCTCCAGAACCGCGGGCGCATGACCGCGCCCGAACTGGCCGACGAGCTCAAGGTGTCGGTCCGCACCGTCTACCGGGACGTGGAGGCGCTGGCCGCGTCCGGAGTGCCCGTGTACGCCGAGCGCGGCCCGGCGGGCGGCTTCCGGCTGATGGACGGCTATCGCACCCGGCTTACCGGCCTCACCGACGACGAGGCGGACTCGCTGGCCCTCGCGGGCATGCCGGCGGCTGCCGCCGATCTCGGCTTGGGCGCCGAACTGGTCACCGCCCAGCTCAAGTTGGGTGCCGCACTGCCCGCCGGGCTCGGTGAGCGGTCCCGGCGGATCCAGGAGCGCTTCCTGCTCGACGCCGAGGGCTGGTTCCGGGCGGCCGACCCCGCGCCGCTGCTGCCCGTCGTCGCCGACGCCGTGTGGCGACGACGGGTCCTGCGGGCGCACTACCGACGCTGGGGCGGCGAGGTGCACCGCGAACTGCACCCCCTGGGCCTCGTCCTCAAGGCGGGCAACTGGTACCTGGTGGCGACCGCCGACGGCACCGTGCGCACGTACCGTGTCTCGCGCTTCCTGGACGTGGCGGCGGGGGACCGTCACGAACCGTCCGAGCGCCCCGCGGGGTTCGACCTGGCCGCGTACTGGCAGGCGGCATCCCAGGACCTGCAGGCCCGGGTGCTGCGGGGCACGGCACGGGTGCGGGTCTCCCCGGCCGGCCTTCGGCTGCTGCCCGCGCTGTTCGGGGCGGCCGGGGCGCGGGCCGTGGAGGCGGCGGGCGGGCCGGACGCGGAGGGCCGGCGGGTGGTCGACCTGGAGGTCGAGACGCTGCCGGTCGCCGTGAGCGACCTGCTCAGGCTCGGCCTCGAAGCCGAGGTGCTCGGACCGCCCGAACTCCGCGCCGAGCTGGCGAGAACCGTCACCGGGCTGGCCCAGCGGTACGCGTGAGCGCCCCGCGCCCGATCGCGCCTGACCGTGATTGTCAGTGGCTGCGGTTAGCGTCGTGATCGGTTTGCACGATGGGCGTACGAGTGTGGAGGATCCGGTGGCGGAGCAGCAGGAGCAGGCGGCGGAAGACGCCATGATGACGCGGATCGGGCAGGCGGTCATGCTGCACCACGGGGGCGACCGGGAGGAGGCGCAGGGCCGCTTCCTCGACCTGTGGTCGGAGATCGGCGAGGAGGGCGACCCGCTGCACCGCTGCACGCTCGCGCACTACATGGCGGACACGCAGGAGGACCCCACGGACGAACTGGCCTGGGACCTGCGGGCGTTGTCGGCGGCCGACGAGCTGACGGACGAGCGGCTGCACGAGCACCACCAGTCGATCGCGGTCCGCGGCTTCTATCCCTCCCTGCACCTCAACCTGGCGGCCGACTACGTGAAGCTGGAGCGCCCCGAGGCGGCGCGCAGCCACATCCGCCGGGCACGGGCAGCCGTGGGCACGTTGGGGGACGACGGGTACGGGGACGGGATCCGGGCGGCCATCGGCAGGCTGGAGCTGCGGCTGGGGGAGGGCAGCGACGTGGAGTGAGCCGGGGCGGACACGGCGGGGGCCGGGCGGCTGCGCGTCAACGCCCGTAGGTGCCCTCGCAGATGACGGATTCGGGGCTGCCCGGCTGCCAGCTGCCGTACTCCTCGCCCAGGGCGCAGACGTCCAGGACGGTGGGTGCGGCCGAGGGAAGCGCGGGCAGGGCGGGGTTCGCGGCTCGGTCGCCGTGGCGGTGCGGGGGATCGCTGGGGCGTTCGGGACGCTCGGGCCGCTCGGGGCGGGGTGTGCGGGGCGGCGCCGCCGGGACCGTCGCCGCGGTGCCGGTAGTGCTGGGGGTCGGACTGCGGGGCGGCCCGATGAGGTCGAGCGCCTCCCGCGCGGGGGCCTCCACGATCCGGGGGCGGGCGCTGCCGTCCGGGCGCGGCGCCGGGGGCGGTGCGGACACGGGGGCCGGTCCTTGCGCGGGCTTCCGCTCGACGCTCACACACCCGGAGACGGCGGTGACCGCCACGGATACCAGGAGCGTCGCGGTGGTCGTGGTTCGGTGCATTCGGGCAACTCTGCTGCGTTGTCCCGCCCTGCGGGAAGGGCGGCGGGCCAGAATGCCCCGCATGGGTGAAGGGGCGCTGCCGCTGGGAGTGCCGCATTTGTCTGCGGGTTGACTCCGCGTTGCGCGCCGCTTCGCGGCGGTTTTTTCCCGCCCACCCACCCGATTACCCCAACATCCCCCGCAGCAACTCCCGGAAGCCCGCGCGCAGGTCCTGTTCGCTCGGGACCGTGGCGTGGTACGTGCCGGCCACGCACGTGAACAACAGCCCGTCCGTCCACGCCACAAGGGTCAGCGTGTGCCGCTCGGGGTCCTTCGACCCCGCGGCCCGCAGCATCGCCGTCAACGGCTCCCTGAACTGCGCTCCCGCCGCGTCGTAATAGGCCCGCAGCTCCGGTCTGCGGGTCGCCTCGAGGGCCAGCTCGTAGCGGGAGACGAGGAGTTGGCGGAAGTCGCCGGAGAGGTAGCGGTGCACTGCAAGGGCGAGCGAGGCGATCAGTGCCTCGCGGCCGCCTGCGGGGTCCGGCAGCTCGTCGGGATCGAGCACCACCGCCTCGCGCTCCGCCTGCCGGCGCACCACCGTCTCCAGGAGCGCGAGGCGGGTGCGTGCGTGGTTCGACGTGGAGCCCTGCGGCAGTCCCGCCGCCTCGTCCACCGCCCGGTGCGTCAGGCCGCGCATACCGCGCTCGGTGAGCAGGGCGAGCGCCGTGTCGGCGATCAGTTCGGTGCGCGGCGTCCCCGCGCTGCGTACGGACATGGGGCAACCCTACCGCCAACCACTACAGGTGTAGTACGGTCGAGTCATCGACCACTACAGGTGTAGTGAGCAGAGTCGGAGGAGGAGCCATGGCACAGGGACAGCGAGCACGGCGTCCACAGCAGGGCGAGCGGCCGTACGCGGTCGTCATCGGCGGCGGCATCGGCGGGCTCACCGCCGCCATCGGCCTGCACCTGTCGGGCTGGCGGGTCACCGTCCTGGAGCGGGCGACCACACTGGAGCCCGTCGGCGCCGGCATCGCGCTCGCCCTCAACTCCCAGCGGGCCCTGGACGTCCTCGGCCTCGGCGAGCGGGTCCGCGAGCTCGCCGCCTGGGAGGGCGGCGGCGGGATGCGCGCGCAGAACGGACGCTGGCTCGTGCGGACCAGCGCCACGGCGGCCTCGCGGGAGTTCGGCGGCTCGCTCGTGCTGCTGCACCGCGCGACCGTCGTCGACCTGCTCGTCTCCGCGCTGCCCGCGGACGCCCTGCGCACCGGGGTGCGCGCGGAGCTCACCGACCCCGGCGCGGCCGACCGCAGGGCCGTCGTCACCACCGACGAAGGCACTATCGAGGCGGACCTCGTGATCGGCGCCGACGGCATCAACTCGGCCGTGCGCACGGCCCTTTTCCCGGCACATCCGCAGCCGGCGTACGCGGGATTCACCGCCTGGCGCCTGGTCGTCCCCGCCCCCGACCGCCCCTTCGAGCCGCACGAGACCTGGGGGCGCGGCGGAGTCTGGGGAACGCACCCGCTCAAGGACGGCAGGATCTACGCGTACGGCACCGCCACCGTGCCCGAGGGCGGCCACAGCCCCGACGGCGAGAAGGCCGAGCTGGCCCGCCGCTTCGCCGACTGGCACGACCCGATCCCCGCGATCATCGACGCCGCGCGCCCCAAGGACATCCTGCGCAGCGACGTACGCCACCTGACCACACCGCTCACCGCCTACCACCGGGGCCGCACCGCCCTCGTCGGCGACGCCGCGCACGCCATGACGCCCAGCCTCGGCCAGGGCGGCAACCAGGCCATCGAGGACGCCGTGGTGCTCGCCCACCACGCGGCACCCGGCGGCGACCTGTCCGCCGGGCTCGCCGCCTACAGCGCGGTGCGGGTGCCGCGCACCACCGCGATCGTCCGGCAGGCGGCACGCACCGCCCGGATGACCCATCTGACGAGCGCCCCGCTCATCGCCGTACGCAACACCCTCGTCGGCGCGGCGGCCCGCCTGGCACCCGACCTGATCCTGCGCGGCTTCGCCTCGATCGCCGACTGGCGCCCACCGCAGCCGCCGTATGCTGCGGGAACGGAACGCGTCCAGCAGGAGCAACGCGTACGGCACGAGCAACACGTACAGCGCTAGAGGAGACAGTGTGAAGGTCGGCTGCATCGGACTCGGTGACATCGCGCAGAAGGCCTATCTGCCGGTGCTCACCACCCTGCCGGGGGTCGAGCTGCACCTGCAGACGCGCACGCCCGCGACCCTCGCCCGGATCGCGGGCGTCCACCACATCCCCGACGAGCGCTGTCACACCGACCTGGACGCGCTGCTCGCCCAGGACCTGGACGCCGCGTTCGTGCACGCGTCGACCGCCGCGCACCCCGAGATCGTGACGCGGCTGCTCGAAGCGGACGTACCCGTCTACGTCGACAAGCCCCTCGCGTACGAACTCGCCGACTCCGAGCGGCTCGTGCGGCTCGCCGAGGAGCGCGGAACCAGCCTCGCCGTCGGCTTCAACCGCCGCCTCGCACCCGGCTACGCGCAATGCCTGGATCACCCGCGCGAGCTGATCCTGATGCAGAAGAACCGCATCGGCCTGCCCGAGGACGTGCGCACCCTCGTCCTCGACGACTTCATCCATGTCGTCGACACCCTGCGCTTCCTGGCGCCGGGACCGATCGACCACGTCGGTGTGCGGGCCCGGATCGCGGACGGGCTCCTGGAGCACATCGTGCTGCAGCTCGCGGGCGACGGGTTCACGGCGCTCGGCGTGATGAACCGGATGAGCGGCTCCACCGAGGAGATCCTCGAGGTCTCGGGGCAGGACACCAAGCGGCAGGTGCTCAACCTCGCCGAGGTCGTCGACCACAAGGGCCAGCCCACCGTGCGGCGGCGCGGCGACTGGGTGCCGGTCGCCCGGCAGCGCGGCATCGAGCAGGCGGTGCACTCCTTCCTCGACGCCGTGCGTGCCGGAAAGGTGCTCAGCGCCCGGGATGCGCTGGCGACCCATGAGCTGTGCGAGCGCGTGGTCCGCGCGGCTCAGGAGCAGGCCGCCTGAGCGAACGCACGCCCTCGGCCGCGCACAGGGCGGCGAGCGCGGCCAGGGCCGCGTACACGGGCCAGTCGCCGAACCTGACGTACGGCGTGACGCCCTTGGCCAGCGGTATCTCGTACGTCGCTGTGGCGCTCGCCGATGTGCCGAGCGGGGCCCCCAGGCGCTCGCCGTCCGCGCCGTACACCGCCGAGACGCCGGTGAGCGTGGCGTGCACCATGGGGCGCCCTGTCTCTGCGGCCCGCACCGCCGCGAGCGAGGCGTGCTGCTCGGGGGCCCAGCTGGACTGGAACGTCGAGGTGGACGACTGCGCGAGCAGCAACTGGGCGCCCTCGCGCGTCAGATGACGGCTCATGTCGGGGAACGCCGATTCGAAGCAGACCAGCGGACCGACCTTGAGGCCGTCCCCGACGTTCATCACGACCGGCCGTTCGCCGCGTATCCGGTCTTCGCCCGCCGCCTTGCCCACGGACGTCGCCCAGCCGAGGAGCGAGCGGGCGGGGACGTACTCGCCGAAGGGGACGAGCCGCATCTTGTCGTAGCGGTCGCCGGTCGGTCCCTGCGGGCCCACCAGGACGGAGCTCTTGAAGATGCCGGGCCCGTCGGAGCGGCGGGCGTCCACGTTCACCAGGATGTCGGCGCCGGTCTCGCGTGCCAGTGCCGCTATCCGGCGCGCGACGTCGGGGCGCTGTGTCAGGTCGTGGCCGACGCTGCTCTCGCCCCAGACGACGAGGTCCAGGTCCCGGTCCGCCAGGGAGCGGGTCAGCGCCTCCTCGCGCGCGAGCCGCTTGTCCACGCTGCCGGCCCCGTCGATCACGCCGGGCTGGACGACGGCGACCCGGATATGTCCGGCGGGCTCGGGGCGCGGCGCCCAGGCCCAGGCGGATGTGGTGACCGTGGCGACGGTCATGAGCCCGGCGACGGCCGGAATGCGGGTCGTCCCGAGGGCCCGTCCGGTGTGCGCCACGACGAGTACCGCGATGCCGACGTTGACGGCGACGATGAAGGCGCTGACCAGCCACACCCCGCCCACCGACGCGAGGCGCAGCGCGGGGGCGACCTGCCACTGGCTCGATCCGAGCAGCCCCCAGGGGCCGCCCAAGCCCTCCCAGGACCTGACCAGTTCGACCATCAGCCAGCCGGACGGCAGGACGAGCAGCGCGGCCGCCGTCCGCCCCGGCGACGCGGCCCCGCCCAGGAAGCGCCGCACAAGACAGGCCCAGGGCGCCCACAGCAGGCCGAGCAGCGCGGCGATGACGAGGGTGAACACATGCAGGCTCGGCAGCAGCCAGTGGTGCACGGCGATCATGAACCCGATGCCGCCGAGCCAGCCGTCGAGCGCGGCCCGGCGGCCGGTGCCCGCCGAGCGGGCGAGCAGGATCCACGGCACGAGCGCGACGTAGGCGAACCACCACAGAGAGGGAGCGGGGAAGGCGAGGGCAGGCAGCGCGCCGACCAGCACGGCGACGGCGCCGCGCCACCGGGGAGAAGCGAGCAGCTCCCGGCCCGCGGGGGGCGTCAGACGGGCCCGCCACCTGCTCCGGTCGTCGCCGACTGCCTCCATGCAGCGCCTCCTCGGTCCTCGACGCCCGGTCGTGTTCCCAGTGTGCGCGCCCGCGACGATCTAGGACAGGCGGACGCCGCCCGTGTCTGTGGCACTCATCCGGCGGCGGAGTTCTGGTCGTGCTGTACGGGGCTCTGCCGCCACCTCTCCTCGACGACCACCTGCCGCAGCCGCCAGCCGGCGTGCGTCCGCAGCGCCGCGAACGCGTACCTGCCGCCGCACACGAAGTCCGGCGCCGTGGACGCCCCACCGCCGTCCCGCGCGAACCGCATGGGGTTCACATAGTCGGCCTGTACATGGGCCGTGTCGCCGGTGTCCTGCTCCAGGGTCCCGAACCGGAGTCTGCGGTTGACGATCAGATGCTGGCGCATCGGGAAGAGCCGCATCGTGTCGGCGAGCCATCCGGCGATGTCGTCGGCGCCTGCCTCGATGCCACCGGCCGAGCGGTAGTCCGCACGGCCGTCCGGAGCGAACAGCTTCCGGTAGGCGTCCCAGTCGCCGTCGTCGACGGTGACCGCGTACTCGGTGATCAGGGCGTCGATGGCCAACCGGTCGAGCACGGCCGCGAGTTCCACACGCTGCGTCATCGGCTCAGTGTTGGGCACCGGGGGTGCGCAGCCAAGGGTCGTGCAGGTACGAACCCTGGGCCCGTGCGGTACCGGAACTGCGCGACCAGCCCCCACCGGCCCGCAGGTTTCACCGCACTACCCGCGGAGCGCCCGGCTGCGTCGCGCCGCCGCCAGCGAGGCCGGGTCGAGCTCGACGACGAGCTCATCGCCCTCGTACCTGCCGCGCTCCTCGATCGCCAGGCCGATCAGCGCCAACTCGGCTGCCTCATCGCGTAGTTGGGCCTGCTCGGGGGACTCGTCGTCGAACCGGTCGGTCTCGTCGCGCCGCCATGCGTCGACGGCAGCGTCGGCCGCGTCGCGCGGCAGCCGTACGGTGATCCGTCCGGTCCGCTCGTCAGGGCCGGGGGCGTCGTCCTGGCCGGCGAGATGCCCGCCGAGCGTGGCGAGTAGCGCCGCGTCCCGCCGATAGCGAAGGTACTGCTCATGAGCCCGCGTAACCGCAGCGTACTGATCGACGCCGGTGGCGTGCTGGTCCCCGATTACCTGCCCGGCGTCGCGGCAGCCTGGGGCGAGCGGCTCGGCCTCTCGCCCGCCGACTTCCTGGCCGCCCTGTACGACGGCAACGACACCGGCGTTCTCATCGGCCGTGTCGGCGAGGACGCCTGGTGGGACACCGTCCGGGAGCGCCTGCGGATCGGCCCGGACCTGATCGGTGAGCTGCGGCGCGATCTGGCGGCCCGGGAGACCTGGGACGCGGCGCTGGTCGCTCGGCTGCGCACCCTGCGCGGGGCGGGCGTGCCGACCGCCGTGGTCAGCAACACCTGGCCCGGGCTGCGGGAGCGGATGACGGACGGCGGCCTGGTCGACATCGCCGACGAGCTGGTCCTGTCCTGCGAGGTCGGTTGCGCCAAGCCGGACCCGCGGATCTACGAGATCGCGCTGGGGCGGCTTGGCGCCGAGCCGGAAGGGTCGCTGTTCATCGACGACATGCCCGCCAATGTCACGGCAGCGCGGGCACTGGGGATGGCAGGTCACGTACACACGGATACGGCCTCGACCCTGGACCGCATCGAGGAGTTCATCGCTCCGGTGTGAGCGGGCGAACCGGCGCCAACTGGGCCGCGCCTACGCCGCCTTCACGACCTCTTCGCGCACGGCCGCCGCCCACTCGGTCACCAACTGTTCGTACTCCCGCCGCTGTTCGGCCGAGAGGCGGCCGTCGGCGCGCAGCCACAGGCCGCGGATCCGCTCGTTCAACTCCGCGGCAGACCGCACGGAACCAGAGGGCTGAGAGCTTAAGGGCATGCGGTCAAGCCTAGGGGATGGCTACGACAATCGGAACTGTCCGCTACTGGGCAGATCCTCCAAGTGAGCGTCGAGGGGCTGGTGTTGGGGTCGGTGCGCGGGGGAGGCTGTGATGGATCACTCAACGGACCAGGTGAGGAGCCGCCTGTGGCGAGCGGTTGGACGGCGGATGTCCTGCTCGGCTCCATCGTCCTCCTGGGTGCGTCGGTGCAGTGGCTCACGGGCATGGGGTTCGCGCTCGTCACGGTGCCCGCCCTGGTGTTGATCCTCGGCCCGGCCGAAGGCGTGGTCCTCGCGAACTGCGCCGGCTGTGCGATCAGCGTGGTCGGCCTGGCAGGCGCCTGGCGGCAGGTGCGCCCCTCCGCGATGGTCCCGCTGGTGGCGGCGGCGGTGTGCACCGTCCCCGCCGGTACGTGGGCGGCCCGGCGGCTGCCCGAGCCCGTGCTGCTGACCGCCATGGGCGCCCTGGTGAGCGTGGCGGTGCTGCTGGTGATGCGGGGCGTCCGGATGCCCGTCCTGCGCGGCAGGAAGGGGGCGCTCGCCGCTGGTGCGGCGGGTGGGTTCATGAACGCGTCGGCGGGTGTGGGCGGTCCGCCGGTCTCCTTGTACGCGGTCAACGCGGGCTGGACGGTACGGGAGTTCGTGCCGAACGCGCTGTTCTACGGAGTCGTGGTGAACGCCTTCTCCGTGGCGGCCAACGGAGTGCCGCGCCTCGCCGCACCGGTGTGGGTCCTTGCCGTGGCCGCGATGGCGGCGGGCGCCGTGATCGGCAGGGCGATCGCCGCCCGTGTCCCGGAGCGCCAGGCCCGCAGGCTCGTGCTGCTGCTGGCCCTCGGCGGCGGGATCACGACGCTCGCCAAGGGACTCTGGGGGCTGTGACCTGGCCCTTTGTCGTGGCCCTTGATCGTGACCCGTACGGCGTAACAGAGAGAGCCGCAGCGACGCCTGGTCCAAGGTCGCGCAGTCCGTGCCGAAGCTCATCGGCTTCCTGGTCGTCCCAACCCGGTCTCCACGATGCTCGACGGCATCGTCGCCCTCGGCGCCGGGCTCAAGCCTTCTCCGGGGTGAGGCTGTGCCGCCTCACCAGGCAGAGCCCGGCGCCCCGCACGTCACAACGAAGGCCCTCGCCTCATCCCGCCGATTCCCCCGCGTGCGGGCTGAGCGTGCCGGCGCCGACGAGGATGAACAGGAGGATGCCGAGCAGGATGCGGTAGTAGACGAAGGGCATGAAGGACTTCGTCGTGATGAACTTCATGAACCATGCGATCACCGCGTAGCCCACCACGAAGGCGATGATCGTCGCGAAGATCGTGGGGCCCCACGACACATGACCGCCATTGCTCGCGTCCTTCAGCTCGAAGGCGCCGGACGCGAGGACGGCCGGGATGGCGAGCAGGAACGAGTAGCGGGCCGCGGCCTCGCGGGTGTAGCCCATCAGCAGGCCGCCGCTGATCGTGGCGCCCGAGCGGGAGACGCCGGGGATGAGGGCCATGGCCTGGCAGACGCCGAAGATCAGGCCGTCGCGTACGCCCAGTTCCTTCAGGCTCTTGCGTTCCTTCACGGCGCGGTGCTTGCCGCCGGTCTCGTCGCGGGCCGCGAGGCGGTCGGCGATGCCGAGGACGATGCCCATGACGATGAGGGTCGTGGCGATCAGGCGCAGATCGCGGAAGGGGCCCTCGATCTGGTCTTTGAACGTGACGCCGAGAACCCCGATCGGGATCGAGCCGACGATGACGAGCCAGCCCATCTGCGCGTCGTGGTCGGAGCGCGGCACCTTGCCGAAGAGGGAGCCGAACCACGCGGTGATGATCCGTCCGATGTCCTTGCGGAAGTAGATCAGCACGGCGGCCTCGGTGCCGATCTGGGTGATCGCGGTGAACGCGGCCCCCGGATCGTGCCAGCCCGCGAACGCCGCGGTCAGCCGCAGATGCGCGCTGGACGAGATCGGGAGGAACTCGGTCAGTCCCTGGACGAGCCCGAGGATGAAGGATTCAAGCCAAGACATGGAAACTGCGCCGTCCAAGTACTGATCATGGGCTGCGGGTGCGGTCAGGTGCGTGGGACGAGGGGGATGCGGGCGGTACGTGAGCGAGGGGTGATCAAGCCCTTGCCGTGGGGCAGCGTAGCGTCACTTGGTTAAGCGGCTTCCGTCGGACCCTTCGTCGTCCAGCCCAGTGCCTGCGGGTGCGCGGTGAGGTCGTCGTGGTGGACCCGGTCGCCGCAGGCCCCGCAGGTCACGACCGGCAGCATCTCGTGGCCGCAGGCGTGCTCGATGACCATCGGGCGGTCGTCGTCCTTGCGCAGGTGCCGGTCGCCCCAGGCCATCAGGGTCATCAGGACCGGTTCGAGTTCGAGGCCGGCCTGCGTGGGGCGGTACTGGAAGCGCTGCGGGCGTTCGCTGTAGGGGATCTTCTCCAGGACGCCCGCGTCCACCAGGCGGCGCAGGCGGGTCGCGAGGACGTCACGCGGGGCGCCGATGTTGCGCACCAGCTGGTCGAAGCGTCCGTTGCCGAGGCAGACCTCGCGCAGGACGAGCAGGGAGTACTTCTCGCCGACGAGGGCGAGGGCGTCGGCGATCGAGCAGGGGCGCGCATCCTTCATGACGGGCAGTCTAGGGGGAGCGAAACAGAGGGTTTGAATTTCCAACTCACGAGGTTATGGTGAGTTCAGATTTCCTACTCACTGGTAATCGCCATGGGGGAGTGCCGTTCCGTGCCCCTCCTCGGCGCCCTAGGAGGCCCGCACCATGCGTGACGCCGTCATCGTCGAAGCCGTACGCACCCCGGTCGGCAAGGGAAAGCCCAACGGCTCCCTCGCCCACATCCACCCGGTCGAGCTCCTCGCCCACACCCTGCGCAGCCTCGTGGAGCGCAGTGGCGTCGATCCGGCCCGCATCGACGACGTGATCGGCGGCTGCGTCGACCAGGTCGCCGAGCAGGCCATGAACACCACCCGCTACGCCGTCCTCTCCGCCGGCTTCCCGGAGTCCGTGCCCGCCACCACCGTGGACCGCCAGTGCGGTTCCTCCCAGCAGGCCGTGCACTTCGCCGCGCAGGGCGTCATCTCCGGGGCGTACGACATGGCCGTCGCCTGCGGTGTGGAGTCGATGAGCCGCGTACCGATGTGGTCGAACGTCCCGGCGGGCGCCGACCCCTTCGGACCCGGCGTCGCCGAGCGCTTCCCCGAAGGGCTCGTCCCGCAGGGCATCAGCGCCGAACTCATCGCCGCCAAGTGGTCCATCGGACGTGAGCGGATGGACGCCTTCGCGACGACATCGCACCAGCGCGCCGCGCGGGCCTGGGACGACGGCCTCTTCGACGCCGAGGTCGCCCCGATCGAGGGCGTCACCCGCGACGAGTCCGTACGTCCCGCCACCACTCCGGAGATCCTCGCCGGCCTGAAGCCCGCCTACGAAGACCCCGCCTTCGGCGAGCGCTTCCCGCAGATCGACTGGTCCGTCACGGCGGGCAACACCAGCCCCATCAACGACGGGGCGTCTGCCGTCCTCATCACCACCAGCGAGAACGCGGCGCGACTCGGCCTGCGGCCGCTGGCCCGTCTGCACAGCTTCGCCGTCACCGGGTCCGATCCGCTCCTCATGCTCACCGGGGTCCTGCCCGCCACCGAGAAGGTGCTGCGCAACGCCTCGTTGAGCCTCGACGACATCGACCTCTTCGAGGTCAATGAGGCGTTCGCGAGTGTGGTGCTTGCTTGGCTGCAGGAGACTGGCGTTGACCCGGAGAAGGTGAATGTGCACGGGGGCGCGATTTCGTTGGGGCATCCCTTGGGTGCGAGTGGTACGCGGCTCATGACGACCCTGGTGCATGCCATGCGGGTGCGCGGAGCGCGCTTTGGGCTGCAGACCATGTGCGAGGCCGGGGGTCTTGCCAACGCCACCATTCTTGAAGCGTTGTAGCTCTGCTGGGGGCCGGTACTTCGTCTGAAGGTGCGTGGGGGCTTGTCGCGCCCACGCGGCGGAGCCGCACAATGTCACAGCCCCGCGCCCCTCCGGGGGCGCTTCCCCTCGGGGCGTCTTATTTGCCCCGCAGGTGGTGGCGTTTGCGCCAGGCGACCAGTAGCCCCGCCAACCCCGTCACCGCGATGAACCCCATCGCGATCAGGAATGCGGGTGACGTGGGTGTCGAGGCGCGGGCGCCTGCGACGACGTACGCGGCGGTGTTCGGGATCGAGCCCAGGGCCGTGGCGAGCAGGAACGGCAGCCAGCCCATGCGGGACACCGCCGCGCAGTAGTTGGCGGCCGCGAACGGCACCCCGGGGAATAGCCGCACCGCGAGCATCGAGCGGAACCCGTGTCTGCTCAGCTGGCCGTCCGCCGCGTTCAGCCAGCGGCCACGGAGCAGCGGGCGCAGCGCGTCCTGTCCCAGCATCCGTCCGAGGCCGAAGGCGATCCCGGCGCCGATGACCGTCCCCGCGATCGCCGCCGGGAGCCCCGCCTGCGATCCGAACAGGGCGCCCGCCGCCAGATTCAGGAGGGGGCGTGGCACGAACGCCGCGGTGCACAGGCCGTACGCGGCAGCGAACACAAGCACCGCTGCGGCGCCGCCCAACTGCCGGGGCCACCCGTCGGACAGCAGCCGCTGCGGCTCGAAGACCAGCACGCACGCCCCGGCCGCCGCGAGCAGGACCACCAGCAAGGACAGCCGCGACCACGGCGAGAGCAGGGCCCTCGCGCAGCGCACGGCGATGCCCTGCGGGCGGGCGGCAGCGGCGGTGTCGAGCATCCGGGGAGACTAACCGACTTACGTGTGTGATCGCCGTAGGGTGCGTCTCATGAGCGTCACAGTCCCGGGCGTCACCGTCCCGCGCAGCGGTCTGGCCGACATGGTCATGGAGCGGCTCACCGCCACGTACCCGAAGGCGGCCGATCCGCAGCGGGCCGCGCAGGCACAGGCGTACATGAAGGACGTCGCGCCCTTCCTGGGCCTGCCCACGCCGCTGCGCCGCGAGCTGTCCCGCACGGTGCTCGCCGGGACCCCGCGCCCCGACGAGTCGGACTGTGCCGCGATCGCGCTGCGCTGCTGGGAGCTGCCGGAGCGCGAGTACGCCTACTTCGCCGTCGACTATCTGCGCCGTTACGTGAAGCGCCTCTCCTCCGGCTTCCTGCCCGTCGCCCGCCGCCTTGTGACCACCGTCTCCTGGTGGGACACGGTCGACGCACTCGCCTCGCACGTCGTCGGTGGCCTCGTCGCGGCCGACCCCAAGCTGAAGTCCGAGATGGACGCCTGGATCGAGGACGACGATCTGTGGGTGGCCCGCACCGCCCTCCTCCATCAGCTCCGGTACAAGGACGCCACCGACACCGAGCGCCTCTTCGCGTACTGCGTACGTCAGTCCGGACACCCCGACTTCTTCATCCGCAAGGCCATCGGCTGGTGTCTGCGCGAGTACGCCAAGACCGACCCGGACGCCGTGCGCGACTTCGTCGAGAGGGAAGGCGGCCGTCTGGCGCCGCTCTCGGTGCGCGAGGCGCTGAAGAACCTCTGACCGGCAGGCACGCCAACTGCCGCGCGCCGAAAACCATTCGCCCCGCACGGCCCGATCGGCGATGATCTGCGACATGTTCCGGTATGCCTTTCCCGCAGCTTCGACCGCAGGCGCGGTCGCTGCGAAGGCTGCCGTCCTCCTCTGCGCCGCACTTCCCGTCGACGGCGCCCGACGCTGACCCTCCCCGGACACTCCGGCGGACCCCATAGGGGGAGGGTCGGTTCGGCCCCGGGGTCCCCGTCCCGAGCGCGTACGCGATGACGTGCGCCCAGGACTTCAGCTTCGAGTTCCGGAGAAGGAACCGCCATGTCCAAGACGGCTTACGTCCGCACGAAACCGCACCTCAACATCGGCACGATGGGCCATGTCGACCACGGCAAGACCACCCTGACCGCCGCCATCACCAAGGTCCTCAGCGAGCGCGGCACCGGCACGTTCGTGCCCTTCGACCGCATCGACCGCGCCCCCGAGGAGGCACAGCGCGGCATCACCATCAACATCGCGCACGTCGAGTACGAGACCGACACCCGCCACTACGCGCACGTGGACATGCCGGGCCACGCCGACTACGTAAAGAACATGGTCACCGGCGCCGCGCAGCTGGACGGGGCGATCCTCGTCGTGTCCGCGCTCGACGGGATCATGCCGCAGACCGCCGAGCACGTCCTGCTCGCCCGGCAGGTCGGCGTCGACCACATCGTCGTCGCCCTCAACAAGGCCGACGCCGGTGACGAGGAGCTCACCGACCTCGTCGAGCTGGAGGTGCGCGAGCTGCTGAACGCGCACGGGTACGGAGGCGACTCCGTCCCCGTCGTACGGGTCTCGGGGCTGAAGGCGCTGGAGGGCGACCCACGGTGGGCCGCCGCCATCGAGGCGCTGCTCGACGCGGTGGACACCTATGTGCCCATGCCCGAGCGGTATGTCGACGCGCCCTTCCTGCTGCCCGTGGAGAACACCTTCACGATCACTGGTCGCGGCACGGTCGTCACCGGCGCCGTCGAGCGCGGCACCATCAAGGTCGGCGACCGCGTCAGCGTCCTCGGTGGTCTCGGCGCGGACACCGATACGGTGGTCACCGGGCTCGAGACCTTCGGCAAGCCGATGGACAGCGCCCAGGCGGGCGACAACGTGGCGCTGCTCCTTCGCGGGGTGCCCCGCGATGGGGTGCGCCGCGGCCACATCGTGGCGGCGCCCGGCAGCGTCACACCTGCGCGTCGCTTCACCGCGCAGGTGTACGTCCTGTCGACGAAGGAGGGCGGCCGGTCGACGCCGATCGCGACCGGCTACCGGCCGCAGTTCTACCTCCGCACCGCGGACGTCGTCGGCGACGTCGACCTCGGCGATGCCGCCGTCGCCCGGCCCGGCGACACCGTCACCATGACCGTCGAGCTCGGCCGCGACGTGCCCTTGGAGACGGGCCTCGGCTTCGCGATCCGCGAGGGCGGCCGCACCGTGGGCGCGGGCACCGTGACCGAGGTGCTCGGCTAGGGAGCCGGCGGTCAGGATCCGGGGTCGTCTGTTCTCCGGGCCGGTGCCTGGTCTGCATGTGCTTCAGTACGTACGCAGACCAGGCACCGTCCGCCGCCTCCACGGCCACCGTTGCAGGCGACGGCTCCTCAACCAGATTCGGCTCGTTGGCCTCCCAGCTCCACCAGTGCTCTGGCGGCCCGGATGCGGTTGTGGTGTTCGCGGACGGCGAGATGCTGGAAGACGACCTCGGGCGAGCCTCGTCCGCCGCCGGGGTAGCGCAAGGGGCACCGGGCAGGCCAGCCCGACGATCGTCGTCGAACAGATTTAGTCCGCCAGTCGGCGGGCGTCATCGGTGAGCCAGGCAGGGGCGATGACCTCGGCGTTTCCGTCAAGGGCAGCAGCCGCGCGAGTCAGAGCATCGGCGGCGGCCTGCCGAGCGGTCGGGAGGGCGCGGGCAGCCTCGGCCAGGGAGCGGGCCGCTTCCGCCTGGGCTGCTCCGGCGATCTGGAGAGCGGTCGAGGCGCGTTCGGCTGTGGTGGCGGCCTCCGTGAGGCGGTCGTCGCGCCAGTGCGCCCAGGCGAGGTTGAGCAAGCAGACGCCCTCGGCCCGGGGGTTCTCCATGAGCGAGGCTTCGTGGCGGGCTTCTTCGAGGGCCGAGGCCGCTTGCTCCGGGTCGTCGAGGGCCAGGAGAGCGATGCCTTGCGCGTTCAGTGCGTAGGCGATCGCCTCCTGACTGCCCGCGGCGCGGTAGGCGCGGGCCGTCTCGGCGCCCGCGTCGGCGGTCTCCTGCCAGCGGCCCAGCGTGAGCAGGGCGATGGTGCGCGCATTGCCCGCACGGGCGGCCGTGAGCGGATCGCCGCTCGCCTCGGCTATCGCGTGCAGCCGGTCAGCGCCGTCCAGCGCGCTCTCGCCGTCGCCGAGGTAGCTGTGGGCGAGGCTGAGGGAGAGCCTCGCGTGCACTTCGCGCTCGGTGTCACCGAGTTCGTGCGCCAGCTCGGCGGCGCGGGCGAGAGGTTCGACGGTGGCGCCCTGGTCGCCGAGTTGCCGGTGGGCATCTCCGAGGCCGAAGAGCGCGTTCTGCAGTGCGGGCCTGTCACCGAGGCGTTCGGCAAGGGCGGCCGCTTCGGTGAACAGCTGGGCCGCCTGTTCCATCGGTCCCGCGCTGAGCCGGGCGTGCCCGTAGGCGACGGTGTGCGCGAGACGCACCCGCTCGTCGCCGATGTGCCCGTCGACGGCGAGGTGCATCGAGACGGCGGCGAGCACCGAGCCGTGCCAGACGAGCCATTCGCTGATCTCGTTCAGCACCCGCGCGGCGCTGTCGTGGTCGCCCGCTTGCACGAGGTGGTCGAACTGCCGTCGGTGCGGTTCGATGTCCTCCAGCGTCCGCCATGTGCCGCGCGGCTTGGCCTGGCGCGCGTACCACGATGCGATCTGCCGTTGCACTGCCTGCCTCCTGAAAGGTCCGTGCCGCGGCATCCGTCCGTAAGCGATCTCCGCGTCCAGCGGGTGAAGGGCGAAGGTGCGGCGCGCCCGGTCCACGGACACCAGATGCACGCGGATGAGGGACATGAGGACGGGGATCACGGGCAGGTCCGGATCGAGTCCGTCCACGATCTCCACGACCACGCTCTGCTCGGCGGGGGTACGCAGCGCGGCGAGGACACCGAGGACGGCATGAGCCCGCTCGTCAAGGCGTCCGTAGCGGTCCTGGGCAAGTTCGGCTACGACGCTGTCGCGTTGGGTGAAGTCCTGCAGTACGTCCTGAAGGCTGGGCAACAGCACCGTGTCGTCGTCGGCCAGCACACCGACGAGGAGTTCCAGCGCGCGTGGGACGCCGTGGACACGGACCGCGGCGGCCAGCAGTTCCTCGTCGGACAGGTCGGCCATGCCGAGGCTGCCGTCCCGGTCGAGTTCGCGCAGCAGCGCCACCGCCTCGGCGGGGCCCAGGCCCTTGGAGAGTTTCACGTGCGCGGCGAAACGCCGCAGTTCGGGGGCGAGGCGCACCGGTACCTGGCTGGTGACGAGGAGACGTGGGGTGGCGGGAACCCTGAACAGCCAGTCGAGGAGGACCGCCAGCTCCTGGTCTGCGATGCTGCCGTCGTCGTGGAGCAGGTCCTCCAGATTGTCCATGAGGATGACGATCAGCCGGTCGCCCATGGCCGCGCGCAGTTCGTCGAGCCTGTCCTGCATCGTCCCGGCGGCGGCCCAGACCTTGTGCAGATTCGTTTCCTGCTCGGATCCGAGCAGACGGGCGCAGTCGAAGTAGAGGCGTTCCAGAGAGATCCCGGAGGTGCGGGTGGAGAGGTTGACCAGGCCGAACGGGAGTGGCCCTCCAGCGGGGCGAGGCCATTCGCCGCGGTCGAGGAGGTCCATGACCTTCGCGGCGAGCGCGCTCTTGCCGATGCCGCGCGGTCCGGTGATGGTCACCATGCGGGCAGCTGGATCGTTCAAGTGGCGTGCGATCTCGTCGCGTTCATGGGTGCGGTTCTTGAACAGCTCGATCCCGTGCGCCACGGGAACCCCGACCACCCGCACGCCACGCGCCCACGCCTCGCGCGATTCTCCGGGGACGGCGAGGGGCAGGGCCCCTGTGTCCGGGAGCGCAAGGAGACGGGCGAGTTCCGCGCGGTCTGCGGCGTCGCACGTCTGCAGCGCACGGTCGAGGCGGACCGCGGTGAGTCGGCCCGCACCCTCCGGGCGGTGGTGCTCGGCGACCACGCCGATGATCCGGTTGCCGGCCCACACCGCGGCACCGGACATGCCCGCCCACGGCGACGCGCCCGGATCGGGATCGGTTCCGGCCGGAGTCACGGTCATTTCCAGCGTGCCGGTACGCAGGTTGGAGAGTGCTGCCACGGTGCCGTCCGCCTGGTGCAGTTCGCGGAAGTACGCGCCGTCGGGGCTGCGGCGCTGCTTCCACAGCGGGAATCCGGCAGCGTGTACACCGATCACGCCGTGCCGGTCGTCAGCGATGCGCCCGAAACGGGCCCGTTCGATGACCGCGGATGCTGCTGGTGGTGGTACCACGGTCAGCACGGCGAGGTCGCTGCCCTCGTTCGCCCAGGCCACGGTCGCCGCAGCCGCCCACTCTCCGGGCCGGTCGGCGTCGCACCGCACGACAACCCCGGTCGCATCGGTGACCACATGGGCAGCCGTGAGGATCACACCAGCGGAGATCCGATAACCGGAGCCACGCCGCCTGCCGCTGCTGTTTTCGGCAATGATCTCGGCGATCCGGTGCGGGTCGAGCCCGGGCCCATCGGCCGGGGAATCGAGCCTCACCGAGCGCTCAAGAGACTCAGCAGGCTCAGCGCTCATGGGGCAGCTCGACACCCGAGATCAGCGCGGGCCGGTCGGGTGCGTCGCCGCGTACCGGCTGAAGGGTGAGCATGACCCGCTGGGTGGCCACCTGCGCGGACCGCGCGGAATGGTGGACGTCGAACACCCAGAACCTCACCTTGGCCCCCGGCTCCCGGCTCCGTTCCACGCCTACGGTGAGTTCGAGTTCGAGCTTCTCCGCCTGGAACCGGAGCCCTTCGCCTTCCCCGTCCGCCATGGCCCGGCTCAGCTCGCTCCGCAACTGGGCGATCATGTCCGCCAGTTCCACCGCGTCGTCCACTCTCGGCCCTCTCCTCGCCCGACACCAACCGACCATGCGCCCGCCGAGCATACCGACGGATGGTCAACTGCACGGCAGGCGGACCGACTTGCGTTCCCGCCGGCGTCTCAGGAACGGACTTTCGGTGCGTAGCGCAGCAGAACGACATCGTCGATGGGGCGTGCTTCAAGGAGTTTCATACGGGCTGTGGAACCACCGGGATACGGCGCCGGGGCCAGGAACGTCGGCGCGGCGGCCTCGCCCACCAGGAGCGGTGCAACGACGAAGTGGAGTTCATCGGCCAGGTTCTGCGCCAGGAGCTGGGTGTGGATCGTCCCGCCGCCTTCCACCAGGAGCCTTTCCACCCCACGCCGACCGAGTTCGTCAAGGAGGAGGGGCCAGTCGAGAGCGGGGCCGGTACTGACGATGCCGGCGACGGTACCCAGGATGCGACGGACCCGGGACACCGCGCCGTCCACCGTGAAGACCAGCTTCTCGCCCCCGCAGTGCCAGAACGCGCCCCTCGCGTCCAACTCGGCGGACCCGGTGACCGTGACCTTGAGCGGATGCTCCGGCTTGCCCGACGCAATGCGCCGGGCACGCCGTTCGGCGCTCGTCACCAGTAGCCGCGGGTTGTCCCTGCGCAAGGTGGTGGCACCGATCAGGATGGCGTCAGCCGCGGCTCGTTCACGGTCGACGCGGTCGAGGTCCCGGCGGTTGGAGAGCACGAGCCGCTCACGGGCGGTGTCATCCAGACGGCCGTCCACGGAGACAGCCGCCGACAGAAGTACGTACGGGCGAATGGCCATGGCCCGGGCGGTCAGAGCGCGCGCTGGTAGTCGGCCCACGCTATGTGTGATTCGTGGAGCCGCACGGTGAGCCCCGTCAGACCGCGGGCGCCGGGGCCCAGAGCGCCGTCATGTATGCGGGCGGCGAGACGGTCCGCGATGACCTTGGCCAGGAACTCCGTGGTGGTGTTGGTTCCGGCGAAGTCCGGGTCGTCGTCGAGGTTCTGGTAAGAGAGCGCTGCGACGATCCCGCGCACTTCCCTGGCGGCCAGGTCCATGTCGATGACCAGGTTGTCGGCGTCCAGCTCCGGACGCTGGAAGGCCGCGTCGACCAGGTACGTCGCTCCGTGCAGGCGCTGCGCGGGACCGAAGACCTCGCCACGGAGGCTATGGGCGATCATGAGGTGATCGCGGACGGTAACGGTGAACATGACTTCTCCGGAAGGGTGTTGACGACGGTGTCGGGGCAGGCGCAGCTCAGCATCAGTAAGGGCTGTATCGGATGCGGTGGCAGAGGCCGGGCAGCTTGCCCGTGGCGATCTCCGCCATGACTCGCGGGAGTTCGTCGAAATCAGACTCGCCAGTGATCAGCACATCGAAGATCGGGTCCCGCAGGAAGTCGAGCGCCAGGCTGAGCCGGTCGGCGGCCGTGTGCCGCCCGCGCCGTTCCGGCGGCACGGCGCCGACCTGGCTGCTGCGCAGCGACAGGCGCCGGGAGTGGAAGAACTCCCCCAGCGGCAGGGTCACCGACCGGTCCCCGTACCAGCTCAGATCGACCACGGAGCCCTCGGGAACGAGCAGTTCGAGGGAGCGACGGAGCCCGGCCTGAGTCGCGCTGGCATGAAAAACGAGATCGCAGTCATCTCTTGCCTGCGCGGGGTCGGCAAAGGCAACGCCGAGCACCGCGGCGACCTCCGCGCGGGCCGGATCGACGTCGACGAGCTGCACCCGGACACCGGGGAACCGGGCCAGGAGCGCGGCCACGCAGCAACCGACCAGGCCCGCGCCCACCACCGCGATCCGGTCGCCAATCCGCGGTGGCGCATCCCACAGCGCGTTGAGCGCGGTCTCGACGATGCCGGCCAGCACGGCGCGCTCCGGCGGTACCGCGTCGGGCACCGGCGTGAGAGCTCCGGCCGGGACCCGGAAACGGGTCTGGTGCGGGTACAGGCTGAACACGGTCCGGCCCACCAGCTCCGTCGGCCCAGCCTCTACCCGCCCGACATTGAGGTACCCGTACTTGACGGGTCCGGGGAAGTCGCCCTCCTGGAAGGGGGCGCGCATGGCCGCGTACTGGCTGGTCGGGACCCTGCCATGGAAAACCAGAGACTCCGTGCCACGGCTCACGCCCGAGAACAGGGTCCGAACTAGGGCCTCATCACCAGGCGGGCAGGCGGGCAGGCGGGCAGGCGGGCAGGCGGGCAGGCGGGCAGGCGGGCAGGCGGGCAGGCGGGCAGGCGGGCAGGCGGGGCTCGAGGTCAGAATCTCACCCCGCCCTGGGGACATAACCCAGAAGGAGCGTATGTGGCTCGGCACAGGTGGTCCTCTGCTAGTGGGGGCCCGCCTACTCCCCCGGAGTGGGGAATTCCTGCGATCCTAGACGATCAAGTTGCGGGCCCGGAGGGCGACTCAGAGCGCATCGGCATGCAGCAAGGAGACACACAAAGTCTGTCGTAGCGTTCCGGGGCTCGGTAATTTCGGGCAGACGAAGCGGTCGGAGGAGGGGATCGAGGGAACGTACGTACTTTGTCGCCCATACCAGCCACTCCTCGGCCGCGCTTCGCTCGGCACCGTCGGGCAGGACCGCGGTTCTCGCGGAGGCGGCGGCCAGGTAGTCGGCGAGGCGTGCGGCCTGCCGCCATGAACTTTCCTGCTGTTGCAGTGTTCTGACGCGGAATGCTTCGGCGTAATCGAGGCGGGCCTGACGCATTGCGGATTCCCACCGGTTGCGTTTGATCCGGCCCTGCTCCTCTTCCTCGGCCCGCTTCCGCTCAGCCGCCAACCCTCGTAGGCCCATTTCCTGCAGGATTTCGGGCAGTTGGTCTTCCAACGGGCGCTCTGCCGCATCTTTCCAAGTCGGCTGGCGGTGAGAGACTCCTCCGTTCAGCGCGATGGCCAGGCGGTCGGAGGGCGTGTAGTCGTACGCGGGGATTCTGACCCAGGACAGGTCGCCCCGCCCAGACTCCGGGAACGCGATCGCTGATGTTCCGTGCGGGCGAGTTGGACCTTGTGTCCGCGCTGCTCGGCTTCGGTCACGATGGCCTGCACAAGGCGCAACGCACGTTGCTGGACAGGTTTGCTCAGCCTCAAGGCAGGGTTGCCGTCTCTCAGCGCGGTGACGACGGCATGCGGCTTGCGGAGTGTCTGTGGGACAGGGATCGGGTCAAGGACGGCTCCGGGCCGACCAGTTCGGGGCACCAACTCCGTACTCCGGTTTGACCACAAGGATCCCTCCCGCCGCCAGGAGGTCCTCAACCAGCTGCTCCCCCAGAGTCCCCTTGCGCGGCTTGGGCGGCTTGGGCGCTGCACGTGGTGTGAGGGCGGTCCTCGCGTCAGTCTTGGCGGCAGAAGCCTTCTCGGGAGCGGGCACCGCCCGGCGTGCAGAGCCGGTGGCCGTCACCGGGGCGGAGCTGGAATTGGTCGTCCTCGCGGTGCTTGCCCGCACTGCCGGCAGCGTCGGATAGCGCCCGTTCTCCAGGTAGTGACGACCTGCAGGCGTGGCCTCGGCACTCGTCTTGTAGGTGAAGTCGTCCCAGCCCCCGGCAGGGCAACCTTGGACGATCCAGCGAAGGACTTGCGTCTGCCGCTCGTTGAGCGGAGCTTTGGCCATCGTCACCTTCTCGGATCCTGTTACGGGCAGCGGCCGAATGGCACCGGACTCGGGGGATTCAGCCGGGTGGTGTCATCCTGCGGAACACCTCGACGGGGATCTCGAACTGCGCCTCGATTTTCGCCGCATCTCGGTTCTTGCCTGCCTGGCGAAGCATGCCGACGGCCTGCTCGACGATTCCGCCGAGCCTGATGACCTCGGCCCGCAGGATGCGGAGTTCGGCGAATGACTCAGCGGCTTCCGCGCCGCACCACTGACGCACGAGGTCACGGGCGGGTTTGAACTCCCGGTCGACCGCGGCGCAGGTCTCGGCGCTGAAGTGATGCCCCTCCTGCTTGCCTCGCCCCGGAGTGTACGAGCCGTAGATCGCCTCCCGTTGCCCCACCGGCGAAGAACCCCGCACTCTCCCCCAGAGCCCCGGCGAACGCCTCTACGTCGTGCACGTACAAGACCCCGTCGTCGTGCCGCGAGTAGCCGATTTCCGCCAACTCTTCCCAAGGGCACGCTTCAAAGACGGCATCCACCGCACGTCGCTCAGGAGCGTCGCGTGCAGGCGTAGTCGCGGCCAGTTCGCTCCAGCGCCGTTCCTTCGCCAGCCACATGTCGGTCTGCTCCCACGGCACTCGTAGCTGCGAGAGCGGCACCCAAGCCTCCCGCCCTTCCTCAGTGCGCAACCCCTCAACACTCCACCGCACTCCATTCGAAACGTAAAACCACCTACATCCCCCACCCCCGTCGTCACCGGGGCCGTCGAGCGCGGCACGGTGCGGATCGGTGACCGGGTGGAGGTCCTGGGCGCGGAGACGGAGACCGTGGTCACCGGCCTCGAGACCTTCGGCAAGCCGATGGAGTCCGCGCAGGCGGGCGACAACGTGGCGCTGCTCCTTCGCGGTGTGCCACGCGACGCCGTACGACGCGGCCATGTCGTCGCGGCGCCGGGGACCGTCAGTCCAAGGCGTCGCTTCACCGCGCAGGTGTACGTCCTGTCGACGAAGGAGGGCGGCCGGTCGACGCCGATCGCGACCGGCTACCGGCCGCAGTTCTACCTCCGTACCGCGGACGTCGTCGGCGACGTCGACCTCGGCGATGCCGCCGTCGCCCGGCCCGGCGACACCGTCACCATGACCGTCGAGCTCGGCCGCGACGTGCCCCTGGAGACGGGCCTCGGCTTCGCGATCCGCGAGGGCGGCCGCACCGTGGGCGCGGGCACCGTGACCGAGGTCGGCTGACGGCAGCTGCCCGCCTCCCGCAGGGGATCCACCTCTGCGGGAGGCGGGCACAATGGAGCGGTGACTGAGGACGAACGCGCGGACGAGGCCATACCCGTCATCAGGGACGTGGATCACGGCACCGCCAAGCTGATGCCGGACGTGGACCGGCCGCGCGCCTGGCTGCTCACGGTCGACGGGGCGCCGCAGTCGTACGTCGATCTGGACGACCCCACGCATCTGGAGTTCGAGTACGCGCAGCGCCTCGCCCATGTCCTGGACACCGCGGCCGAGCTGGAGCACCCCCTCGACGTGCTGCACCTCGGCGGCGGCGCGCTCACCCTGCCCCGCTATGTCGCGGCCACCCGGCCCGGTTCACGCCAGGACGTGGTGGAGGCGGACCGCGGTCTTCTCGACCTGGTGGGGGAGCATCTGCCGGTGCCGGAAGGCTGCGGGATCGCCGTGCACGGGGATGACGCCCGCCGGTGGCTGGAAGCGGCGGCGTCCGACAGCGCCGACGTACTGGTCGCCGACGTGTTCGGCGGCTCGCGGGTGCCCGCCCATCTGACCTCCGTGGCCTACGCGCGGGCCGCGGAGCGGGTGCTGCGCACGGGCGGGATCTACGCGGCGAACCTCGCCGACGGTGCGCCGTTCACGTTCCTGCGCTCCCAACTGGCCGGGTTCGCCGAGGTGTTCGCGGAGCTCGCGCTGATCGCCGAACCGGGCGTGCTGCGCGGCCGCCGCTTCGGCAACGCGGTGCTCGTGGCCTCCCACGACACCATCGACGTCCAGGCGCTCGCCCGGCGGGCGGCGGCCGACGTCTTCCCGGCACGCGTCGAGCACGGGGACGCGCTGCGGCGGTTCATCGGCGACGCGCGGCCCGTGCGGGACGAGGACGCGGTGGCCTCACCCGAGCCGCCCGACGGTGCTTTCAGCATCGGCTGAGCGCGTGGCCGGGGGAGAGGCCGGGGGAGCGGCCGGGGAAGCAGCCACCTCCCTCGACGGCGTGCGCCGCGTCAGGTTCCGCACGTCGGGGACGAGCAGGACGAGCGCCGTCACCACGACCACAAGCGCCGCACAGCCCCACAGCGACGCCGAACGCCCGAAGGCGACCTCGGCGGGACCGGCGAGGGCCGTGGCGAGCGGGACCATCGCGATCGAGCCGAACCAGTCGTAGGCGGCCACGCGGGACAGCTTCTCCTCGGGGATCTCCTGATGCATCGTCGTCATCCAGGAGACGCCGAACACCTCGATCGCCACACCGCTGACGAACATCACCGCCGCCAGACCCCACACCGGCAGCGGCACGGCGAGCGCCGCCGAGGGCGCGGCGAGCGGAAAGACGCAGAGCGTGCCCGCGAGGAGCAGCCGGCGCGGCTTCCACCGCATCATCAGGATCGCGCCGCCGACCGTGCCCGCGCCGAACGCGCCGAGCGCCAGGCCCCAGGGTCCGGCGCCGCCCAGCTCGTCGCGGGCCACCAGCGGTCCGAACACCGCCTCGGCCGCGCCGACCACCGCCACCACGACGGAGAACTGCGCGACGATCGCCCAGAGCCAGGGCCGGCCGATGAACTCGCGCCAGCCCTCCCGCAGATCCGAGAGCAACCCGCCGCCCGGCTCGCGCGCCGGTATGTGACTCACGTCGAGGAACGACCGCATGGCTCCCGCGATCGCGAAGGCGACCGCGTCCACCGCGAGGACCCAGCCGGGCCCGAGCGCGGCCACCATCAGACCGCCGAGCGCGGCGCCGCCGAGTCCGGCGCCCTGCATCGCCATCCGGTACAACGCGAAGGCGCGGCTCGCCTGCTCTCCGCTGACCGTCGACATCAGCATGCCCTCGGCGGCCGGGCCGAAGAACGCCTGGCCGATGCCGCCGAGCCCGGTGAGCAGCATCATCGACCACAGCGGGGGAGCGCCGGAGACGACGAGGAACGCGAAGACGGCTTGCGAAAGGCAGTTGAGGGCGTTGGCCGCGACCATGACATGGTGGCGCGGCAGCCTGTCGGCGACGGCGCCGCCGATGAGCAGGAACAGCACGAGCGGCAGCGTGCGCGCCGCCGCCACCAGACCCACGTCCCCACCGTCCCCGCCCGAGTCGAGGACCGCGAACGCCGCCGCGATCAGGGCGCCGTGGCTGCCCAGGTTGGTGACGATCGCGGCGGCAGTCAGCAGGGTGTAGTTGCGGCCTGCCCAGGAGGGGCGGCGCGCGGCGGCGGGAGTGGTCACCTGGGGACTATCGCCGTCCGGAAGCCGACTTGCCAAACGGATTCAGCGTGGGAGCCGGTGGTTCAGGACTCCTCGGGGTCGCCGTGCAGCCGTACCGTCTTGAGGATCTTCTGCACCATCGCGTCGGGGACCTCGTCCTTCACGCCCTTGGCGCCGTACAGCGTCCACGCCACGTACTCACCCTCGGAGTTCTTGAAGGCGAACGTGGTGGCCTTGCCGTTCGAGTCGCACTTGTCCTGCTTGACGACGCCGGACGTCGTGGAGGTGGCGACACTGCCCTTGATGCCCGAGTCGGTGGTGAACGACTCGATCTTGCCGATCTTGATCTTCTTCCTGTCGGCCTTCTTCTGGTCCGTGTAGCCGCCGAAGACCCACCACGCGGAGTCGTTGCGCGCAACGTCCTCGGTGTTCTTGGCGCCATTTTGGCCCTTTGTGCCGACCGCAGCGAGGGACGTGTCGTCCGACTTGCCGTCCTTGTCGTCGTCGGACGTGCACCACTTCGCTTTGTAGATCGCGGGCGCCGACATGCTGATGAGGGGCTTTATGCCGTCGCCCGCGCTGTCTGCGAATCCGATGCTGGTATCAGGCGTCTCGATGGCCCAGTCGGCGGGAACGTCAAAGGCCGTGCCCCACTTGGGGTTCACCACGACCTGCCAGCCCTTGATCGTCGGCTTCGGGCCATTGCCCGTGCCGCGCTCGGTGCCGCCGTCATCGGTCGGGCTCGGCTTCTTCGACGTGGACTTGGAAGGAGACTTCTTCGGCTTCTTGTCCGCGACGTCGTCCTTGTCGCCGCCGAGGACCAGGAAGCCCGTGACACCGGCGGCCACCACGACGGCGAGCGCCGCGACGATCGCGGTGATCTTCGTCTTGTTCCCGTCCCCGCCCTGGCCGCCGCCCTGCTGGGGCGGCATCGGCGGCGGGGTGGGCGCGGCCCACTGCTGCGGCTGCTCGGGCTGCGAGTAGGCACCCGCTTGCGGCGGCTGCTGCTGATACCCGGGCTGCTGGTACGGGTTCGGTTGCTGGTACCCCGGCTGCTGGTACGGATTGGAATTCGGGTCCTGCGGGTTCTGCTCGCCCCCGGGCGGCTGCTGTCCTGGCCACATGGGCAGTAACCATAGAGGGGCTTGTGGCCTGATGTCATCGCTGCCCTCGCGGAGCGGCCGACACATCGGGTCACAAGCCCCGTTGGCGTACGAAACGGATCAGGACTCCGTCGGGTCGCCGGCCAGCCGCACCGTATTGAGGATCTTCATGATCGTCGCCTCCGGAATCTCCTCCTTGACGCCCTTGGCGCTGTAGAGATTCCAGGCGACGTACTCGCCCGCGGAGTTCTTGAAGCCGAAGGTGATCGCCTTGCCGTCGGAGGCGCACTTGCCCTTCTGGGGCGTGTTCTCCGAATGGGCACGGGCGAGGCTGCCCTTGATGCCCGTCTTCGTGGTGAAGGGCTCCGCCTTCTCGTCGAACTTGAGGCTCTTCTTGTCGGGCTGGGTGTAGCCGCCGAAGACCCACCAGGGCACCTGGTTCACGGCGACCTCGTCGGTGTTCTTCGCGCCGTTCGCCCCCTTGGTGCCGACGGCGCCGAGCGCGGTGTCGTCGGAGTTGCCGTCCCTGTCCTCGTCGTCCGAGCACCACTTCGACTTGTAGTACGCGGGCGCCGACATGGTGATGAGGGGCTTGCCCTTGTCGTCCTCGAAGGCGATCGCCGAGTCCGGCGACTGCACCTCCCAGTCGGCGGGGACGTCGAAGGCGGTGCCCCACTTGGGGTTCACCACGACCTGCCAGCCCTCGATCGTCGGCTTCGGGCCCTTGCCCGTGCCGCGCTCGGTGCCGCCGCCGTTCGCCGGGCCGCTGCCCGGCTTCTTCGACGCGGACTTCGAAGGGGACTTGGACGGCTTCGAGTCCGCCTCGTCGTCCTTGTCGCCGCCGAGGACCAGGAAGCCGGTGACGCCGGCGGCCACCACGACCCCGACGGCGGCGACGATCGCCACGACCTTGGTCTTGTTGCCGCCGTCACCGCCACCGCCACCGCCGGGCGGCGGCTGCGTGACACCCATCGGCGCCGTCGGCGCGCTCCACTGGCCCTGCTGCTGGCCCTGCTGCTGATACCCGGGCTGCTGATACGGGTTCGGCGCCTGGTACCCCGGCTGCTGGTACGGATTCTGGTTCTGCGGGTTCTGCTCGCCCCCGGGCGGCTGCTGTCCTGGCCACATGGCGGGCAACGATACGGGTCTTGACGCGCGGTCAGCACGGCAACCCCAGGTGAGAGGGGCTGTGGCGGGGTGGTTGCTCAGGACTCGGGCCCATTGTCGTATTCGCGCACCGTGCTGAGCATCTTCTTGACCGTCGCGTCCGGCACTTCCTCGCTCACGCCCCGGGCGCCGAAGAACGACCACGAGACCAACTTCCCCCGGGAGTCCTTGAATCCGAAGGTGGTCGCCTTGCCGTCCGTACGGCACTTGTCGTCGGCCTTCTTGACGCCGGAGACCGAGGAGCTCGCCAGGCTGCCGGTGATGCCGGACTTGGTGGTGTACGGCTCCACCGCGCTGGTCCTGATCTTCTTCCGGTCGGGCTGCGAGTACGCGCCGTACACCCACATCGCCGAATCCTTCTCGGCGATCTCTTCGGTGCTCTTCGCGCTGCGGTTGCCCCTGCTGCCGGCCTCCGCGAGCGGCCTGTAGTCCTTGGTGCCGTCCCGGTCGGGGTCGCTCGCGCACCACTGCTCCTTGAGCACGGCGGGTGCCGCCATCCCGATCAGGATGCTGTCGGGGTCGTCGGCCTCTCCGACGGCTTCGGCCCAGTCCTTCGACTTGAGATTCCACCCCGGGGGTGCGTCGAAGGCGATGCCGCGCTCGGGGTTCACGACCGTCTGCCAGCCCGGGATCGTCGGCTTGGGCCCGCGGCCCTTGCCGCGTGCGTCGGCCTTGTCGGAGGCGGCCGGACTCGGGGACGCGGAGGCGGACAGCGTCGGGTCCGGCTTCGCCGTGTCGTCCTTGCCGCCGCCCAGGACGAGAAAGCCGGTGACGCCCGCGGCCACCACGACCGCGGCGGCCGCGACGATGGCGACGATCTTGGTCCTGTTGCCGCCCCGGCCGCTGCCGCCGCCGTCGTCATGCGGGGTCTGCGCCTGGCCGCCGGGGACCGTGGGCGCGTTCCAGGGGGACGGCTGCTGGTGCCCCTGCTGCTGCCCCTGCTGCTGATATCCCGGCTGGTGATAAGGATTCGGCTGCTGATTCGGCCCGCCCCCGGGCTGCTGCTCTCCTGGCCACATGAGCAGCAACGATAGGCGACCGTGATCCACGTCGAGTCAGTTCCTGGCCAAAGAACGCTACCCGTGGGTAACATCGCCGCCATGAGCGCAGACCAGATGTCGATCGGCGAGATGCTCGCCGCCACCGTGCCGATGGCCCGGACCCTGAACCTCGAGTTCCGTGAGACCACGCCCGAGAAGGCCGTGGTCGCCCTGCCCGACCAGGGCGACTACCACAACCACGTCGGCGGGCCGCACGCCGGAGCGATGTTCACGCTGGGCGAGTCGGCGAGCGGTGCCATCGTGCTGGCCGCCTTCGGGGAGCAGCTCTCGCGGGCCGTGCCGCTCGCCGTGCGCGCCGACATCGCGTACAAGAAGCTCGCCATGGGTCCGGTGACCGCCACCGCGACCCTCGGCCGTCCGGCCGCCGATGTGATCGCCGAGCTGGACGCGGGCGAGCGGCCCGAGTTCCCCGTGGCGATCGAGATCCAGCGTGCCGACGGCGCCGTGACCGGCGAGATGACCGTCGTCTGGACGCTGCGGCCCAATAACTGAGTCGCATACGGGCGTTCGTTTACGTACGTTCGTCGGGCGAACGGCGTCGCGCCGGTCGGGCACGGGGGTGCCGGCCGGAGCGGCGCCGTTTTCCGTTCAACTTATTGACACGAGTCAGTAGCGGCCATAGTTTCCTCGCCGCCAGTGGGTCGACATCTGCAGAGGAGTCGCCGCATGAGGAGCTTGAGGAGCTTGAGGAGATCGAGGGCAACGGGATTAGGCAGCGGCAGGTCGGGGAGGGTGCGGGGTGCCGTGGCCGGCTTCCTCGCCATCGCCGCGGCCGCCGCTGCCGTGCTCACCCCGCAGGCCGCGCAGGCCGCGCAGTCCGCAGGGAGCAATCCGCCGACGAAGGGCGCGACGCTCGTCCGTACGGACGCAGGCTGGTTACGCGGTGAATCCACCGCCGAGGGGCGCCAGTTCCTCGGGATCCCGTACGCGCGTCAGCCCGTCGGCGAGCTCCGGTGGAAGGAGCCACGGCCGGTCAAGCCCTGGCACGGGGTGCGCGGCGCCACCTCCTTCGGCAACCGGTGTGTGCAGAGCGCCAGTTGGGATCCCGGCTACGAGAATCCCAGTCACACCGAGGACTGCCTCGACCTGAACGTCTACGCCCCCGATGGCGAGGACAGGCGCCAACGCCCCGTCATGGTCTGGCTGCACGGCGGCGGGCTCACCGCGGGAGCCGGCGAGGACATCGTCCCCGACGCCTTCGCCCGGCGCACCGGCACCGTGGTCGTGACCGTCAACTACCGCCTCGGAGCCATGGGTTTCCTCGCCGGAGAGGGACTCGACGGTGAGGCGTCCGATCACGTCTCGGGCAACTACGGCATGCTCGACCAGCAGGCGGCCCTGCGCTGGGTGCGCGCCAACATCGGCTCGTTCGGCGGCGACCGGCACCGCGTCACCATCGCGGGCGAGTCCGCCGGCGGCCGCTCCGTCTGCACCCTGCTCGCCTCGCCCACCGCCGACGGCCTCTACCGCGCGGGGATCGTGCAGAGCGGCGCGTACGACGACTGCGCGGCCCGTGAGCAGAAGGAAGCCGGTATGCAGGGCGCGGCGTTCGCGAAGAAGGCGGGCTGCCCGGACGCGGCGACCGCCCTCGCCTGTCTGCGGAAGAAGCCCGCCGCGGAGATCCTCGCGGCGCAGGGCGGGTTCGACTGGGGCCCGGTCGTGGGCGGCGACTTCCTTCCGGTGCAGCCGAAGGAGGCGTACACGCAAGGGAGCGCATCGGACGTGCCCGTCCTGAACGGGGCCAACAGCGACGAGGGGCGGCTCTTCGCCTACGCCCAGTTCGACGGGCAGGGCAAGCCGCTCACCGCCGAGCAGTACCCGGGCGCGCTCACCCAGGCGTACGGCAAAGAGCTGGGAGCCAAGGTCCTCAAGCGCTACCCGGCGTCCGAGCACGCCTCGCCGACGCACGCCTACGCCGCCGCTCTCGGGGACCGGATGTTCGCCTGCACCGCGCTGCGCATCAACAAGGCGCTCGCGGACCGCGGACCCGTCTACGCCTATGAGTTCGCCGACCGCACTTCGCCGCCCTTCGCGTCGATCCGTGAGGCGGGCAAGACCTTCGACTTCGGGGCGACCCATGTGAATGAAGTGCAGTACCTCTTCAAGCACTTCGGGCTCCCGACGCCGCTCAACGCCGAACAGCGGTCGCTGGCCCGGCAGATGGTCCAGTACTGGGGCTCTTTCATCCACGGCGGGCCGCCGAGCGCCGACGGCCAGCCCGCAGCGCCCGATCAGCGCACGCGGCCCGGCCAGGTGCTCTCGCTGCGTACCGCCTCCGCGGGCGGCAACACAGTGAGCACGACACTGGCCGACGATCACCGGTGTGACCTCTGGGACTCCGCTCCGGCCGACGCCGGGTGAGCGGGTAGGCTGCCCGGCGTGCGCGACCCGGGGGGATCGCGCACGCCGGGTACAGGCACACCAGCACAGGTACAAGCACACCAGCACAGGAGGAACCGGCGTTGCACGTCCAGGAATGGCTGGAGACCGTACCGGCCGTCAGTATCTACGCGCTGGTGGGCGTGATCATCGGTCTGGAGAGCCTGGGCATCCCGCTGCCGGGTGAGATCGTCCTCGTCTCCGCCGCGCTGCTCTCCTCGCAGCACGGCGAGCTCAACCCCGTCATCCTCGGGATCTGCGCCACCGCGGGCGCCATCATCGGCGACTCCATCGGATACGCGATCGGACGCAAGGGCGGCAGGCCACTGCTCGCGTGGCTCGAAGGGAAATTCCCCAAGCACTTCGGTGCCGCGAACATCGCCACCGCCGAGCGGTCCTTCCAGAAGTGGGGCATGTGGGCGGTCTTCTTCGGCCGCTTCGTCGCCCTGCTCCGGATCTTCGCCGGGCCCCTCGCGGGCGTCCTGCGCATGCCGTACTGGAAGTTCCTCATCGCCAACGTCCTGGGCGGCATCGTCTGGGCGGGCGGCACCACCGCCGTCATCTACTACATCGGCGTGGTCGCGGAGGACTGGCTCAAGCGGTTCTCGTACTTCGGTCTCGCCATCGCCGTCCTGATCGGCGTCGGCTCCATGCTGTTCGTCAAGCGCCGCGCCAAGAAGTCCGCGGAGCGGGCCGAGGCCGAGGCCGGGAGTGGTGTGCAGGCGGCCGAGCCGGTGCCCGTCCCGGCCGCCGACTGACGTCAGCCCGCGTGGGCGTCCTTGTGGGCCTTGGCCAGCTCGACGTACATCGTGCCGTTGAGGGTGATGCCCGCGCGCTCCTCGTCGGTGAGGGGCCTGCGCACCTTGGCCGGTACGCCCGCGACGAGCGATCCTGGCGGCACGACCATCCCCTGCGGGACGAGCGCCTGCGCCGCGACCAGTGAACCGGCGCCGATCACCGCGCCGTTGAGGACCGTCGCGCCCATCCCGATGAGGCAGTCGTCCTCGACGGTGCAGCCGTGCAGGACGGCGTTGTGGCCGACCGAGACCCGCTCGCCGATGGTCATGGGGAAGCCCAGGTCGACGTGGAGGCTGCAGTTGTCCTGGATGTTGCTGTCGGCGCCCACGACGATCGGCCCGCCGTCGGCGCGGAGCACCGCCCCGTACCACGCGCTCGCACCCGCGTGCAGGGTCACTTCGCCGATGACGACGGAGGCGGGCGCGGTGAAGGCGTCCTGATCGATCTTCGGGTCCTTGCCGCCGATCCCGGTGATGAGTGCCTCGTGGCCCATCGGATGTCTCCATTCGTACGTGTCTCGCGCCTGGCGGAACCGTACGGGACGGCGGTCGGTGTACCGCCGTGTGGGGTGAAGATCACAGGGGTTCCGGCTCACTCGCGGGCCCGCGGCTGAGTAACGTGAGCCCGTGCCGAAGAACAGGAACACGTTCTCATCCGCGGTCGCCGACTGGCGGCGCCGCGCGGCCCAGCGCGCCGTCCACGCGGGCTGGGCGTGGGTGCAGCGGACGGGTGCCGTCACCGCGCAGCGGCCGGGGCGGCTGCGGTTCGGTGCGCTCGGCGAGAACACGAAGCTGGCGTTCCCGCAGGGGACCGTCTTCGGTGAGCCGTGGATCCGCATCGGCGACCACTGCATCATCGCCGAGCAGGTCACGCTGACGGCCGGGATGATGCCCGACCTGGACCTCGGCCCGGACCCGATCCTGCGCATCGGCAACGGCGTCGTGCTGGGCCGCGGCAGCCATGTCATCGCCGACACGGCGGTGACGATCGGCGACGACTGCTACTTCGGGCCCAGCGTGTACGTGACGTCGACGAACCACTCGTACGACGATCCGCACACGCCCATCGGCAAGCAGTGGCCCCGCATGGAGCCGGTCGAGATCGGGCCCGGCTGCTGGATCGGTACGAATGCGGTGATCCTGCCGGGGGCGCGGATCGGCCGCAACGTGGTCGTTGCGGCGGGCGCGGTTGTCCGGGGTGACGTCCCCGACCATGCGGTGGTTGCCGGCGCGCCGGCGCGTGTGGTGCGTACGTGGGACCCCGAGGCCGGGTGGCAGCCGCCGTTGCGTACGCCGGCGCCTGTGCCGATTCCTGACGGGGTCACGCCGGAACAGTTGCTTGCCCTGGGGGAGTTGGGGGAAGGCTGACTTCCCTTGTCTGCGGGTGTGTGGGGGCTTGTCGCGCCCACGCGGCGGAGCCGCATATGTCACAGCCCCGCGCCCCTTACGGGGCGCTCCTGCCGGGCCCTGGCTAGCTCGCCAGCAGCACCGTACCCACCAGCGCCAACCCCGCCCCCGCCGCCTGGATGCCGCGCAGGCGTTCGTGGAGCACCATCCGTGCCGCCAGCGCGGTCACCACCGGGTAGAGCGAGGCGAGTACGGCGGCCACGGTGACCGGGCCGTTCTGGGCCGCGATCGAGTACGTGCCGTTGGCGGCGACATCTGCCAGGCCGACAAAGGCGAGTGCCGGGAGCGATGCCCGGATCACGCCCATTCCCGTGCCCTCGGGGAGTGCCGTGCCGCCGCGCTTCACCGAGACATACAGGGCCGCGCCGCCCGCTGCCACGTTCGTCACGCGCTGCACGAACAGGGCGAGGAACAGGCCGGTCATGGTGCTCGACGCCTCGGAGATGAGGGCCATCACCGCGCCGAAACCGAAGGCCGCGAGCAGGGTCAGCAGGACCGCCTGCCGCTGCACGGGCGCGCCGCGCAGCTCGGGTCCGCCCGCGAGCAGGATGCCTACGACGGCGACGGCGATGCCGGCGAACTGCGGCACCCCTGGCCGCTCGCCCAGGAAGAGTCCGACGCCCACCGGTACGACGACACCCAGCGAGCCGAGCGGCGACACGACGCCCATCGGGCCGAGGGCAAGGGCCTTGTAGAAGGAGAGCATCGCGACCGGGCCGACGAGTCCCGCGCCGACCGCGAACCACAGCTGCGGGCCCCACTCCGTCCAACCGCCGGTCGCGATCACGATCGCGCCGAGGACGATCACGGCGATGGTCTGCGAGGCGACGACGACCGTGAGTGCGGGGATACGTCGCGTCAGCAGTCCGCCGCCGAAGTCGGCGAGGCCCCACAGGAGGCTGGTGGCCAGGGCGAACAGTGCTGTCATCGATGATCCTCGCAGTACAGTGTGGTGAACCTTTAGGTGCACCACACCGTAGTGCAACATATTGAACTCTGTCATCCAGAATATTGGACGGAATGTGTCGGACCTCGACCAGCTCACCCAGTCGCTCGCCCGCAACCTCAAGCGCTGGCGCACCGAACGTGGCTTCACGCTCGACGCGCTCGCGGCCCGCGCGGGCGTCAGCCGCGGCATGATCATTCAGATCGAGCAGGCAAGGACCAACCCCAGCGTGGGCATCACGGTGAAACTCGCGGACGCCCTGGGCGTCAGCATCACCACGCTCCTGGACTACGAGCAGGGATCGCACGTCCGGCTCGTGCCGCCGGAGCAGGCGGTGCGGATGTGGTCCACGGAGGCGGGCAGCAGCACGACGCTGCTGGTCGGGACGGAGGCGCGCGGCCCCTTCGAGCTGTGGGCCTGGAAGCTGATGCCCGGTGAGGGCAGCGACTCCGACGCGCATCCGCCGGGGACCATCGAGCTGCTTCATGTCTCGGCGGGCGAGCTGACGCTCGTCGTGGACGGGGTGGAGCATGCCGTCGCCGCCGGGTCGGCCGCGACGTTCGAGGCGAACGTCCCGCACGGCTATCACAACAGGGGTGCCGAGCCGGTCGAGATGACCATGTCGGTGTCCGTGCCGCCCGCGCACGCCGCCTCCTACTGAGCGCTCCAGCGGGACGGTGCCCGCACCCTGAGACGGCCGAGTTGTCGCGTACGCACCGCTGTTAGCGTGCGGCCATGCGTGCACCCATGGGAGATTTCGACGTCGTACGCCCGGCCGTCGAGGCCCTCGACCTCCTGGTGGCCCCCGTCGCCGACGCCGTGCGCGGATGGCACGGGGACGTCCCCCCTGAGCAGCTGATCCACGTCGACACCGACCCGCAGTGGGCCGACACCGCCACTTTCGTGGAGCACTACGGCCGGGACATCCTGGAGCGGTCCGCGAACTGCGTGGTCGTCGCAGGCAAGCGCGGCGGCGAGTCCACGCTCGCCGCCTGCCTGGTCCTCTCCTCGACCCGCGTCGACGTGAACGGCGTCGTGCGTCGCCAACTCGGCGCCCGCAAGGCCTCGTTCGCGCCGATGGACATGGCGACCGGCGAGACCGGCATGGAGTACGGCGGCATCACCCCGATCGGCCTGCCCGCCCACTGGCAGCTCCTGGTGGACGCCGCCGTCGTCGACCTGCCGTACGTCCTGATCGGCAGCGGCAGCCGCCGGGGCAAGCTCATCGTGCCGGGCAAGGCGTTCGCCGGGCTGCCGAACGCGGTCGTCATCGAAGGGCTCGGCGTCGCCTGACCCTCGTCACCGGCAGACTCCCGCCGCGCGCAGCCGGGCGATGTCGTCCGGGCCGCGGCCCAGTTCGGCGAGGATCGACTCGGTGTGCTCGCCCGCGGCGGGGACGGGATCCATCCGCGGGCTCACGCCGCTCAGATCCGCGGGCGGCAGCAGCGCCTGGACGGGCGACGACGTGCCGGGCACGGCGATCTCCCGCCAGCGGTCGCGCTCGCCGAGCGCCGGATGGTCGAGGAACTCGCTGACCGAATTGACGCCCGCGTTCGCGATGCCGGCCCGGTCGAGCAGCTCCATCGCCTCCTCGCTGCCGAGCTCGGCGAAGCGTACGGAGATGATCGCGTCGAGCTCGTCGCGGTGCGCCACGCGGTCGGAGCCGGTGGCGAACCGCGGGTCGTCGGTCAGCTCGGGACGCCCGATGACCCGCTCGCACAGGGCCGCCCACTCGCGTTCGTTCTGCACGGAGAGGAGCACGTCCTTGCCGTCGGACGCGGTGAAGGGGCCGTACGGCGCGACCGTCGCGTGCCGGGCGCCGACCCGCGGCGGCTGCGTGCCGCCGTAGCGCGTGTAGTACGCGGGCTGGCTCATCCACTCGGCCAGCGCGTCGAAGAGGGAGACCTCGACGGCCGGGGCGCGCCCGGTCGTCGCCCGGGTGAACAGCGCGGACAGGACACCGCTGTAGGCGTACATGCCGCCCGCGATGTCGGCGACCGAGATGCCGGCCCGCACCGCCTCGTCGGGCGTGCCGGTCAGCGAGAGCAGGCCCGTCTGGCACTGCACGAGCAGGTCGTACGCCTTGCGGTCCGCCCAGGATCCGCTCGTGCCGTACCCGCTGACCGTGCAGGGGATCAACGACGGGTAGCGGGCCTGGAGCTCGTCGGCGCCGAGGCCGAGGCGGCCGGCCGCGCCCGGGGCGAGGTTCTGCACGAACACATCGGCGCCCGCGAGCAGCTCGTGCAGGATCTCCAGGCCCTCATCGGACTTGAGGTCCAGGGTGAGGGACTCCTTGGAGCGGTTGAGCCAGACGAAATAGCTGGCCTGGCCGTGCACCGTGGTGTCGTAGCGGCGTGCGAAGTCGCCGCCGCCGGTGCGCTCCACCTTGATGACGCGGGCGCCGAGATCGGCCAGCTGGCGGGTGGCGAAGGGCGCGGCCACGGCCTGCTCCAGGCTGACCACCGTGATGCCCGCAAGGGGGAGCGGGCCGGATGTCTGTCGTGCGGTCGCCATGACTGCCTCTCGTTCGACGCGTGCGGGGGCCTGCGCCCGTGGCCGGGCCTGCGGCTCGTACGTGAGCCTCGTACGTGAGTCTGTACGGTCGCGGTCACGTTCCCGACACCGGCCGGTGGTTCGGCGGCCGATTCCGTTAACCGGTCGGTCGATTCGGTGAAAAGGCCGGGTCAGGGGTTTGCGGGCGCCGTTCACCTGATGCTCATGAGGGGCGTGACCACCGGCCTCGCGGCCATCGTGCGCAGTTCAGCCGGCGCAAGGACCGTGCCGGCATGCCCTCGACACCGCTTGCTTCGGCCGCCGCCTCGACGCCCGCCGCCCCCGGCGCCGTCACCGGCTCGTACGTGACCTCCATCGCCGACTCCGAGAGCCGGATACGCGCAGCGCAACGCCTGCGGTACCGCGTCTTCGGCGAGGAGATGGGCGCCACCCTCCACACGCCGCTGCCCGGTCACGACGTGGACGACTACGACGACCTCGTCGACCACCTCATCGTCACCGACACCGCCACGGACGAGGTGGTCGGCACCTACCGCCTGCTGCCGCCCGGACGGTCCGACCGGTCCTACTCCGACGGCGAGTTCGATCTGCGCGCACTCGCGGACCTCCGCTCCTCCACGATCGAGGCCGGGCGCTCCTGCGTGCACCCGGATCACCGCTCCGGCGCGGTGATCAACCTGATGTGGTCCGCGCTCGCCCGCTACGTCCTGCTCTCCGGCCACCGCTATCTGGCGGGCTGCGCGTCCGTGCCGCTGTCCGACGGCGGGAAGGCCGCCTCCAGCGCCTGGCTGCTCGGCACCTCCAGGCACGCGTCGCCGCCCGAGCTGCGCGTGCACCCCCGGCGCCCCTGGACACCCACCGAGCCGACCGTGGAGCGCCCCACCTACGCCGACCTTCCCCCGCTCCTTCGGGGCTACCTCCGGCTCGGCGCGTGGATGTGCGGGGCGCCGACGCACGACCCCGAGTTCGACGTCGCCGACTTCTTCGTCCTGCTCGACATGGAACGGCTCAGCGACCGCCACCGCCGCTACTTCCTGGGGGAGACGCCATGAGCCCCTGGGCCCCGGCGAGTCTGTGCACCCCGGCCTGCGCCACCCGGTCGGCGCCGCCGGTGCCGCGGGGTGAAGTGGCCCGCCGGTACGCCGCGTTGGCGTACGAGATCGGCAAAGGCGCGGCGCAGGGCGGACGGATCGCCGAGCCCGGCGCGCTGCGGGCGCGGGCCAGGGGAGTGCTCGCCGCGCTCGGCGTACGGCCGGCGGCGGACCTCGATCGCCTGACCGTCGGCGGTGGCCCCACCGGCACCCTGATCGTCGCCAACCACATCTCCTGGCTCGACGTCGTCGCCCTGCTCGCCGTGGAGCCGGTGACGGTCCTCGCCAAGCGGGAGGTGGGCCGGTGGCCGGTCGTCGGCACGCTCGCCCGGCGCGCCGGGACGCAGTTCATCGACCGCGACGGCCTGCGTCAACTGCCGGACACGGTCGCCGAGTTGACGGCAACCCTCCGCTCGGGCCGCTCGGTCGCAGTCTTTCCCCAGGCGACGACCTGGTGCTCCGTGTCCGGCGGCCGGTTCCGCCGGGCCACCTTCCAGGCGGCGGCCGACGCGGGCGCCCCCGTACGCCCTGTGACCATCCGCTACGAACAGGACGGGGCCCCCAGCACCGCCGCCGCGTTCCTCGGCGACGAGACCTTCGCGGCCTCGCTGCACCGGGTCGCCCGCGCGGGCGGTCTGACCGTGCGGATCACCGCGCACGCGCCGCTGCACGGTTCGGACCGGCGCGAGCTGGCCGCCGAGGCGCAAGCGGTGATCGGCGCTCGGGAGTTGGCCGCTCACGGGTGAGGCGTCACCATCCCGTATGCAGCAGGTGGTTGAGCAGCAGGGCCAGCAGGGCTTGTGCGGTCAGCCAGAAGCGCTGGGTGCGCGCGGGCAGGAACGCCGCCGCGGCGAGCAGCCAGGCCGCGAACGGCAGCCAGATGCGTTCCGTCTCCGCCTTGCTCATTCCGGAGAGATCGGCGGCGGCGAGGGCCAGCAGCGCGGCCACGACGAGCAGGGTGAGGCGGTCGGTGGGCGTGTCCTCTCGCGTACGCAGTCGGCGTACGGCGCCCGGCGCCCGGAGCACGGTCCTGCCCAGACCCGCGACCGTGGCGAGGCCGACGACAAGGACCGTGCAGGCGAGGTTGGCCCAGACCCAGTAGCCGTACGGACGGATGCCGCCCGCTCCCTGGTAGTAGCGCTCCACCAACAGCCGGTACGCCTCCCACCAGTTGAAGCCCACCAGGGTGAACACCAGCGGCACGACCACCGCCCCCGCCAGGAACAGGGGCAGCGGGCGCGCGGTCCTGGTGAGCAGCAGCACCGCGACGGCGATCACCGCGAACAGCGTCAGGCCGTAGCTGAGGTAGCAGAGCAGCCCGAACAGCAGGCCCGAGCCGAGGGCGGCGGCCGCCGGGAAGCGGGCCGAGTGGGTCGCGGCGAGCGCGAGCAGGGCGATCGTCCACGCGGCGACGGCGGCGAAGTAGCCGTCCGCCGACGTGCCCGTCCACACCGCGGCCGGGGCGAGCACCAGGAAGGGCGCGGCCCGGCGTGCGCTCGCCTCGTCGGCCAGGGCACGCACGGTGACGAGCACGGCCGCGGCGACGGTCGCGCCGAGCGTGATGCACCAGACGCCGGCCCAGGCGCCGCCGCCCAGGCCGATGCGGTCGAGGAGGACGAAGGTGAGCGTGGCGCCGGGCGGATGTCCCGCCGTGTGCGCGGGCCAGTGGTCCGGCGCGTCGATCAGGATGTGCCGCGTGAAGTCCCGCAGCGCGGCGGGGATGTCGTCGAAGCGGTCGATCACCTGGAGGTACTCGTACTTGGTGGTCAGGCGCCGGGCGATGCCCGGATGCCAGCCGTCGACGAGCGCGAGGGACCAGATCCAGGCCAGGGACGCGCCCCAGCTGCCGATGACCAGCGCCCGCCACGGCAGGCGTGCGGCGAGCGCCGGGCCGTAGGCGACGGTCGCAGCGGCCACCGCGAGCGCGGCCGGGGTGCCCGGGCCGATGTGCGGGGACCACTTGGCGTACAGCGGGGGCCAGTTGACGTGCAGATTGCCGTACTCGTTCGCCATGTACGTGCCGACGGCGACGGCCAGGGCGACGAGCAGTGCGCCGCCCCCGGCGGTGAGCAGATCGCGGCGCGGCGGGGTGGCGCGTCCTTCTTGGGGGATCACGTGTGCACGCTAGGTGGAAATCCCCTGCGGGGGGCTTTGGCCGGGCTGGTGTCATCGTTCCGTCAGATCTTGCGGTGGGCGCTGTGCTGGGAGTGGCGTCGAATGTCTGCGGCGTCGTCGTGGCTGGTCGCGCAGTTCCCCGCGCCCCTTCGGGGCGCTCCCCGTCCGCCGTCAGAGTTTCGTCATGAGTCGTGGGCCCGTCCGGGCAGGTCGCGCGGCTTACCGTCGGCTCAGGGCGGAGGATCCCACCATCGCCCATGACCGTCGAGGAAGCGTGATGGGCGACACGACACGGCCCCAGCCACCCGCCGCACCCCCTGCTTCGCCGGGCTTCTGGCGCAGCCCGCTGCGGGGGACCTGGTTCACCTCCGTACTGGGCGTCGTCCTGCTCGTCGGGATCCCGCTGCTCTTCGTGACCGGCCTGCTCTCGTACGCCGCGTACAACCCGAACCTGTCGCCGGTGAACGACAAGACCCCGGACAAGGGCCTGCTCGGCTTCTATCTCTTCTCCTGGCCGACCGACCCGCACTGGCTCTACCGCCTCAACCAGGGCCTGCACGTCACCGTCGGCATCGCCCTGATCCCGGTGCTGCTCGCCAAGCTGTGGTCGGTGATCCCGAAGCTGTTCGAGCTGCCGCCGGTGCGGTCGGCGGGGCACGCCCTTGAGCGGCTCTCGCTGCTGCTCCTGGTGGGCGGTGCGCTGTTCGAGTTCGCCACCGGCGTGCTCAACGTCCAGCTGGAGTACCTCTTCCCCGGCTCCTTCTACCCGCTGCACTTCTACGGCGCCTGGGTGTTCTTCGGCGCCTTCGTGGCGCACGCCGCGCTGAAGCTGCCGCGGGCCGTGCGCACGTTGCGGGAACGCGGGGTGCGCGAGCAACTGCGTACGCATGACAAACCGTCGGAGGGGTCGACGATGTCCCGGCGGGGCGCGCTCGGCCTGGTCGGCGGGGGTTCGCTGCTGCTGCTCGCGACGACGGCGGGGCAGAACTTCGACGGCGCGGCGCGGCGCACGGCGCTCCTGGCGCCGCACGGGGGCGGTGAACCGGGGAGGGGGCCGAACGGCTTCCAGATCAACAAGTCGGCCGCGGCGGTGGGGATCAGATCGGCCGACACGGGGCGGTCGTGGCGCCTGGTCGTCAGCGGCCGCGGACGCGAACTGAGCCTGGACCGGGACGACTTGCTGGCCATGACCCAGCACAGCGCGGCGTTGCCCATCGCGTGCGTGGAGGGCTGGTCGACCTCCGACCAGTGGTGGCGCGGGGTCCGGCTGCGGGATCTGGCCGCGCTCGTCGGCTACGAGGACCGATCGACGGTGCCCGGAGTGTTCGTCGATTCGCTCCAGCGGCGCGGCTCGTTCCGCCAGGCGGCCCTGCGCGACAACCAGGTCCGCGACCCGCGCTCGCTGCTCGCGCTCCAGGTGAACGGCGAGGAACTGTCCCCCGACCACGGCTATCCGGCACGGATCATCGTCCCGGCGGCGCCCGGTGTGCTGAACACCAAATGGGTGACCCGCCTGACCTTCGGGGAGCTGTGATGACGGGCGCCACGCTCCGGGACCGCTTCCGCCGCTTGTACGGCGAGAGCCCCCTCCAACTGCTCCTGCTGCTCGCCTCGTTCGCCCTCGCGGGATACGCGGGCGTACGGCTCCTCGCGGACGACTGGCTCGCCGTCGCGGCCTGGTTCGTCGGCGCGGCGCTCCTTCACGACCTGGTGCTGCTCCCGCTGTACGCGATCGCCGACCGGGCCGTGCAGCGGTCGCTCGGCGGACGCCGCAGGGACCTGGTCAACTTCATCCGGGTCCCCGCGGCGCTTTCCGGGCTGCTTCTGCTGGTGTGGTTCCCGCTGATCGCCCGGACGGTGCCGCGCTACGAGTCCGCCACGGGCCTGCCGGCCGACGTGTTCCTGCCCCGCTGGCTCCTGGTGACGGCGGCGCTCTTCGCGGGTTCCGCGCTCTGGCTGCTGCTGCGGGCGCTGCGTACGTCGCGTCGCCTGCGCAGCGCCACGAAGGAGCGGCCGCCGACGGTCCACTGATCGGCGAGGTGCAAGGCCGTCGGGCGGGCGTGGCGCAGCAGCGCCGGGGTGCCGAGCCGGGCCCAGGGGAAGGTCTCCCCGGCCGCGTCCAGGCCCCGGCCGTCGTCCACGCGGACCTGGACCCGCTCGTCGACGTCCACCGGCGCGGTCTCCGCGATGAGCAGCCCGCCGGGGGCCAGGAGCCGGGCGGTCCTGGCAAGCAGCGCGCCGGGGTCGCCACCGATGCCGATGTTGCCGTCGATGAGCAGCGCCGTGCCCCAACTCCCCTCGTCCGGAAGGGAGTCGAAGACGGAGCGGCGCAGGGCCGTGCCGCCGATGCGGCGGGTGTGGGCGACGGCCGCCTCGCTGATGTCGATGCCGAGGGCGCGATGGCCGATGGCGGTCAGCGCGGCGACCAGGCGGCCGGGACCGCAGCCGATGTCCAGCACCGGGCCCGTGCAGCGGCGCAGCGCGGAGAGGTCCGCCGCGTCGGCGGCCGCGCACCAGCGTTCGACCTCCAGGGGCAGCAGCCACCCGTCGGTGCGCCGCAGGAACAGCGGGCCGTGGCCGTTGCGCAGGGCGTCGGCGTAGGGGTCGGCGCACCACGCCACGGCGGTGCTCATCGGCGGCCGGCCGGGGCGAGGCGGGCGAGGGCTTGGGCGAAACGACCGTCCGGCGCGTCGGCGGCGACCAGCGAAGCGTCCTCTGCGGTGTCGACGTCACGCAGCACCGGCAGGTCGCGCACCCGCAGGCCCGCCGCGGTGAGGCGGCCGCGCTGGGCCGCGCCCGTGGTGGGCGTCGACATGGGGACGCCGCGCAGCAGCTCCGGGTCGGGCTCGGCCAGGCCGAGCGCCCAGAAGCCGCCGTCCACGGCCGGACCGAACCACGCGTCGGCATCCCGCCAGGCGTCCGGGCCCAGGGCGGGGGCGAGCAGCGCGGGGGTCACCTGCGGGGTGTCCATCCCGATCAGGAGCGCGGGCCCAGCACACCCCGCGAACGCCGCGGCGAGCCGCTGGTCAAGCCCGCCCGCGCACTGCGGCACGACGTCGAATCCGTCCGGCAGCCAAGGGCCCGCTTCCCCGGCGAGCACCAGGACCCGCCGCCGGGCGGGCGCCGCGAGCACGGCATCCAGGGTGTCGCGAAGCGCGGCCTCGGCGAGGCGGGCGGCTTCCTGTGGCGTGTAGGGCGGCGTGAGGCGGGTCTTCACACGGCCGGGGAGGGGCTGCTTGGCGATGACCAGGAGGGTGGCGGGGCCGGTGGGGGGTGTGGTGCGGGAGTACGTGTGGGGGCGGCGGCCCGGTGACGCGAGGGGGGTCGTTCCGGGGGCGTCGCCGGGGGTGGACCCGGAGCTGTGGCTGGGTGTGGCGGTGGAGCTGGTTCCGGGCGCGGACTTGGAGCCGACGCTCGGTGCGGCCGTGGATCCGTCGACGGTGGCCGACGCGTCGTGGGGTGAGGAGGCGCCGGTGCGGGGGGTGGTGCCGGGCTTCGGGCTGTCGGCGGTGCGGGGGTCCGGGTCGGTGGCGGGCGGGATACGTGGGGGCTGTTTCATCGTGGCAGCCCGCTTCCGGGTGTGGCCGACCCCGCCGTGGGGTGTTCGGCGAGTACGCCCCGCATGTCGCGGACCGCGTGCCAGGTGCCGCGCCAGGTGCCGGTGACCTTGGACTTGCCGGTGCGCGGCAGATACGGCACGTCCCGCTCCTCGATCCGCCAGCCCGCGTCGGCGGCCCGTACGACCATCTGCAGCGGGTAGCCGCTGCGGCGGTCGGTGAGGGCGAGGTCGAGCAGGGCCTCGCGCCGGGCCGCTCGCATCGGGCCCAGGTCGTGCAGCCGGACGCCGGTGCGCCGGTGCAGCATCCGGGCCAGGACGGCGTTGCCGGCACGGGCGTGCGGCGGCCATGCGCCCCGGCTGAGGGGGCGGCGCCGGCCCACCACCAAGTCGGCGCGGCCCGCGTCGACTTGACGTACGAAAGGTTCGAGCAGGCCCGGATCGAGCGAGGCGTCGCAGTCGCAGAAGCAGACGATGTCCGCGGTGGCGGCCGTGAGACCGGCGTGGCAGGCGGCGCCGAAGCCCCGGCGCGGCTCGTGCACGACGGTTGCGCCGAGCGAGCGGGCGACCTCCGCCGAGCCGTCGGTGGAGCCGTTGTCCACGACGATCGCGCGCCAGCCCGCGGGGATCCGCCGCAGCACCCAGGGCAAGGCGGCGGCCTCGTCGAGACAGGGGAGCACGATGTCGGCCCGTGGGGCCGGTGGGCCCGGCGGGCTTTCGGGGGAGTGGGAGGAGTGCGTCACGCCCTTCACCCTACGAAGAGAAATGGGACATAGCGGACTTCAGGTTCTTACGAAACGGGGACGTCGGCGAGTGGGGCGGGCCGGGGTGCGGCACTCGCTCGGGGGTGGTGCGAGGCTTGCGGCATGGAGACACCACCGCAGGGCGGCGCGCCGCGCGTACTCGTCGTGGACGACGACGCCACCGTCGCCGAGGTCGTCACCGGCTACCTCGAGCGTGCCGGGTACGCCGTCGAACGCGCCGAGGACGGCCACGCGGCGCTGGAGCGTGATGCCGCCCGCCGCCCCGACCTGGTCGTACTCGATCTGATGCTGCCCGGCATCGACGGCCTCGAGGTCTGCCGCAGGCTGCGCGCGCGGGGCCCCGTGCCGGTCATCATGCTCACGGCGCGGGGCGACGAGGACGACCGGATCCTGGGGCTCGAGATAGGCGCGGACGACTACGTCACCAAGCCGTTCAGCCCCCGCGAACTGGTCCTGCGCGTCGAGTCGGTGCTGCGCCGCACGGGCTCCGCGGCCGGCGGGCGCCCCGGGGCGGTGCTGAGCGCCGCAGGGCTGACCGTCGACCCGCCGGCCCGCCGCGCGTCCAAACACGGCACCGAACTCGCCCTCACCGTCCGCGAGTTCGACCTCCTCGCCTTCTTCATGCGCCACCCGGGCCGCGCGTTCGGCCGCGAGGAGTTGATGCGGGAGGTCTGGGGCTGGGACTTCGGCGACCTGTCGACGGTCACGGTCCACGTCCGCCGCCTCCGCGGCAAGATCGAGAACGACCCGGCCCGGCCTCGGCTGATTCAGACGGTTTGGGGGGTGGGGTATCGCTTGGCGGCATCGGACGGCGCGGGCTCGGGTGGTGCGGCCTTGGGCAGCGGGCCTGTATCGGACGGTGCGGCGTTGGGCGGCGGGCCTGTATCGGACGGTGCGGCCTTGGGTAGCGAGCCTGCATCGGACGGTGCGGTCTCGGGCAGCCAGCCCTCGGATGCCGCCGCATCGGGCAGCACGGCATCGGGGCGCGTCGCCTCGGGGGGTGCGGCATTGGGTAGCGCCACCTCGGGCAGGGCCGTCCTGGAGGCCATGGCCTCGGACGGCGTCGTCCTGGAGGCCATGACCTCGGACGGCGTCGTCCCGGAGGCCAAAGCCTCGGACAGCGTCGCTCCAGAAGCCGCAGCCTCGGAGGCCGCTGCCCAGGACGCCACGGTTCTGGAGGTGGTCACCCCGGACGCCACGGTTCTGGAGGTGGTCACCCCGGACGCCACGGTCCTGGAGGTGGTCACCCCGGACAGCACGGTCCCGGAGGCGGCCGCTCCGGAGAGGGCCGCTCCTGAGGCGGTCGCCCCCGCCACGGCCGCTCCTGAGGCGGTCGCCCCCGTGGCGGCCACCCCGGAGGCCGCGGCTGCGGAAAGCAGACCCGCCCCCGCCGTCGCAGGTGGTCCCGAGGCGGTGGCCCCGCGTGCGTGACACCCTCCTCATCGCGCTCTACGCCTTCCTCGGCGCCGCCGCCGCGGGGCTGCTCGGGGCGGTGCTGCTGCGGGGGCTGCGGCGGCGGTCGCTCGTCGTGTCGCTCGCCGTGGTGGCCTGTGTCGCGGTGACCGCGATGCTGGCCGGCACGCTGGCGGTTGCGTGGGCGATGTTCCTGTCCCCGCACGATCTGAGCGTCGTCACCACCGTCGTCGCCATGGCCGCCGTCGTCTCGCTGGCCACGGCGCTGCTGCTCGGGCGCTGGGTGGTGGCCCGCAGCAAGGCGCTCACCCTCGCCGCCCGGTCCTTCGGTGACGGCGGCGACTTCGCCGCGCCCGGCGTGCCCGCCACCGCGGAACTCGCCGCCCTCACCCGCGAGTTGGAGTCCACCAGCGCGAGGCTCGCGGAGTCCCGCGAGCGGGAACGCGCCCTGGAGACGTCACGCCGCGAGCTCGTCGCCTGGATCTCGCACGATCTGCGCACCCCGCTGGCCGGCCTGCGCGCGATGAGCGAGGCCCTGGAGGACGGGGTGGCCGCCGACCCCGACCGCTATCTGCGGCAGATCCGCACCGAGGTCGAGCGCCTGAACGGCATGGTCGGCGACCTCTTCGAGCTGTCCCGCATCCACGCGGGCGCGCTCGCCCTCACGCCGTCGCGGATGTCCGCGTACGACCTGGTCGGCGACGCGATCGCGGGCGCGGATCCGCTCGCCCGCGAGCACGGCGTACGCCTCGTGGGCGACCGGATCGATTCCGTCCCCGTCGAGGTCGACGGCAAGGAGATGAGCCGGGTGCTCGGCAATCTGCTGATCAACGCCATCCGGCGGACCCCCGCCGACGGCACGGTCGCCGTCGCCGCACGGCGCTCGACCGACGGCGTGGTCCTGTCCGTGACGGACGGCTGCGGCGGCATCCCCGAAGAGGATCTGCCCCGAGTCTTCGACACGGGTTGGCGCGGCACCCACGCCCGTACACCCCCGGCGGGCGCGGGCCTGGGCCTGGCCATCGTGCGCGGCATCGTCGAGGCGCACCAGGGCCGAGCAGACGTACGCAACGTGACGGGCGGCTGCTGCTTCGAGGTGGTGCTTCCGGAGGCGGGAACGTAGGGGCGTCGGTGCCTGAACGCAAAGCGGTGGCAGCCCCAACAGCGCGCGGGGAACCGGTGGTTGCGCAGAGACGTCCTGTGCTACCAGTGACGTTCATCCCATGCTGCCGAGGGCGGCATGCGTCGGTTGCCGGGAGGGGTGAGCGGGTGTGTCGAGGCCCAGGAAGATCATGGTCATGGTGGTCGCGGTCGTGCTGACCGTGTCGACACCGTTCTTCTGGTTGCTGGACGACCCGGATACCGGCCAGCTGGTAGCCGCCTCGGTGCAGGGCGCAACCGGTGTCGCCGCCCTGGTGTGGGCGCTGATGCAGTCCTCGGCCGCAGTATGCGGGAGGATCTCCGCGCGATGGTGAGATGGCCTAAACGCCGCCCCGAACCGGACGGTGGCCCAAGCGCCGATCCCGGTCTCGGTCCTGGTCCTGGTCCTGGTCCCGGGACGACAGACGCAACGCCTGGGCCGTCGGTGGCCGCCGCGGAAACCGGCGATGCCATCGCCCGCGAGGGCGGCACAGCGGTATCCGGCTACATCGGACCCGGCCAGTGGGCGGCGGCCCGGTAGACGTGAGCCGTACGGGGGCCGCCACCTCCGACGAGGGCGGACTGGCCAACACCGGGTACCTGGCGATCGACAGCCTCACGCTGGTACAGCAGGCAGCGCCCCGCTCGCCGGCCGCCTGGCCGCACCAGGTCGGCGTGCTCCCGCCGCGCGCCCTGTCCTTCCAGCACCGGTCCGAGGCCGACCAGCTGCGCACAGCGGCGAGGTCGACGTACTGGTTTGGATCAGCGCGAGCAGCCGCTCAGCAATCACCGCCGGATACGCACAGGCCGCCGTGGAGGTCCTGCCGACATGCGTGGCTGGTGGCCGCCCACTAGCTCCCACGGCCGTGCCCTGGTCACCACGCGCCGACGTGAGGCCGCCCTGACCGGAGCCGACCGACGCTTGGTGACCGTGGGGTTGTTCACCCCTCAGGAATCCGCCGCCTACATCATCGACGCGGACCTGACCACTACGAGCAGCTGGCCACCAGGACCCGCCACGGTGGCGGGGTGTGGCGGCGGATGCGGCTGTTGATCCATCGGCCGATTCATGAGCAAGATCAGTACGCGGCAGTGCGGCGGTGCGGCAGTGCGCGGCCGGATCGGTGCCGGATCATGGCCGTGAAACCGTCTGCCCCCGCATCCCCGCCCCCGCGAACTCCCGCATCCCCGACGGGAAGTCCACCTCCGGCTTCCAGCCCAGTTCGGTCCGCAGGCGGGTGGAGTCCGCCGTCACGTGGCGGACGTCGCCCAGGCGGTACTCCCCCGTGACGACCGGTGCTGGGCCACCGCATGCGGCGGCCAGGGTTCGGGCCATCTCGCCGATCGTGTGGGGATCCCCGCTGCCCGTGTTGTACGCCGCGAACTCGCCGTCGGCGCGGTCCCGCAGAGCCTCAAGCGTCACCGCGTTGGCCGCCGCCACATCGCGTACGTGGATGAAGTCCCGGCGCTGGCCGCCGTCCTCGAAGACGCGTGGAGCGCGGCCCGCGGCCAGGGACGAGCGGAAGAAGGACGCGACGCCCGCGTACGGGGTGTCGCGGGGCATTCCGGGGCCGTAGACGTTGTGGTAGCGCAGCGACACCACGCGGCCGCCGGTGGACCGGGCCCACGCCGCCGCCAGATGTTCCTGGGCGAGCTTCGTCGTCGCGTACACATTGCGCGGGTCGACCGGGGCGTCCTCCGTGACCAGGCCCGGCGTCAGCTCCGCGCCGCAGGAGGGGCAGCGGGGCTCGAAGCGGCCCGCCCGCAGGTCCGACTCCGCGCGCGGCCCCGGGCGCACCATGCCGTGGCGGTCCGCGCAGGTGTAGCGGCCCTCCCCGTAGACCACCATCGAGCCGGCGAGCACCAGGTCGCGGATCCCCGCCCGGGCCATCGCGGCCAGCAGTACCGCCGTGCCCAGATCGTTGCAGGCGACGTAATCGGGCGCGTCCGCGAAGTCCTTGCCGAGGCCGACCATCGCCGCCTGATGGCACACCGCGTCGACGCCGCGCAGCGCACCGTCCACGGCGTCCGGATCGCGTACGTCGCCGATGATCAGCTCTCCGGCGGAGCGGGGCCGTTCCGCCCCGGAGTGCGCCGACGCGATCAACGCGTCGAACACGACGGGCTCGTGCCCGCGCGCCACGAGCGCGTCGACGATCTGTGACCCGATGAACCCGGCGCCGCCGGTGACCAGTACACGCATGCCGCCACGCTAGGCCGACGCGACTGCTTCATCGACGTATCACGGCGTCATGTCACCGGTCCGTAAGAACCTGGCCCGCCTTGAGGGCGTCGGGGCGATGTGCCGTCCAGTTCCCGCCAACTGGTGTGGTGTGGCTCACAAGAGGGGATGTGTGGGCGGGGTGAGTGGAAACGGCGTACCCCTCCGTGAAGAGAGTGACGCGGATGTAAGGATGAGCCGCCATGAGTGCTGGTTGGTGTTGTCGAGCGGGACGGGCCGCGGTGTTCGCCGCCGTCTGTGTACTGCTCGCTGCCCTGGGGCACGTCATGATGTCCGGGAGCCCGGTGTCCTGGTGGGCGCTCGGCGCCGGAACCGTCGGCGCCGGCGCTGCCGCGTGGGCGCTTGCCGGGCGTGAGCGGGGGCTGCCGGCCGTCGTCTCGCTCGCGGTGGCGGCGCAGGCCGCACTGCACTCGGGGTTCTCCCTGGCGCAGACACTCGCGACTCCCCGGACCGGTGGCACGTCCCTCGTCCGGCAGTGGGTGCGCAATGTGCTGTGCCTGCCGTCATCGGACATGGGATCCATGGGGTCCATGGACATGGGGTCGGGGGCGGGTGGCGGCTCCGCGATGTCGTCCGCCATGACCGGTATGCAGCACATGCAGCACATGCAGCACATGCCGGATCCGCAACACGTCGAGTCCATGCAGCACATGGGCGATGCGGGGGCGGCCGCGCACATGCACCACATGGGCGGCATGTCGCCCACCGGGATGCTCGCCGCCCACCTCCTGGCCGCGCTGCTCTGCGGCCTCTGGCTCGCGCACGGCGAACGTGCCGTCTTCCGCATCGCGCGTTCCTTCGCCGGCTGGCTCGTCGCACCGTTGCGGCTGCCCGGCACGGCCCTGGTGCCGGCCCCCCGGCCGCGGGTCCGCCCGCGCCGCAGCCTTTCGGTGCGCACACCGCGGCAGTTCCTCCTCGTGCACGCCATCACTTCTCGGGGTCCGCCCGCGGGGACCGCTGTCGCCTGACAGCCGGTTCCCCGACGTCGCCCGCGCGCCGCGCCCAGCGCCGCGCTCCCCGGTCGGCTCGGGCATCGGCCGTACGTATCCGTACGGCTGTACCTCCAACACCGGACCCGCACCGTGCCCGCCTGCGCGCGCACGGCCGGTCCGCATCCCGGAATCCCGGAATCCCGGATCTCCGGACTCCCGAGAAGGACACCAGGTGATCATTTCTGCCTTGCCCGGCTCACCAGATGAGTCGATAACGGCCTGGGCGCTCGCCGCCCGCGGCGGTGACCCGGAAGCGGTCGAGCACTTCGTGCGAGCCCTGCACCGCGACGTCCGCCGGTACGTGACGTACCTGGGCGGCGACCCGCAGGCCGCCGACGACCTGACCCAGGACACATTTCTGCGGGCCCTCGGCAGCCTGCACCGTTTCGAGGGGCGCTCGTCCGCCCGTACATGGCTCCTTTCCATCGCCCGCCGCGCGGTGATCGACAGCCTCCGGCACGCCGCCGCCCGGCCGCGTCTCTGCGACACGGACGACTGGCAGTCGGCTGCGGAGCGCGCCCAGCCCAGCGGGCTGCCGGGCTTCGACGACGGCGTGGCCCTCGCCGATCTGCTCGCGGATCTGCCCGACGAGCGGCGTGAGGCCTTTGTCCTCACCCAGCTCCTGGGGCTGCCCTACGCGGAGGCCGCGCTGCTCACCGGCTGTCCGGTGGGCACGGTCCGTTCGCGGGTGGCGCGTGCCCGCCTCGCGCTGATGGAACGGCTGCGGGACGCCGAACGCCCCGCGCTCGCGGGCGCGGCGGCCTGACGGGTCGCGCGCGTTCGCGCCGCGCCCGCCCGGCAGCCACGCCGGGCGGCCGCGGCACCCCATGACCGGCGGCCGCGGCCCTCGACGGTCGGCGGCCGAGGCCGTCAGGGCCGCGTCAATGTCCTCGTGACAGGCGCCAGAGTCGCGTCAAGGGCCGTGTCCGCGCGGCCGGGAGGGCGTTCGGTGGAGGAATCTCCCCTAGGGCACTTCCCCCGCTCCCGCGGAAGGCGCCCGAGTAAATCCCCAGGGGAGAACAGGAGTTGAGCGCGAGCCCATGAGCGGCGTACGGCCCGGACAGCTGAAGGTCTACCTCGGGGCGGCCCCCGGCGTCGGCAAGACCTACCGCATGCTCGACGAGGGGCGCCGTCGCGCGGCCCGCGGCACGGACGTGGTGGTGGGCTTCGTGGAGTGCCACCGGCGCCCACGGACCGAGGCGATGCTCGACGGCCTTGAGGTCGTCGAGCCCGTCAACTGCGGCTACCGGGGCGGCGAGTTCCCTGAGATGGACCTGAAGGCCGTGCTTGCACGGCGCCCGCAGGTCGCGCTCGTCGACGAGCTGGCCCACACGAACGCCCCCGGCGGCGGCCGCAACACCAAGCGCTGGCAGGACGTCGAGGAGCTCCTCGCCGCCGGGATCGATGTGGTCACGGCCGTCAACATCCAGCACCTGGAGTCCCTCAACGACGTCGTCGAGAAGATCACCGGCGTGCCGCAGAACGAGACCGTGCCCGACGACGTGGTCCGCCGCGCCCAGCAGATCGAACTGGTCGACATGGCGCCCGAAGGCCTGCGCCGCCGCATGGCGCACGGCAACATCTACGCCCCGGCGAAGGTCGACGCCGCCCTCTCCAACTACTTCCGCCCCGGCAACCTCACCGCGCTGCGCGAACTCGCCCTCCAGTGGGTGGCGGGCCAGGTCGACGTGGCGCTCCTGCGGCACCGCTCCGAACAGGGCATCGCCCGCGTGTGGGAGGCCCGCGAACGCGTCGTCGTCGCGCTGACCGGCGGCCCCGAGGGGGAGACCCTGATCCGCAGGGCCGCCCGCATCGGTGCTCTGCCGCGGGCGCTCACCTTCGTACGGGCCGGGCAGGCCCCGCAGGACCGCGGCGATCTGCTGGCCGTGCACGTGGCGCGCAGCGACGGGCTCGCCGCCGGGGCCTCGCACTCCGCCCTGGTCCGCCAGCGCCGTCTCGTGGAAAGTCTCGGCGGCAGCTACCACTCGGTCGTCGGGGACGACGTGCCCACCGCCCTGGTGGAGTTCGCCCGCGCGGAGAACGCCACCCAGCTCGTCCTCGGCACCAGCCGGCGCGGCCGCCTCGAACGGTTCCTCACCGGCAGCGGCATCGGCGAGACGGTGGTCGCGCTCTCCCAGGACATCGATGTCCACATGGTCACGCACGAGCGGGCGGGCCGCGGCAGGCTGCTGCCGTCCCGCCGCCGTACGCTGCCGACCTCGCGCCTGGTCGCGGGCCCGATCGCCGGTCTTGTCCTGCCGGTCCTGCTGACCTTCGTGCTCGACGGTCTTCGCGGTCCGCTGGACCTCACCAGCGAGGCGCTGCTCTATCTGCTCGCCGTGGTGGGCGTGGCCTGCATCGGGGGCGTCGCATCGGCGGTGATCGCCTCGCTCACCGCTTCGCTGCTGCTCAACTACTGGTTCATGCCGCCGGTCGGCGAGTTCACCATGGCCGACCCGAACAGCATGCTGGCGCTGGGTGTCTTCGCCGTCGTCGCGGCGACGGTCGCGGCCGTCGTGGACCGGTCGCTGCGGCTTTCGCGGCGCTCGGCCCGCGCCACGGCCGAGGCGGAGACGATGTCCTCGCTCGCGGGCAGCATCGTCCGCGGCGACGAGGCGATTCCGGCACTCCTGGAACGTATGCGGGAGACCTTCGGCATGGAGTCCGCCGAGCTCGTGGACGAACCGCCGGGCGCCGGTGCGTCGGGGACGGGCGGCACCTTGTCCGTGCCGGTCGGTACCGGCTCCTGGCTGCTCCTTCGCGGCCGTACGCTGCCGTCCTCGGAGCGCCGGGTGCTCGCCGCGTTCGCGGCGCACGTCGGCGCCGCCGTGGAGCGGGCCCGCCTCGCCGAGCGGGCGGCCGAGGTCGAACCCGTCAAGGCCGCCGACCGGATGCGCACGGCGCTCCTGAGAGCCGTCGGCCACGATCTGCGGACTCCGCTCGCCGCGGTCCTTGCCGCCGTCAGCTCGCTGCGCAGCCGTGACGTGGACTTCTCCGCCGAGGACCGCGACGAACTGCTCGCCTCCGCCGAGGAGTCCCTGGCCAAGCTGGCCCGACTGGTGGAGAACCTCCTGGACATGAGCCGTCTGCAGGCCGGCGCACTCACCCTCAAGACGCGCGCCACGGCCCTGGAAGAGGTCCTTCCGCCCGCCCTGGACTCGCTGCCCGCGCACGCGACGGACATCGAGGTACGGAGCCTGGAGGAGATCCCCGCGGTGCTCGCCGATCCTCCGCTCCTGGAACGGGTCATCGCCAACCTCGTGGGCAACGCCGCCCGTCACTCGCCGCCCGGAGCCCCGGTCCTGGTCTCCGCGAGCGCGCTCGGCGGCCGGGTCGAGCTGCGCGTCGTCGACCGGGGCCCGGGCGTGCCGCCCGCCGACCGGGAGCAGGTCTTCGAGCCGTTCCAGCGGCTCGGCGACACCGACAACACCACGGGCCTCGGCTTAGGGCTCGCCCTGTCCCGGGGGCTCACCGAAGCGATGGACGGCACGCTCACCCCGGAGGACACCCCGGGCGGGGGCCTCACGATGGTCCTCTCGCTGCCGTTCGCGGAGGTCGAGGGAATGGGGGCAGACCGATGACACGCGTGCTTGTGGTGGAGGACGACGCCCAGCTCGTACGGGCTCTCGTGATCAACCTGCGGGCCCGCGGGTACGGGGTCGAGACCGCCCCCGACGGTGCGACGGCGCTGCGGATCGCCGCGGCGCAGCGGCCCCACGTCATCCTCCTGGACCTGGGCCTTCCGGACATGGACGGCATCGACGTGCTCACGGCTCTGCGCGCCTCGACCCGGGCGCCGGTCCTCGTGCTCACCGCGCGGCGTTCCGCGCCGCAGAAGGTCGCGGCGCTCGACGCGGGAGCCGACGACTACATCACGAAGCCGTTCAGCATGGACGAACTCCTGGCCCGTCTTCGCGCCGCCGTCCGCCGCACCCGGGCCGTGCCGTTCACCGGCGAGGCGGTGGTCGTCACGACGGACGAGTTCACCGTCGACCTGGCCGCCAAGAAGGTGCGCAGGCGCGGACACGACGTACGCCTGACCCCGACCGAATGGCAGCTCCTGGAAATACTGGTCTCCCACCCCGGGCGGCTCATCACCCAGCGCCAGCTCCTCGCGGACGTATGGGGCTCGTCCCGCAGCGACAAGACCAACTATCTCCGCGTCTACATGGCCCAGTTGAGACGCAAACTCGAAGCGGACCCGTCCAGCCCGCGGCACCTCATCACGGAGCCGGGCATGGGTTACCGCTTCGAGATCTGAGAACCGAGCGCCGCGCGCTGGGTCGGTGAGAGGCGGTCCGGTCCGGCTTGCCGCAGGGCGTGGGCGACGCGTGACGGGGGCCAGTCCAGGGCCGCGGCCAGTTGGTCCGCGGTGAGGGGCCGGGCCGAGTGCAGGAGGGCGGCGAGCACGGTCAGGGCGTCGTCGACGGCCGTGGGGCCGCCGCTCATGTCGTCGCTGAGGGTCGCGAAGAATCCGCTCATCCGGGCCAGGCGAGCTCCCGCCGGTGTGGCCGCGTCGAGGAGGCCGACGCCCCGCAGGGCGGTGTCCGCCCACTGCGCGTGGGTCCGGGCACTGGTCGTCCAGGCCCGCAGCCATACGTCGTCGTCGACGACGTACCTCTCGCGCCGCTGCCCGGGCTCGCGCACCCGGCGGATCACGCCGAGGGACTCCAGATAGCCGACGGCCTTGGACACCGACGCGGCGCTGACCCGCAGCCGCCGGACGAGTTCGGCGGCGGTGAGACTGCCGGAGTCGTCCGTGATCAGGCGGGCGAGCACCCGCGCAGGCATCCGCGGGAGCCCGGTGCTGACCATCAGCGTGGCGAGCTGTTCGGCGAAGTCGCTGACGACGTCGGGGTCGCGGCCGTGGGCGTCGGGCGTTGCCGACGGATCCAGGGGCGTGCGTGGCGTGCGGCGCCGGGCGCGCCGTTCGGTGGCCAGATGGGCGTGGTCCACCCGGTAGGCGGAGGGTCCGCCGTTGCGGGCCACCTCCCGGCTGACGGTGGACGTCGGTCTGCCGAGCCGCCGCGCGATCTCGGCGTAACCGAGCCCGTCGGCGAGGCCCGCGCCGATGTCCCGGCGGTCCTGGTGGGTGAGCCTGCCTCCGGGCACGCACACCGCCTCCTTGCGTTTGACGGCAATGCCATTGCAACGAATGCCGTGAAATCCCTTGTTGGAGCAGCCTACTTGGCGGCTTCGTCATTGATGGCGTACTGAACGCAACGTAGCTTCGCGGCTGTATCCAGGGATATCCCGGCGATCCGGCGAGGAGTTGACGTGATGACGACCGGCAAGGACGTCGTGCTCGATGTCGAAGGGCTGCGCATGCGGTACGGCGCGACCGACGTCCTGCACGACGTGACGTTCCAGGCACACCATGGCGAGGTGGTGGCCCTGCTCGGGCCGAACGGGGCGGGCAAGACCACCACCATCGAGATCCTGGAAGGGTTCCGCATCCGCTCGCGGGGACGGGTCGCGGTGCTCGGCACGGACCCGGCGGACGCCTCCGAGGCCTGGCGCGCCCGGATCGGTGTCGTGCTGCAGTCCTGGCGCGACCACGGCAAGTGGCGGGTGCGGGAGCTGCTCGCGCATCTGGGCACGTACTACGCCCCGTACTCCACCGAGACGCGCCGGCGCCCGTGGGACACCGACGAGCTCGTGGCCGAGGTCGGTCTCACCGCTCACGCGGGCAAGAAGATCAAGACGCTGTCCGGCGGGCAGCGGCGCAGGCTCGACGTGGCGATCGGCATCGTGGGCCGCCCCGAACTGCTCTTCCTCGACGAGCCCACCGCGGGCTTCGACCCGCAGGCGCGCCAGGAGTTCCACGCCCTCGTGCACCGGCTCGCCGACGACCACGAGACGACGGTCCTGCTCACCACGCACGACCTCGACGAGGCGGGGAAGCTCGCCGACCGCATCATGATCCTGTCCGGCGGGCGCATCGTCGCGGACGGCACGGCGGACGATCTCGCCCGGCGGATCGCGGGCGAGGACGAGGTGCGCTGGACGCGCGACGGGCAACGGTTCGCCACGTCGACGGCCGACTCCACGGAGTTCGTACGCGGCCTCTTCGGGCGGTACGGCGAGGAGATCGGTGAACTGGAGGTCCGCAGGGCCTCGTTGGAGGACACGTACCTGGCACTGGTGCGCGACGGCGAGGCGGTGGCCCGATGAGCAGCACGCACGCGATGGCGACGAAGGGGACGGGCCCGACGCGTCCGGCGGCGGTGGCGCTGCGCGCCGGCTGGAGCCGCGGCCTGATCGAGCTGCGGCAGTCCTTCACCAACGGCGCCGACCTGCTGTCGCATCTGCTCTGGCCGGTGCTGATGCTGATCGTTCTGTTCTTCCTGCGGGACACGACGTTCGGTACGAGCGGACTCCTGCTCGGCACCCTCGCGCTGCCCAGCATCCTGGGGATGAACGCCGCGATGGGCATGGTCACCATGAGCCAGGTGCTCACCGCCGAACGCGAGGACGGCACGCTGCTGCGGGCCAAGGCGACGCCGAACGGGATGCGGGGCCACCTCATCGGGAAGGTGATCTCGGTGGCGGGCGGACTCCTGGCCGACCTCGCGATCCTGCTGATCCCGGGCGTCCTCCTCGTCGACGGCCTCGCGGTGGGCGGCGCGGGCTCCTGGCTGACGCTGACCTGGGTGCTCGTCCTCGGCATGGTGGCGACCCTGCCGATCGGCGCGGTCCTCGGCTCGGTCTTCACCAGCGCGCGCAGCCAGGGTCTTGTCCAACTGCCGGTCCTCGGCCTGATCGCGGTCTCCGGCATCTTCTACCCGGTGACAGCGATGCCGCAGTGGGTGGAGTGGCTCGCCCAGGCGTTCCCCATCTACTGGCTCGGCCTCGGCATGCGCTCCGCCCTGCTTCCGGACAGCGCGGCCGCCGTGGAGATCGGGGAGTCCTGGCGGCACTGGGAGACCGCGGGGGTACTGGGCGTCTGGGCCGTGGTGGGGCTCCTCGTGGCGCCGGTCGTCCTTCGCCGCATGGCACGCAGGGAGTCGGGGTCGAGCGTGGCCGAGCGGCGGGAGCGGGCGTTGCGGAGGGTGGGGTAGGTGCGGCGACATGTTTGGGCCGTCGCCGGTGGGCGCTCGGCCAGCTCGGCGCGGGCCGCGTGTACCTCGTCCACGGCCTGGCGGTGCCTGCCCTCGTGGGCACAGTGCTCGGCCTGGTCGAGAGGAGCGCGGCCCGGTCCGGATGGAGGCGGCCGTCAGCCCCGCCGGTGCTCGGCCAGCTCGGCGCGGGCCGTGCGCACCTCGTCCACGGCCTGCCGGTGCCCGCCCTCGTGGGCACAGCGCTCGGCCCGGTCGAGAAGCGAGCGGGCCGAGTCCGGATCGGTTGCCGCGCGGACGCGGGCCAGCGCCGTGAGCGCGAAGGCGAGCACCGTTCCGCCGAACGGCTCGGCGAGCCCGACGGCCGCGCCAGCCAACTGCTCGGCCTCGTCCGCCTCGCCGAGCAGCAGATGAAGCTCGGCGAGGTTGGCGCGCTCGAAGGCGGTGGCCGTGGGCCGCCCTGCCTGCTCGGCGAGCGTGAGCGCGCGCCGCCCGTGCTCCAGCGCCTTGCGGTGCCGCCCCGAGCGGCGGGCGTTCTCGCGCAGCACGGAGAGGACCGTGGCGAGCAGCGCCGGGTCACCGGACTCCTCGGCCGGCACGAGAGCCCGCTCGGCGGGTGCGATCGCTTCCACATTGCGCCCCAGCAGGCCGTGGCAGGCGGCCTGTTGGGCGAGGGACCTGGCGAGGAGGGCGGCGTGTTCGGCCTGCCGGTCCGGACGCCGATGCCCGGCGGCCTGCTCCGGGCGTCCGGCGGTCGCGGTAGCGGCTCCGGACGGTGCGGTCGCCGACGGTGGCCCCGGTCGGGCGGGCAGCGCGTCCCGGACGTCCGTACGCAGCAGTTCCTCCGCGCCCCGCGCCGCCGCGAGCCCGGCCTCGTACTCCCCGTCGTTGAAAAGGATCACCGACTCCGCCATGCGGTGCGCGGCGTGCACGGCCGGGGCGGCGTCCGGCCGCGGTGGATGGCCCGCCAGGGTGGCACGCGCCTCGTCGGGCGTGGTGGCGCGGGACAGCACTTCCGCGAGCCGCGCGGCCGTCAACGTGCAGGCGTCGGGTCTTTGCTGGAGTTCGTACGACGCCAGCGCCTCGCGCAGTACGTGCACCGCGTCGGCATAGCGGCCCGAGCGCTCCAGGGTGCGGGCCAGGGCCACCCGGACCCGTGCCGCGTCCGCCTCCGGCTCCGGCTCCGGCGGGTGGTCGAGCGCCGCGCGGTAAAGGCGGGTCGTCTCCGGGGCGGGGCGTGCGCCCAGGTCGGCGGAGTCCATGGCCGCGGCGCACCGCTCGTACTGGCGGGCCGCCGCGCCCCGCATCCCTTGCCGCAGGTACGCCCCGATCAGCACGCGGTGGGCCCGCTCGTCGGCGGGGGCGGACTCCAGGGCGAGGCGCGCTACGGCCGCCGCCTGCTCCGCGTCGCCCGCGTCGAGCCGGGCCCGCGCGAGGGCGAGGGCCACCCGGACCCGCAGCTCGGCCAGGCGGGTGCGGTGCGGCTCGGCCCATGGCGCGTAGCGGTCCTCGGGAAGCAGGTCTCCGGTGAACGCGTCCAGGGCGGCGGCCAGTTGGGCAGTGTCGCCGCCCGAGAGCGCACGCTCCGCCAGGGACCCCGCCCGGTCCGCGTCGACCACGACCCTGCCGGGCGCCAGGCGCAGCAGCGCCCCGTCGGCCACCACGTAGGACGATGCGGCCCGTGGCGTCAGTTCGGGCTCCAGGGCGTGGCGGGCGGCGTGCAGCGCCACCCGCAGGTTCCGCTGTGCGGCGGGCAGTTCGGCATGCGGCCAGCACTCCGCCATGAGGTGCTCGCGGTGCAACTGGTGCCCCGGGGCGAGGGCGAGGAGTTTGACCACGGTGCGGGCGCTCGGCCGCGGCCACCGCTCGGAGGGCGGCACCCCGGAGGCCCGTTCCGTGCGGAATCCGCCGAGCAGTCTGATGCGGAGTGTTGGAGGAGCGCCCATGGGAGCAGCACTGTAACCGCTTGCCCCCACCGGCCTGTTACCGGTGAATTACTGGCCGGATCCCGCCCCTCGTAGCGGCACGTCAGACGAGTGCCGCGTGCCTGATCACGTCGACTTCGCACCGGCGGGACAGAGCCCCGGAGAACGCGTTGACCTGCGCAAAGGGCCTCCCGAAGATATGTGCCGAGCACCGCCGCCATCCCCGTGTCCCCTCTGGAGGAAGCGTGAAGCGTTCCCAAGCCCTCGCCGTGGGCGTCGCGTTGCTGCTCTCGGGCAGTGTCGTGGCGGCCGACGCCGCCGACAACCCGGCTGCCCCCGCGGCCGGTCACTCCGCCAAGCGCCCGTCGGCCGACGCCACTTGGTGCACCGAGCAGGGCGGCTCCCCGCAGCAGCAGGTCCCGTACTACACCAAGACCGGAACCCAGATCGTCCAGCTCGGCGGCGAACGCGAGATGTGCGTCTTCACCGGCGAGGACGGTACGAAGATCACGATCGGAGCCGACACCCTGGCCGCCGACAAGCCGACCCTGGCCGCACTCGCCTACATCCACAAGCCGGCCGACCCGGGCGGCCACCCCGGCAACCCGTCCATCGGCTACTGCGAGTCCATCAACGGCACGGCCATGTACGGCCCGAAGGCGACGGACGGCGGCGGCTGGGCCGAGAAGGGCGAGACCGACGCAAGCAAGGTCGTCGCCGCCTGCATGTTCGGCGACGGCTCGGTGATCGACGCCTGGGGCCTCAAGTACCACACGGGTGGCGTGATCCGGGGCGCGGACCTGACGAAGAAGTTCCGCGCGGACATCCCGTAGGGGACGGGCGGGCCCTCCCGGGCGCGGCTCGTCTGGAGTGACGTACCGCTCGCGATGGCTGACCTTCTCGCGGGCTGGACGGGGCTCGGCATGCGCTCGGCGCTGCCGCCGGACGGCGCGGTCGCCGTGGAGATCGGCGCGGCGGGGCCCAGCGGTCGGAGAAGGAGCTGCGGCGTGTGGGCCGGCCGGGGTGGGCCTCCCGGGCGCCACCGGAAGCGGCGGATGTTGATGCCGACTCACGATGCCGAGGTCTGGCACCAGCGTTACAGACCCCGGCGTATGGCTCGGCTCGTCTGCTTTTGCGGCCCTGACCTGGGTGTTTACCTGGGGCGGGGCCGTTTGGCGTTGGGGGTGCTGTTCCCGGCTGACCTGGGGTGTTCCCAGGAGTTCCCGCGTGTTTTGTGCACTGCGTGTGCATTGATCTTGAGACTGGGAGCGACGGCATGTGGTTGGACAGGTGAAACAACGCGTTGCATGACGGCCCAGTGGACCGCGGGTCACGGAGGCCATGGCGCGGGGCAGGGTGCCGGTGCGGACCTTGGAGTCGTCCTCGCGGAACGTGCGGTCCCGCACGTGGTGCAAGAGGTTCTCGATACCCCAGTGGCCTCTGATCCAGGTGGCGAGCTCGGTGCAGGTGGCGTCGAAGACGCTCGGGCCGGTGATCAGGGGGCGCAGCCCGAGGAGGCGGCGGCCGACCCGGTACGGGGCAACGCGAGAGCTGGATGGCGCAGCCCTCGCGCATCGCGGGGATCGGTGACCAGGATCAGGAAACGCCCCAGGTCAGCGACAGCACTTGAGGTGAGGGGAGCACTCGGGAAGCCCAGCTGCTCCGGCGCGGAAGGGATGGGCGATGATGCCCGGGCAGGCACGGTCTCGCTCGGTTCTCATGAGTCTCGACAACCGCACGATCACCAGCACCGTGCCTGCTCTGCTCTCCGGGGCCTCTTGCCACATAACGAATATGACGCCACGTCAGTCGCGAGACCGGCGAACCGGACCAAGCCCCATCACGCCATGCCCCCGGTGCTGCCCGAGGGGGCGGCCCGGACCGCCGGCATGCGCTCGGCGGACCACGACCGTCCTGCCGCCTGCTTCTGCGTCATCCTCGCTTTGCCCACGGTCGGGAACGTCGGGGGAGGGCTCGTCAGCCGCCAACTCACGTTACTGCCGGGGTAAACGAACTGTCAGTTACGCCACTTTTGAGGGCGTGATCTACTTGCGTGGGCCACTTACGCGATAGTGTCAATGTCGCTATGCAGTGTACGAGTTGCACGGGGGACCGCTTGTTACGGATGTCCGAGATTCATTGGATCTGGCCGAGACCTCCCGCTTGCCCACTATCGTGGGTTATTCGGCGATGACTTTTCTCTTTATTTACGTACTGTGAATTCTATTGCTGTGCGGTATTGCTGTGCAGTTTCCCTGATGGAGCCTCGCAGAGCGCAGACGTACTCGGGTTTGGCCCGGGCCCATAGTCGCGCCCCGGAACCGCAGGGATCACTGTGCTGTTTTATGGGGGGATGGTTTAGGGATGTTACTCGTCCATCGTGATGGCGAACTCGGTCACCTGAAAGCCGCGCTGGCGGAGTGCTCCGGTGCCCGTTCGCGGACGATTGTCGTGGAGGGCGGCGTCGGCTGCGGCAAGAGCGCCCTGCTCGCCGCCTTCGCCGAGTACGCGGAGGAAGCGGGCGCCACCGTGCTGAGCGCGCGCGGCATGGGTGCGGACCCGGAGAAGTACATGACCGTGCTCCATCAGCTGAACGCTCAACTGCCGTCCGGGGCGCAGCCCGAGGAGGCGGCGGCCGACCCGGTACGGCACTTGTCCGACGCACTGCGTGTCCTGTCGCGGCAGGGGCCGATCGTGATCTGCGTGGACGACGCCCAGGACACCGACCACGCCTCGCTGTTCCGGCTCTTCCAGGCCGTCGGCCGCGAACCGCGGACCTTGATGGTCTTCGCGGAGAGCCTCCATCTCCCGCACCGCGACCCGGTGATCAAGACGGAACTGCTGCGGCAGTCCGACTCGCTACGGATCCGCCTCGGCCCGCTGGACAAGAAGGGCGTCGCCGAGATGGTCGACGGCAGGGTCGGCGGCCCGCACTTAGGCACGGTCGTCGATCAGCTGCACCGCATCAGCGCCGGAAACCCGCTGCTCCTGCGCGCACTGATCGAGGAGTGCTGCCGCTGGGACGACGCCGGGGCCGACGCGGTCACCGAACCACAGCCCATGGAAGGCGGGATGTACGGACAGGCGGTGCTCACCTGCCTGTACCGGAGCGGAGAAGTGGCCCTGCAGTTAGGGCACCTCCTCGCGGTTCTCGAGGAGGTCGCCACCCCCGAACTGGTCGCGCGGGTCAGCGGCCGTCCCTCGGCGCAGCTCGACCACCACATCCAGGCGCTGCGTGGCGCCGGCATCATCGACGGCCTGCGCTACCGGCACCCGGCCGCCCGCGCCACCGTGCTGGCCGACATGCCCCCCGCGGCCCGCGAGGCACTGCACCGCAGGGTGGCCTCCGTGCTGTATGAGGCGGGCCTGCCGTCCCCGGTGGTCGCGACACAACTGCTGCTCGGGCGCTGCGGTACCGAGCCCTGGCAGCAAGTCATCCTGCGGCACGCGGCGGAGGATGCACTCACCGAGGACGATGCGTGCCGCGCCATCGACCTGCTCGAACTCGCCCTGGAGAACTCCCCGGACGACGAACAACGCATCGAGATCCTGCTGCGGCTCGGCCTGATCACCTGGCGCATCGACCCGGCCGCCGTGGAGTCCGGGTACCTGCCGGAACTCATCGCCTCGATGCGGGCCGGGCGCCTTTCCCCCGCCGCCGTCAGCGTTCTCGTACGGCTCCTGATCGCCCACGGCCGCATTGAGGAGGCCTTGGAGGCGCTGCACCAGCAGGGTGTGGACCAGCACAGCGCACCGGAGGCCGAGAGCGAGATCGCCCCGGACGTCGCCTGGATGTGGGTGCGCTACAGCTTCCACGCGCTGGAGTTCCCTGACGAGGGCCCTGCCACGGTGCCCGGGGCGGCACCCGACGGCGCGGACCCGCGCATTCCGGGGATGCCGCGGCTGAAGAGTTCCGCGGAGACGCTGCTCACGCACGACCCGACACAGTGGGTGTCGGCTGCGGAGAACTTCCTCAAGGTCACCCCGCTCACCGACTCCGCTGTGGGCTCGCTGTGCAGCGCCATAAAGGCGCTGCTGTTCGCGGACCGCCTGGACTCGGCGTGGGACTGGTGCGAGCAGCTCGTCAAGGAATCGCAGCGACGGCGTTGCCCGGGCTGGGAGGCGGTGTTCGCGGTGATACAGGGAATGGTGGCGGTACGTCAGGGCCGCCTGGCCGACGGGCTGGCCTGCATCGAGCAGGCCCAGAGTGTGCTGCCGGAGCGCACCTGGAGCGTTCTCGTCTGCGGCGCGCGCGCCGTCCTCGGCGTCATCTACACCGAGATGGGAGCGTACGAGGAGGCCACCCGGCTGTTCGACCTGCCGGTGCCCGTGGACCCGGAGAAGAGCATCTTCTGGCTCGGCTACCTCCGAGCCCGCGGCTGCCTGCACCTGGCCACCGACCGGCCGCACGCCGCGCTCTCCGACTTCCTGCGCGTCGGCAAGATCGCCCGCCGCCTCGGCCTCGACCACCCGCTCATAGTGTCGTGGGCCTACGACGCGGCCGAAGCCTGGATCCGCCTGGACGAGCCGGAACAGGCGTCCGAGCTGCTGGCCCAGCAGGAGGTGAAGAAGCTGCCGAGCAACGGCCGCAGCAGGGGCATCGCCCTGCGCCTGAAGGCTGCCCTCGCCCCGGTCGCCGACCGTCCCCGACTGCTCGGCCAGGCCGTGGAGTTGCTGCACGACACGGGTGACTTGCTGGAGCTGGCCAAGGCCTTCGCCGACCTGGCCGTCGCGCACGAGAGTACCGGCAGCCCGAATCGCGCCGACGCCGCCCGCCGTCGCGCCTGGCACCTGGCCCGGGAGTGCGGGGCCGGACCGCTGTGCTGGCGGCTTGACCGGGACGGACGCATCGGCGCCCTGTCCGCCCAGGAACGCGTCGTGCTCAAGGACGACGAGTCGACCCCGCTGGCACCGGGCAAGGTGACCCAGGCCGAACGCCGGGTGGCTGGACTCGCCGCCCGCGGACGCAGCAACCGCGAGATCTCGCAACGGCTCAACATCACCATCAGCACGGTCGAGCAGCACCTCACCCGCGTCTACCAGAAGCTGCAGATCTCCCGGCGGGACCAGATCCCGGTCGACCTGTAGCGAGCCGCACGCCGGTCGGCGAGTCCTGGGCACAGTGACCGAGGCGGTCCGGCTCCGTACGCGCATGTCCCCGTGACCTGGCTCCGCCGGAGCGGGTCACGGGGACCGATGCGGAGGGCCGGCGGTGTCCGCCGGGCTGTCGCGCCGTGACGAACCCCGGCGGACTCAGAGGCTGAGCTTGATACCGAGCTGGGCCAGCATGGTGGCGTTGTCGCTGATCGTCCAGTGCTCGACGATTTTCCCGTCAAGTACCCGGCTCATGTTGAGCATCGTCATCTCGAATACCTTGCCGCTCGCAGGCGCCCCCATGAATTCCACCGAGTGGGTGCCGCGCGCCACGCACCGGGTGGCCACCATGTCGCCGGTCTCCACTATCTGCTGGACCTCGGCCTGCATATCCGGGAAGAACGCCTGGGTGAACTGCCACACCCCGAGCCAGCCCTCGCGGTCGCGCGGCGTGCCCGGCGGGTGCTCGGCGTCGGCGGAGGTGCCGGGGAGATGGGCGATGATGTCCGGCGCGATGACCTCGCGCAGCGCCTCCAGGTCATTCGAGTTGAACGCATCGTAAAGACTGCGAACAGTTTCCGAGGGCGTTTTCGACATGGTGCTCCGTCCGAACGATGGGTGTACCAAAGGCTTGCAGGAGATGGACTCTAGGAGCTCCGCGACGGACGCCACAACCCCAGAATAGACACCCCTAGCCGGTGCAAGCGCCGGGCTCGCAGGAGGAGTTGTCTAGGGGTCTAGGGGGGCGGACCTAGGGGCTGACGGGGGGCCAGTACCCGACCTAATCTGACCATCGTGCAAAGCAATTCTCGTCCGCAGTGAATACGAAGGGTGCCGGGCCCCGTGGATTTCGATCTCACCGAAAAGCAGCGGAAACGCTTCGATGACATTCTGGGTGAAGTCCGTACCCGGCTCGGATCCTCGAACACACCGGACGGCCAACATTTCACCCGCGCTCAGTGGAAGACCGCCGCGGACATCGGCCTCACCGGTCTGTGCCTGCCCACCGAATGCGGTGGCGGCGGCCTCGGTGCCCTGGACACCGCGCTGTGTCTGGAGGCATTCGGACAGGGCTGCCCCGAGACCGGACTCGTCTTCGGTGTCTCCGCTCACCTGCTCGCCTGCGCGGTACCGGTCCGCGACCACGCCCAGGTCGAGGTCCGCGGCGAACTGCTCACCGGCATGGCCAGCGGCGACCTGATCGCGGCGAACGCGATGACCGAGGACGAGGCCGGATCCGACGTCGGTAACCTGGCCGTGACCGCCCGACGCACCGGCGACGACTACCTCCTGCACGGCGACAAGTCATTCGCCAGCAACGCGCCGCTCGCCGACCTGTTCGTCACCTACGCGGTCACCGCACCGAAGGCCGGTTTCCTCGGGGTGTCCGCCTTCGCGGTGCCCGCGGAGCTGCCCGGCGCCGAAGCGGGGCCGCTGTTCGACAAGATGGGGCTGGCCGGCTGCCCGGCCGGCCGGGTGTCGTTCCGTGACTGCCATGTGCCGGCCGAGTACCGGCTCGGCGCCGAGGGCCAGGGCAGCGCCATCTTCCAGCAATCCATGGGCTGGGAGCGTGCCTGCCTGTTCGGCGGCTACCTCGGCATGATGAATCGCCAGCTCGATGAGTGCGTCCAACGCGCCGACGGTAGAAGGCAGTTCGGGCGCCGCATCGCCGAGTTCCAGGCCGTTTCGCACCGTATCGCCGGCATGAAGCAGCGTCTGGAGAGCGCGCGACTGCTGCTCTACCGCGCTTGCTGGCTGATGGACCAGGAGCGCGACTACACCTCCGCGGTCGCCCTGTCCAAGTTGGCCGTGTCGGAGGCCGCGGTAGCCAACAGTCTCGACGCGATCCAGATCTTCGGTGGCGAGGGCTACCTGCGCCACGCCGGCATCGAGCGCCAGCTGCGCGACTCCGTACCGACCACGCTCTTCTCCGGCACCTCGGAGATCCAGAAGGAACTCATAGCCAGGGAGCTGGGACTGTGAGCAGTCGGACGACCGAATCCCTGAGTACCGCTGACGCCCTGCACCGGCCGGTCATCGAGGCCGCCCGCACCATGCCCGGCCGGCTTGCCGTGGCCGGCCCCGGCGCCGAGCTGACCTACGCCGAACTCGACCGCACCGCCGACGCGTTGGCGCACCGGCTGCGCGACCTCGGCGTCCGCCCGGGTGACCGGGTCGTGCTGTACGCCGCCAAGTCGGCCGCGGTCGTGGTCGGCATGCAGGCGGTGCTGCGGCTCGGCGCCGCGTACGTGCCGGCCGACGGTTCGTTGCCGGTGGCCCGGGTGTCGACCATGGCCCGGGACTGCGCTGCGGCGGTGGTGCTCGTCGACGGCGCACGCCTGGCCGCGACGGCGGCCGACCTCGACGGCGGGATCCCGTGCGCGGAGCTCGCCCAGGAGCCCGACCCGGCGGCCACCCCTGTCGACGCCGCCGTGGGCCCGGACGACCTCGCGTACATCCTCTACACCTCCGGCTCCACCGGCACCCCCAAGGGCGTCTGTGTCAGTCACCGCAATGCCCGCGCCTTCGTGGACTGGGTGGTCGACGAGCTCAAGCCCACTGCCGACGACCGCTTCTCCAGCCATGCGCCGTTCGGCTTCGACCTCTCGGTGCTCGACTTGTATGCGGCCTTCTCCGTCGGTGCCAGCGTCCACCTGATTCCGCATGAACTCGCCTACGCGCCCGCCCAGTTGGTGGACTTCGTGTACGAGCAGCGGATCACCGTCTGGTACTCCGTGCCTTCCGCCCTGACGCTGATGATGCGCGACGGAGGACTCCTCGACCGGCCCGCGCCACCGGCGCTGCGCACTGTCCTGTTCGCCGGTGAACCCTTCCCGATCGCGCAGGTCAAGGCGCTCGCAGCGCAGGCCCCGGGACGTCGGCTGCTCAACCTCTACGGCCCGACCGAGACCAATGTGTGCACCGCCCACGAGGTCACCCCCGCCGACCTGGACAGCGAAAGACCGCTGCCGATCGGGCGGGCCGTCAGCGGCGACCGGGTCTGGGCCGAGGCGCCCGACGGCGGTCGCGCGGCAACGGGCGAGGAGGGCGAACTGCTCGTCGACGGCCCCACCGTCATGCTCGGCTACTGGGGCCGCGAGCCGCACGGCGACGGCCCGTACCGCACCGGTGACCTGGTGCGCGAACTGCCCGATGGTTCCTACGCCTACGTCGGCCGGCGCGACCACATGGTGAAGGTGCGCGGCCACCGGATCGAACTCGGCGAGATCGAGGCCGTGCTCGCGCTGCACGAGGACGTGGCCGAGGCCGCGGTGGTGGTCACCGGCACCGGCATGGACACCCGGCTGACCGCGTTCGTCCTGCCCGCGCAGGGCCGCGAGCCCGGCGTGCTCGGCCTCAAGGCCCACGCCTCCCGCCAACTGCCCCGCTACATGCTCGCCGACGACGTCCGCATCGTGGCCGAACTGCCCCGTACCGCCAACGGCAAGACCGATCGCAGGCGGCTCGCCGCCAGCCTTGAGGAGTCCGGCTCCTGACCGTGTCCGACCGCCGTCCCGCCCGCCACGTCCGGTGGTGGGCAGGGCCATGACGAGCGCTCACCACCCGCTGCCCCACCGTCTTCCACCACGAAAGGTGACCCCGATGACCGAGTCCGAGATCCGTGAGTCCATTACCGCCTTCATCCGCGAGCGGTTCCTCGACGGAGACACCAAGGGCGAGCTCGAGGAGACCAGCCCGCTGCTCGAGTGGGGCGTCCTCAACTCGCTGAACACCGCCATGCTGATCGCCCACATACGGACGGCGGTCGGCGTCAAGATCCCCGCGATGCAGGTCAACTCGGAGAACTTTCACGACGTGCGGAGCATCACCGCCCTGGTGACCCGTCAGAGCGCCGCCGCAGCCTGACCCCCACACCCCGCACACCCCGCAGAACGTATTCCGACGCATCCCGTCCCCGCGGTGCCCCCGCCGGGGGTCCCGAGCCCGAGGTGAAAGGCGAATTCGCGACCATGGCCGCCAGCACGGATGAGACCGCCAGTCCCGTCGAGCCCATTGCCGTCGTCGGTGTGGGATGTCGCCTGCCCGGCGGCGTCCGCGACCTCGGCTCCCTCGGCCGGGTGCTCGGCTCGGGCGAGGACGTTCTGCGCGAGGTGCCGGAGGACCGCTGGGGACGGGACCTGCACGACCCCGAGCGCAGTCGGCCCGGCACCGTCGTCAACCATGTCGGCGGTTTCCTCGACGAGGTCGACAGGTTCGACGCCGCGTACTTCGGCATCGCCCCGCGCGAGGCCGACGCCGTCGACCCGCAGCAGCGGCTGCTGCTCGAGGTGGCGACCGAGGCGATGGCAGACGCCGGCCGTCCGCGGGACCAGTGGCGCGGCACCCGCACAGGTGTGTACGTCGGCCTGCTCGCCGGCGACTACCACCTGCTGCACGCCAAGGGCGTCGACCTGGGCGACCTCGGCCCGCACTATGTCACCGGCATGGAGTTCAGCTTCGCGGCCGGGCGCCTGGCGTACACCTACGATCTGCGCGGGCCCGCGATAGCCCTCAACTCGGCCTGCTCCTCGTCTCTGTACGCGGTCCACCAGGCGTGCCAGAGCCTGCGCGCCCGCGACATCGACGCGGCGGTGGCCGGCGGGGTCAGCCTGATGCTGAGCCCTGAGATCAGTGTCTTCATGAGCGGCATCGGCGCGATCTCGCCCAGCGGACGGTGCCGCCCCTTCGACGCCTCGGCCGACGGCATCGTGCGCGGCGAGGGCTGCGGCGTGGTCGTGCTCAAGCGGCTGGCCGACGCGCTGGCCGACGGTGACCGCATCCACGCCGTCATCCGCGGTTCGGCGGCCGGCAGCGACGGCGCCACGATGGGACTGACCGCGCCCAACGCCGAGTCGCAGGCGGCCGTGGCCCGGCAAGCGCTGGACTCCGCGGGCCTGACATCCGACGCCGTGGACTACGTCGAGGCGCACGGCACCGGCACCCCGCTGGGCGACATGATCGAGCTGGGCTCGCTGTCCGAGGTCTACGGCGCGGGGCGTCAGGACCGGGCACCGCTGCTCGTCGGCTCGCACAAGGCCGTGTTCGGGCACACCGACTCGGCGGCCGGCGTGGTGGGCCTGCTCAAGGTGATCTGGATCGTCAAGAACGGTCTGGTGCCCGCTCAGCCGAACGTCGACGAGCCCACCCCCGCCGTCGACTGGCAGGGCGACGGCATCGCCCTGCCAGCCTCCGGCGGCACCGCGCTCACCGCTGACCGCTCGCTGCGCGCCGGGATCAACGCCTTCGGGCTCAGCGGCACCAACGTCCACTTGATCGCCGAGGCACCGCCCGTGCCCGGGACCGACGAGCCGGCCGCCGATGCCGACGAGTCCGGCGACGAGCGCCCCCGCGTCCTGTTGGTCTCCGCCGGCGCACCCGGCGCGCTGGCCGAGCAGGTCGAGGCGATGCGCGCCACGGTGGCCGACGAGAGCGTCCCCCTGGACGAACTGCTTGCCGCCGCCGCCACCCGGCGTACCCACGAGCGCCACCGCTACACGGCCGTCGCGACCGGCCGGGCGCAACTCGCCGCTGTGCTGGCCGACTCCGCCGACCCCGAGGACCTGCCCGAGGGTGCCTACACGGGACGTGTCGGCGACGACGGGGAGCCCGCGCCGGTCCTGGTCTTCTCCGGGCAGGGCTGCCAGTGGCCCGGCATGGCGGCCGACCTGTACGACGCGGACCCGGCGATCCGGGACACCCTCGACGAGATCGACGCCCTGGTGCGCCGGGATGCCGACTGGTCCCTCGTCGAGCAGCTGCGCCGCACCACGGACAGCCGCCTGGACCGTACCGACTTCGCCCAGCCCGCCGTCTTCGCCGTCCAGGTGGCGCTGGTGCGGTGGCTGACCGCCCGCGGGGTGCGGCCCGCGGCGCTGGTCGGCCACAGCGTGGGCGAGCTCGCCGCCGCGCACGCCGCAGGAGTCCTCGAACTCAAGGACGCAGTACGGCTGATCGTGCGCCGCGGGCAGCTCCTCGAGGAGACCGCGGGCCTGGGCCGGATGCTCGCCGTGCAGGGCGATGCGGCCACCGTGGGAGGCCTCCTCGCCTCCGCCGGTCTGCCGGTCACCATCGCTGCCGTCAACGGCCCCGCCTCCGTGGTGGTCGCCGGTCCCGACGATGCGGTGACCGCCGCCGAACCCCTCCTGGAACAGGCCGGGCTGCGCTGCCGCCGGACCCGCGTCGACTACGCCTTCCACAGCCCGCTGGTCGCCGAGTGCGGCCCGCGCCTGGCCGCCGAGTTCGCGGATCTCGCCCCGGCCCGGCCAGGGCTGCGCCTGCTGTCCAGCGTCGACCCCGACGTGGACGCGGGCCTGCTCGACGCCACCTACTGGGGGCGCAACATCACCGAGCCGGTACGGCTGTGGCCCGCCGTCGACCGGCTATTGGCCGAGGAGGGCGCCCCGCTCCTCCTCGAGGTCGGCCCGCACCCCGTGCTCCGCCGCCCGCTGGCCGACACCGTCGCGCACCGGGGCAGCGGTGCCGAGGTGCTGAGCACCCTGCGCCGCGAGGTCCCAGGCCCGGTGGCCCTGCACCGTACGCTCGCCCAACTGCACGTCGCGGGAGTGCCGTTGGACTGGTCCGAGATCACCGGGCGGCCCCGCCGCTTCGTCGACCTGCCGGTGCCGTCCTGGAGCGGCGAGCGGCACTGGCTGCCGGGTCTGCAGAGCGGGCACCGGGCGACACGGACCCCGGCGGACGGCCCGACGGCGCCGACCACCGGCCGCACCTCGGTTCAGCCGGTCGCCACCACGGCCGCCGAGCGGGCCACGGCCCAGGGTCGCCCCGCGGGCACGGCCACGGTGGGGCCGGTCAAGTCGGCGCCGTGGGTGGTGCAGCGCATCGACGCGGCCGTGCGCGAGGTCATCGGCATCGGGTCCGAGCAGTCGCTGCCGCGTCGCCGCGGGCTGTTCGAGCAGGGGCTCGACTCGCTCACCGCGGTGCAGCTGCGCGGACTCCTGGAGACCGCGTTCGGACTGTCCCTGCCGACCACCCTCGTATTGGAACACCCCACCATTGCCGCCCTCGCCGCGCACCTGACCGAACTCGGCGCCGGGCGTGATACCCGGAACCCGCAGGCCCGGCAGGAAGCCCCGGACGCGCAGCGCGAGGATTCGGCACCCGGACCCAAGGGCGCCGTGGCCGTCGTCGGCATGGCCTGCCGCTTGCCGGGGGCGTCGACGCCGGACGAGTTCTGGGCACTGCTCAAGGACGGACGCAATGTCACCGGCGAACCCCCGGCCGGGCGCCGTGAGGACCCGATCTGGGCGGAGGCCGGGCCCGGCGTGCCGACCCGGGGCGGTTACCTGGACGACGTCGCCGCGTTCGACGCCGGGTTCTTCCGCATCTCGCCGCGCGAGGCCGTCTCGCTCGACCCGCAGCAGCGGCTCGCGCTGGAGGTCGCCTGGGAGGCGCTGGAGGACGCCGGCTGCACCGCTCCCGCACTGCTCGAGCGGCAGGCAGGCGTGTACGTCGGTCTCAACACCGCCGACTACCACGAGTTGCTCACCCGCGACATGGGCAACATCGACCTGTACTACGGCACCGGAAACGTCTTCGCGGCCTCCGCCGGACGGCTCTCGTACTTCCTGGGCCTGCGAGGCCCGTCGCTCGCTGTGGACACCGCCTGCTCCGGGTCGCTGACCGCGGTTCACCTCGCCGTCCAGGGGCTGCAGTCCGGTGATTGCGAGATCGCGCTGGTCGGCGGCGTCAATGTGATCGCCACGCCGACCGTTTCGGTGGCCATGCAGGAGGCGCTGGCCCCCGACGGCCGCTGCAAGACGTTCGACGAGGACGCCGACGGGTACGGTCGCGGCGAGGGCGCCGTGATGTTCGTCCTCAAGCCGCAGGAGGCCGCGGAACGCGACGGCGACCACATCTATGCGCTGCTGCCCGGCACCGCGATCAACCAGGATGGGGCGAGCGGCGGTTTCACCGTGCCGAGCGGCCCCGCGCAGACGGTGCTGGTCCGGCAGGCCCTCGCGCGTGCGGGCTGGGCCCCGGTGGATGTCGACCACGTCGAGGCGCACGGCACCGGCACCCCGCTGGGCGACCCCATTGAGGTGCGCGCCCTGGCCGAGGCGCTCGGCGAGGGACGCGACGCGGACAACCCCGTGCTGATCAGTTCGTCCAAGGCGAACATCGGCCACCTGGAGGCCGCCGCGGGCGTCACCGGCCTGCTCAAGACCGTCCTCGCGGTGCAGCACGGCGAACTGCCGCCGCACTTGCTCAACCGCCCCTCCAGCCGCATCGACTGGGACGCGCTGCCCGTCGAGGTGGTTACCCGGCTGCGGGCCTGGCCGGAGCGGGAGAGGCCGCGCCGGGCCGGCGTCTCCTCGTTCGGCTTCAGCGGCAGCAATGCCCATGTCCTGGTCGAGCAGGCGCCCGCCGCCCCCGTACCCGCACTGCCTGCCGCGGACCGCGTGCCCTCGCTGCTGCCGTGGGTGGTCACCGGACGGGGCGCCGCCGGCCTGGCGGGCCAGGCCGCCCGACTGGCCGCATTCGTCGCCGACCGGCCGGAGTTGGAGCCCGCGGACGCGGTGCACTCGCTGGTCACCACCCGGACCGCCCTGGAGCACCGGGCCGTGGTGCTGGCCGCGCCCGCCGACCGTGACGGCGTCCTCGCCGGCCTGACCGCGCTGGCCGGTCCGGACGGCGGCCCGGCGTCGTCGGCCGTGGTGCGCGGCCGGGTACGCGAGGGCGGCACCGCCTTCCTGTTCAGCGGCCAGGGCAGCCAGTGGCCCGGCATGGGCCGGGCGTTGTACGAGAAGTTCCCGGTGTTCGCAGGCGCGCTCGACGAGGTAGCCGCGGAATTGGACCGGTGGCTCGAACGTCCCCTGTACGAGGTGCTGTTCGCGCCCGAGAGCTCGGACGCGGCGGCGCTGATCGACCGCACCCAGTACACCCAGGCGAGCCTGTTCGCGGTGGAGACCGCGCTGGCACGGCTCGCCGGGTCCTGGGGCATACGGCCCGACCACCTGATGGGTCACTCCATCGGCGAGATCACCGCCGCCCATGTCGCGGGTGTGTTCACGTTGCCGGACGCGGCCCGGCTGGTCGCCGCCCGTGGGCGGCTGATGGGGGCGCTGCCCGAGGGCGGGGCCATGGTGGCCGTCGCCGCGCCGGAGGCCGAGGTGGCCGCGGCGCTGGCAGCGTCGGAACAACTCGATCGGGTCGGCGTCGCCGCCGTCAACGGGCCCGAGTCCGTGGTCGTTTCCGGCGACGAGGACGCCGTGCTCGCCCTCGCCGAGGCCTTCACACGGCAGGGGCGGCGTACCAAGCGGTTGCGGGTGAGCCATGCCTTCCACTCACCGCGCATGGCAGCGATGCTCGCCGACTTCCGCCGCATCGCCGAGGAGATCACGTACCACGAGCCCGAACTGGACGTCGTCTCCAACGTCACCGGTGAGCTCGCCGAGCCCGCCGCACTGTGCTCGCCGGACTACTGGGTGGCGCACGTGCACCGGGCCGTGCGGTTCGCCGACGGCGTGCGCACCCTCGCCCGCGAGGGCGTCACCCGCTTCCTGGAGGTCGGCCCCTCCGGCGTGCTGTCCGCGCTCGTCGAGGAGTGCCTGGGCACGGACTCCGAGGCCGTGGCCGTCCCGCTGCTGCGCAAGGACCTGTCCGAGGACAAGGCACTGCTGCGCGGCGTGGCCACCGCGTTCGTCCACGGCACCGAACTCGACTGGACCGCGGTCGTACCGGCCGGGCGACGCGTCAAGCTGCCGCCGTACGCCTTCCAGCGCAACCGCTACTGGCTGGAGTCCGACGCCGTCCGCCCCGCGTCCGCTGCCGCCGGCGATCCGGCCGACGACGCGTTCTGGGCCGCCGTCGACGAGGGCGACCTGAACGCCGTCGCCCGCACGCTGGGGCTGCCCCACGACGAGTCGGCCGCCGAGGCCGGTCCGACCGATGCGCTCGGCGAACTGGTTCCCGCCCTGTCCGCCTGGCGCCGCCGCCGACAGGAGCGGACGGTTCTGGACGACTGGCGCTATCGCGTGACCTGGCGCCCGCTGCCCGGCTCGGCCGTGACGGCCCCGCTCGCCGGTACCTGGCTTGTGGTGAATTCGTCCGGGCAGGACGCCACCGGCACCGAGTGGACCGAGTCGCTCACCTCGGCGCTGACCGAGCGCGGGGCACAGGTCGTGCCGGTCACCTACGACGCCGGGCGCACCGACCGGACCGCCCTTGCCGCACTGCTGCGTGAACTGCCCGATGCCGCGGACGCCGTCGGCGTGGTGTCCCTGCTCGCCTTCGACGAGACCCCGCACCCGGACCACCCCGACCTCGCCGCCGGCGTCGCGGGCACCCTCACCCTGGTGCAGGCGCTCGGCGACACCGCACTGCGCGCCCGGCTGTGGTGCCTGACCCAGGGTGCCGTCGCCGCGGCGGACGACGAGGGCGTCGAACGGCCCGAGCACGCCCAGATCTGGGGCCTCGGCCGGGTAGCAGGCCTGGAGCACCCCGAGTGCTGGGGCGGCCTCGCCGACCTGCCCGCCCACCCCGACCCGGCTGCCCTGGACCGGCTGTGTGCCGCGCTCGCCGGCACCGGCGACGAGGACCAGCTCGCGATCCGCAGCACCCGGACCCTCGTGCGCCGCCTGGTGCGCGCCCGCTACGGCGACACCCCCGCCCCGCGCAGCTGGCGCCCACGCGGCACCGTCCTCGTCATCGGCGGCACCGGCGCGCTCGGCGGGCACCTCGCGCACTGGCTCGCCGAACAGGGCGCCGAACACCTGGTGCTGACCAGCCGCCGCGGCCCGGCGGCGCCCGGCGCCGACACACTGCGCGCCAGCCTCGAGGAACGGCACGGGATCCGCGTCACGGTGGCCGCCTGCGACGCGGCGGACCGCGACGCGCTCGCCGCCCTCCTCGACGAACTCCGCGCCGCGGACACCCCGTTGCGGGCCGTCGTCCACGCCGCCGTCGTCGCCGACGTCGGTCCGATGAACGAGGCCACCCTCCAGGGGTACGCCACCTCCGTGCGGGCCAAGGTGGTCTCGGCCCGCAACCTCGACGAACTCCTGGGCGACACCGACCTCGACGCTTTCGTGCTGTTCTCCTCCATAGCTGGTGTCTGGGGCAGCAGCGGCGAGGGCTCGTACGGCGCTGCCAACGCCTACCTGGACGCGCTGGCCGAGCGGCGGCGCGCCGCCGGGCGCACCGCCACCGCCATCGCCTGGGGCATCTGGGACGCGTTCAACGAACGCGACGAGGACACCACCATGCGGGAACTGCTCACCGCACGCTCCCGCCAGCAGGGCCTGCCCCGGCTGGATCCCCGGCTGGCGTTCGAGGCGCTGCGGCAGGCCCTGGACCACGACGAGACGAACCTGGTCGTCAGCGCCGTGACCTGGGAACGGTTCGCCGCCCTGTTCGCGGTGGCCCGGCCACGCCCGCTGCTCGACGAGATCCCCGAGGTACGGGCCTTGGCCGTGCCGACCGCGGACACCGCCACCGACGAGGCGCCGGCCCGCACCGAACTGGCACGCCGACTCGCCGAATCCGCCCCGGCCGGCCGGCAGCGCATCCTGCAGGACCTGGTCACCGCCGCGGCGGCCGGGGTGCTCGGCCACATCGGGTCCGGCACGAGCGGCCTTGACACCCAAGTCGCCTTCCGAGACCTGGGCTTCGACTCGCTGACCGCCGTCGAGCTGCGCAACCGCTTGAACGAGGCCACCGGCCTGCGGTTGCCCGCGTCGGTGGTTTTCGACCACCCCACGCCGGCCGCGCTCGCCCGCTTCCTGGGCACCGAACTGACCGGCGGGGACGAGCCGCGGCACAACACCCCCGGCACTGGCCCGGACCGGACCGCGGCCGCGGCGGACGAGCCGGTGGCGATCGTCGGTATGGCCTGCCGTCTCCCCGGTGGCATCCACTCGCCGGAGCAGCTGTGGCAGCTGCTGGCCGACGGCGGCGACGTACTCTCCGACTTCCCCGACGACCGCGGCTGGGACCTCGACTCGCTCTTCGACGCGGATGCCGACGCGGTCGGCCGCAGCTATGTGCGCCGGGGCGGATTCCTGGCCGACGCGGGCGACTTCGACGCCGAGTTCTTCGGCATCTCGCCGCGCGAGGCGCTGGCGATGGACCCGCAGCAGCGGCTGCTGCTCGAGTCCTCCTGGGAGGCGTTCGAGCGGGCCGGCATCGACCCGGTGTCGACGCGTGGCGAGGAGGTCGGCGTGTTCATGGGCGCCGGCTCCGCCGGATACGCGACCGGCGAGAACCGCATCCCCGAGGAACTGGAGGGTTTCGCCCTGACCGGCAGCGCGGCCAGCGTGATCTCCGGCCGCATCTCCTACACCTTCGGCCTTGAGGGCCCGGCCGTCACCGTCGACACCGCCTGCTCCTCGTCCCTGGTGGCCCTGCACCTGGCCGCCCAGTCGCTGCGCAGCGGCGAGTGCTCGCTCGCCCTGGCCGGCGGCGTCACGGTGATGGCGAGCCCGCGGGCGTTCACCGAGTTCAGCCGGCAGCGCGGGCTCGCGCCCGACGGGCGCTGCAAGGCGTTCTCCGACAGCGCCGACGGCACCGGCTGGGGCGAGGGCGTCGGCGTGCTCCTGGTGGAGCGCCTGTCGGACGCGCGACGCAACGGGCACCAGGTGCTCGCGGTGGTGCGGGGCTCGGCGGTCAACCAGGACGGTGCAAGCAACGGACTCACCGCACCGAACGGCCCGTCCCAGCAGCGCGTCATCCGCGCCGCCCTCGCCTCCGCCGGGCTGTCCGCCGACGAGGTGGACGCGGTGGAGGCGCACGGCACCGGTACTTCGCTCGGCGATCCGATCGAGGCGCAGGCGCTGCTCGCCACGTACGGACAGGGACGCGAGGCCGATCGGCCTCTGTGGCTCGGCTCGGTCAAGTCGAACGTGTCCCACACGGCCGCTGCATCCGGAGTCACCAGCGTCATCAAGACGGTGCTCGCGCTCGGCGCGGGCGTCCTGCCGCGCACCCTCCACGTCGACGAGCCCTCCGGGCACATCGACTGGTCCAGTGGCACCGTGGCGCTGCTCACCGAGGCCCGGCCGTGGCCGGAGACGGACCGCCCGCGCCGGGCTGGTGTGTCTTCGTTCGGCATGAGCGGCACCAACGCCCACCTGATCCTGGAACAGGCGCCGGACGACACCGCCGACGCCCCCGTCGAGCACGCGACGGACCAGGTCGTGGCCTGGGCCCTGTCCGCCCGTACCGCGGAGGCGCTGCCCGCCCAGGCCGAGCGGCTGCATGCCCACCTCACCGCCCACCCGGAGCTGCGCCCCGCCGACGTCGGCCACGCGCTGGTCCGTACCCGCGGCGCCCTGGAGCACCGGGCCGTGGTGACCGGCGCCGACCGCGCCGAACTGATGTCCGCACTGGCCGAGCTGGCCGGCGGCGTCACCGAACAGGGTGTGGCTCGTGGTAGTGCCCGGACGGCGTTTTTGTTTTCGGGGCAGGGTGCGCAGCGTGTGGGGATGGGGCGTGGGTTGGCTGCCGCGTTCCCCGTGTTCGCGCAGGCGTTGAGCGAGGTGTGCGGGGAGCTGGAGCTGGACCCGGCTGTGTTTGACGATGGGGAGTTGTTGGCGCAGACGCGCTTTACGCAGGGTGCGTTGTTTGCGTTTGAGGTGGCGTTGTTCCGGCTGGTGGAGAGCTGGGGTGTGCGGGCGGACTTTTTGCTGGGGCATTCGGTGGGGGAGATTGCTGCGGCGCATGTGGCCGGGGTGTTCTCGTTGGCGGATGCGGCGCGGTTGGTGTCTGCGCGTGGCCGGTTGATGCAGGCGTTGCCCGCGGGTGGGGTGATGGTGGCGGTCCACGTGCCGGAGGCTGAGGCGCGTACGGCGTTGGAGGGGTTTGAGGACCGGGTTTCCGTTGCTGCGGTGAATGGTCCTGGCTCGGTGGTGCTGTCGGGTGAACAGGCTGCGGTGGATGAGGTGTTGACCCGGTTTGAGGGTCGGCGTTCGAAGCGGCTTGTGGTCAGTCACGCTTTCCACTCGCCGCTCATGGAGCCGATGCTGGCGGAGTTCCGTGAGGTGGCTGAATCGGTCACGTATGCGTTGCCGCGTATTCCGATGGTGTGTGACACGACCGGACTGCTCGACGAAACGGGTGAGTTGAGTACGCCCGAGTACTGGGTGCGGCATGTGCGTGAGGCCGTCCGGTTCGCCGACGGCGTGCGGACGCTGGCCGACCAAGGGGTGGATGCTTTCCTTGAGTTGGGTCCTGCCGGGGTGCTGACCGCCATGGCCCAGGAGACGCTGGAGGAGACCGGGAGCCAGACGGTCGCCTTCGCCGCCCAGCGCCCGGACCGCGGGCAGGCGCGCTCCCTCGTCGAGGCGCTGGCAGCCCTGTGGACGCACGGCGCGGACGTTGACCTCGCCGCCCTGGCCGACGGCTCCCCGGTGGGCCTGCCGACGTACGCCTTCCAGCGCCGCCGCTACTGGCAGCAGGACCTGCCGCGCGGCGGCGGGGATCCGGGCGACTGGGGCCTGGAGACCGCCGGGCACCCGATGCTCGGTGCCGCAGTCCCACTGGCCGGCGGCGAGGACACCCTGCTCACCGGCAGCCTCTCGGTGCGCACCCACCCCTGGCTCGCCGACCACGTGGTGGCGGGCGCCGCCCTGGTCCCTGGCACCGGCCTGGTCGAGATGGCGATACGGGCCGGTGACGAGGCGGGCTGCCCCCGCCTGGAGGAACTCGCCCTGCAGGCACCGCTCGTGGTGCCGGCCTCCGGCAGCATCGCCGTGCAGGTGCGCGTCGGCGAGGAGGACGACTCCGGCCGCCGCCCGGTCACTGTGTACGGGCGCCTGAACGGCGAGCGCGAGTGGACCCGGCACGCGGACGGCGTCCTCGCCCCGCAGGAGCCAGGCGAGGCCCCGGACCTGGCCACGTGGCCGCCGGTTGGCGCGGAACCGGTCGAACTGGACGGCTTCTACGAGCGGTTGACCGCCGAAGGCTACGGGTACGGGCCCGCGTTCCAGGGGCTCACGGCCGTATGGCAGCGCGGCGATGAGGTCTTCGCCGAGGTGCGGCTGGCCGAGCGGGAGCAGGCGCAGGCCGGCCGGTTCGGCCTGCACCCGGCGCTGCTCGACGCCGCGCTGCACGCGGGACTCGCCGTCGGTGGCCCAGGCGGCGAGGTACGGCTGCCGTTCGTGTGGAGCGGGGTCAGCCTGTTCGCGGAGGGCGCCGCCCAGGTCCGCGTCCGGCTGGCACCGCGGGGCGACGGGGAGCTGACCCTGCGCCTGGCCGACACCGCGGGACGGCCGGTTGCCGAGGTGGACCGGCTGGTGACCCGCCCGGTGACGGCCAGGCAGCTGAAGCGGTCCGCCGACCAGGACGCACTGTTCCGGCTCGACTGGCACCCGGTCGCCGCGGACGGCACGGTGCCGTCCGGACAGTGGACGGTACTCGACTCGGAAGGCCGAATACCGTCCCCCCGCGCCGAGTTCGGGGTGCTGACGGTGGCCCCGGCCGGGGAAGGGGAGACGCGCGACGCGGTCCGCTCGGAGACCGGGCGGGTGCTGAGCGCCCTGCAGACCTGGCTCTCCGACGAGGGCGCCGTCGACGCACGGCTGGTCGTCGTCACCCGGGACGCGTTCACGGTGCGCGCCGGGGACGCGGCGCCGGATCCGATACACGGCGCGATCTGGGGCCTGGTGCGCTCCGCGCAGACCGAGCACCCGGGGCGGTTCCTCCTCGTCGACCTGGAGGGCGACACCGAGCTGTCCGACGCGCTGCCCGCGGCGCTCGCGACAGGCGAGTCCCAACTCGCCGTCCGCGGCGGTGAACTGCTGGTGCCGCGCCTCGGCCGGGCCGCCGACGGCGGGGCGCTGATCCCGCCGGCAGGAGAGCACTGGCGTCTCGATGTGACCGAGCCCGGTACCTTCGAGAGCCTGGCCCTGTTGCCCGCGCCGGAGCAGTCGGCGCCGCTCGGCCCGACCGAGATCCGCGTCGCGGTCCGCGCCGCCGGCCTCAACTTCCGCGACATCCTGCTGGCCCTCGACATGTACCCCGAGCGCACGGTGATGGGCGGCGAGGCGGCCGGCGTCGTCACCGAGGTCGGGGCCCAGGTCGGGAACCTGGTGCCGGGGGACCGGGTGACCGGCGTGGTGCCCGGCGCGCTGGGCACCACCGCGGTGGCCGACGCACGCACCATGGTGCGGATCCCCGACGCCTGGACGTTCGAGCAGGCGGCCTGCGTGCCGGTGGCCTACCTCACCGCGTACTACGGCCTGGCGGACCTCGCCGGGCTGCGGCCGGGCGAGCGGGTGCTGGTGCACGCGGCGGCGGGCGGCGTCGGCACCGCCGCTGTGCAGATCGCCCGCCACCTGGGCGCCGAGGTCTTCGGCACCGCGAGCCCCGGCAAATGGGATGCCCTGCGCGCCGCCGGCCTCGACGAGACGCACACCGCTTCCTCGCGCACCCTCGACTTCGAGCGGGAGTTCCTCGCGGCGACCGGCGGACATGGCGTGGACGTGATCCTGGACAGCCTGGCCGGGGAGTTCGTCGACGCCTCGCTCAGACTGCTGCCCGGCGGCGGCCGGTTCGTCGAGATGGGCAAGGCCGACCTGCGCGACCCGGCGCAGGTGGCCGTCGACCACCCCGGCGTCACCTACCGCGCGTACGACATGACGGAAGCCGGCCTGGACCGCACGCAGGAGATCCTGACCGAGATCGTGCGGCTTTTCGAGGCCGGTGAGCTGCGCCACCCGCAGGTCACCGCCTGGGACATCCGGCAGGCCCCGGAGGCCTTCCGGTACATGAGTCAGGCGCAGCACATCGGCAAGATCGTGCTGACCCTGCCGCCGGTGTGGAACACCGAGGGCACCGTCCTCATCAGCGGCGGCACCGGCACCCTCGGCACACTGCTCGCCCGGCACCTGGTGGCCGAACACGGCGTGCGCAACCTGATGCTCGTCGGACGGCGCGGACTCGACGCCCCCGGTGCGGCCGTGCTGAGCGAAGAACTGGAGGCCGCAGGCGCCGAAGTGTCCGTGGTCGCCTGCGACATCGCCGCCCCGGACGCGGCTGCCGACCTGCTCGCCAAGATCCCCGCCGACCGTCCGCTGACCGCCGTGATCCACCTGGCGGGCGTACTGGACGACGGCACCATCGAGGGGCTGACCCCGCAGCGGCTCGACACCGTGCTGCGGGCCAAGGCGGACGCCGCGCTCACCCTGCACGAGGCCACCCGAGGTCTGGACCTGGCCGCGTTCGTGATGTTCTCGTCCGCCTCCGCCGCACTCGGCAACGCCGGACAGGCCAACTACGCGGCCGCCAACGCCTTCCTCGACGCGCTGGCCCAGCGCCGCCGGACCGAGGGGCTGCCCGGCCAGTCACTTGCCTGGGGACTGTGGTCACAACAGGGCGGCATGGCAGGTGAATTGGGCCGCGGTGAACTGGCCAGGATCGCCCGGGCCGGTCTTGCGCCGATCACCGGCGAGCAGGGGCTCGCCCTGTTCGACGCGGCTCTGCTCACCGACGAGCCGCTGCTGCTCCCGGTCCGCCTGGACGAGGCCGGACTGCGGCGCCACGCCGACACGGTGTCCCCGCTGCTGCGCGGTCTGGTCCGGGTCCCCGTACGGCGCGCGGCGAGCACCGCCGACGAGGCTGCCGATGCCTCCGAGGCCGAGGCGCTGCGAGAACGGCTCGCCGGGCTCGACCGGGAGGGACAGAGCCGGCTGCTGCTCGACCTGGTCCGCGGCCATGCCGCGAAGACGCTCGGTCACGGCGGCCCCGAGGCCGTCGATCCCGAACGCGGCTTCATGGACGGCGGGTTCGACTCGCTCACCGCGGTCGAACTGCGCAACCGGCTCGGCGCGGCCGCCGGCCGTCGGCTCCCTGCCACCCTCCTGTTCGACTACCCCACTCCGGTGTCTCTGGCCGAGTACCTGCGCACCGAACTCGTACCCGACGCCGAGGACGCGGACGACGGGCCGGACCAGCCGGCCACCCGCGACCTCATGGCCGACATCGACACCGAACAGGCGGTCAGCGCCGTGGACGACCTCGACCTGGCCGGCCTGCTGCGGCTGGCACACGACACCACCGACAACGAGACACACGATGAATCCGAAGGGCAGGGCTCGTGACCACTGACGCCTCCACCGAGCAGATCGTCGGCGCGCTGCGGGCCTCACTGCGGGAGACCGAGAAGCTGCGCCTGCAGAACCGGAAACTCCAGGACGCCGCGCACGCGCCGCTCGCCATCGTCGGCATGGCCTGCCGCTACGCGGGCGGGGTGCGTTCGCCGGAAGACCTGTGGGAACTCGTCTCCGCCGGACGCGACGCCGTCACCCCACTGCCCGAGGACCGCGGCTGGGACGTCGAGGGCATGTACGACCCGTCCCCGGACGCGCTCGGCAAGGCGTACGTGCGCGGCGGCGGGTTCGTCGACGACGTCACCGACTTCGACGCGGACTTCTTCGGCGTTCCCCCGCGCGAGGCCCGCACCATGGACCCGCAGCAGCGGTTGCTGCTCGAGAGCTCCTGGGAGGCGATCGAGCGCGCCGGGCTCGTCCCGCGCTCGCTGCGCGGCACCGACGTCGGTGTCTTCTACGGCACCGGCTGGTCCGACTACGCAACCCGCCTGACGCATCCGCCCGCCGAACTGGAGGGCTACTTCGTCACCGGCAACACCCAGAGCGTCATCGCCGGCCGCGTCTCGTACCTGCTCGGCCTCGAAGGGCCCGCGGTCAGCGTCGACACCGCGTGCTCCTCCTCGCTGGTGGCCCTGCACCTGGCCGCCCAGGCGCTGCGCAACGGCGAGTGCTCACTCGCGCTCGCCGGCGGGGTGAGCCTGATGGCGGGCCCGCGGGTACTCACCGAGTTCAGCCGCATGCGGGGCCTGTCGCCGGACGGCCGGTGCAAGGCCTTCGCGGCCGAGGCGGACGGCTTCGGTCCGGGCGAGGGCGTCGGCGTGCTGCTCCTTGAACGCCTCTCCGACGCTCGCGCCAACGGTCACCCGATCCTCGGCGTGCTGCGCGGCTCCGCCGTCAACCAGGACGGTGCCAGCAGCAATCTCTCGTCCCCCAACGGTCCGTCCCAGCAGCGGGTGATCCGGGCCGCGCTGGCCGCCGCCCAGATCGCCCCCGGCGACGTCGACGCGGTCGAGGCGCACGGCACGGGCACCCCGCTGGGCGATCCCATCGAGGTACAGGCGCTCCAGGCCACGTACGGGAAGGCCCGGTCCGCCGACCAGCCGCTGTGGCTCGGTTCGGTGAAGTCGAACATCGCGCACACCCAGGCCGCTGCCGGTGTGGCCGGCGTCATCAAGATGGTGATGGCGATGCGGGCGGGCGTGCTGCCCCGCACCCTGCACGTCGACCGGCCGTCCCCGCACATCGACTGGGACGCCAGCCCCGTGGCGCTGCTCGGCGAGGCCCGCCCGTGGCCCGAGACGGGCCACCCGCGCCGGGCCGGCGTCTCGTCGTTCGGCATCAGCGGCACCAACGCCCACGTGATCGTGGAACAGGCCCCCACCGAGGAGGAGGCCGAGCCCGACGCGACCCCGGCCGACGTGCCGGTGGTGCCGTGGGTGGTATCGGCCCGCACCGAGCAGGCCCTGCGCGAGCAGGCCCGGCGCATACGAGACTTCGTGGCCGCCGGGTCCGCACCGCACCCCGTCGACGTCGGCCACTCGCTCGCCGCCACGCGCAGCGTCCTTGAGCACCGCGCGGTGGCCCTCGGCGCCACCCACGAAGAACTCCTCGACTCCCTGACCGCGCTCGCCGAGGGCAGGGGCCCCGAGGGTGTGGCTCGTGGTAGTGCCCGGACGGCGTTCTTGTTTTCGGGGCAGGGTGCGCAGCGTGTGGGGATGGGGCGTGGTTTGGCTGCTGCGTTCCCCGTGTTCGCGCAGGCGTTGAGCGAGGTGTGCGGGGAGCTGGAGCTGGACCCGGCTGTGTTTGACGATGAGGGGTTGTTGGCGCAGACGCGCTTTACGCAGGGTGCGTTGTTCGCGTTTGAGGTGGCGTTGTTCCGGCTGGTGGAGAGCTGGGGTGTGCGGGCGGACTTTTTGCTGGGTCATTCGGTGGGGGAGATTGCTGCGGCGCATGTGGCCGGGGTGTTCTCGTTGGCGGATGCCGCCCGGTTGGTGTCTGCGCGTGGCCGGTTGATGCAGGCGTTGCCCGCGGGTGGCGTGATGGTGGCGGTCGAAGCGGTGGAGGCTGAGGTTCGCGAGGCCCTGGAGGGGTTTGAGGACCGGGTTTCTGTTGCTGCGGTGAATGGCCCTGGCTCGGTGGTGCTGTCGGGTGAACAGGCTGCGGTGGATGAGGTGTTGACCCGGTTTGAGGGTCGGCGTTCGAAGAGGCTTGTGGTCAGTCATGCTTTCCATTCGCCGTTGATGGAGCCGATGCTGGCGGAGTTCCGTGAGGTGGCTGCCTCGATCACGTATGGCGAGCCGGTTGTTCCGGTGGTGTCGAATGTGTATGGGCGTTTGGCGGGGCCGGGTGAGTTGAGTGCGCCTGAGTACTGGGTGCGTCATGTGCGTGAGGCTGTCCGGTTCGCCGACGGCGTGCAGACGTTGGCCGACCAAGGGGTGGATGCTTTCCTTGAGTTGGGTCCTGCCGGGGTACTGACCGCGATGGCGCAGGACACCCTCGACGACGTGCGCCCGGACGCCCGTGCGGTGGCGTCGTCGCACAAGGAGAAGCCCGAGCCGCGCGCCCTGGTCGAAGGCCTGGCCCGTGCGTGGACGTACGGGGTCGGTATCGACTGGACGGCGTTGTTGCCGGGCGGCCGTCGCGTCGACCTGCCGACGTACGCCTTCCAGCGCCAGCGGTACTGGCTTGAGGGGGACGACCGCGGCCCCGTCGACCTGCCCGCGGTCGGACTCGGCGCGGCCGGGCACCCCCTGCTGGGTGCCGCGGTGACGCTCGCCGAGGACGGCGGGGTGCTGCTCACCGGCAGGCTCGACCTGCGCACCCACCCCTGGCTGGCCGACCATGCCGTGGGCGGCGCGGTACTGCTGCCCGGCACCGCCTTCGTCGAACTGGCCGTCCGCGCCGGTGACTTCGTCGGCTGCGACCGCGTCGAGGAACTGACCCTGGAGGCGCCCCTGGTGCTGCCCGCCGACGGCGGTGTGACCGTGCAGGTGCGCGTCGGTCCGGCCGACGCGTCCGGTCGGCATGCGCTGAGCGTGCACTCCCGGCCCGCCGCCGATGACGACTTCGACCGGGACGGGGCACCGTGGGTGCGGCACGCCGAGGGCGTGCTCGGGACCGGCGCCCCGGACGGCTTCGCCCCTGCCGTGTGGCCGCCGGAAGGCGCCGAGCCGGTCGAACTGGACGGCTTCTACGAGCGGTTGACCGCCGAGGGCTACGGGTACGGGCCCGCGTTCCAGGGCCTGACAGCCGTATGGCGGCGCGGCAAGGAGACCTTCGCCGAGGTCGCGCTGCCCGACGGTGTCGACGCCGAAGGATTCGGAATCCACCCGGCGCTGCTCGACGCCGTGCTGCACGCGGAACTCGCTGTCGGCGAGGCGGGCGGTGAGGTACGGCTCCCGTTCGGCTGGAACGGCATCTCGCTCCTGGCTCAAGGGGCGCGGACGGTGCGCGCACGGCTGGCCCCGGCCGGACCGCAGGCCGTCACCATCCAGCTGGCCGACGGCGCGGGCCGCCCGGTCGCCCACATCGACGCCCTGGTGTCGCGAGCGGTGCAGAGCGACCGGCTGCGTACGGATTCCGCGGCGGCTGTCGACGGCGCCGCCCTGTACGGCATGGAGTGGACCCCGGCAGCCCGGGGCGGCGAGCCTGTCACCGAGTGGACAGTGCTCGGGCAGGACGGTGCGCACGACGCACCGTGGACCGTCCTGCCGTACCTGCCGGTCCCCGGCGCCGACGTCGTGACCGTCCTGCACGAGGACACCGCCGCCGCGCTGACCGCCGTCACCGGGTGGCTGGAGGCCGAAGTCCCGGACGGAGCACGGCTGGTGGTTGTCACCTCCGGTGCCGTCGCGGCAGGTGAAGAGGACGTGCCGGACCTCGCACACGCCGCGTTGTGGGGCCTGCTGCGCTCCGCGCAGACCGAGCACCCGGACCGGGTCGTCCTCGTCGACGTGGACGACCCGGAAGCCTGGCAGACGCTGCTGCCCGCAGCCCTTGCCACCGGTGAACCGCAGGTCGCCGTGCGGCGCGAGGTGTCGCTTGCGCCCCGCCTGGCCCGTACGCACGTACAGCCGGCGGCGGCCCCGTCCCTCGACCCCGAGGGCACGGTGCTGATCACGGGTGGCACCGGCTCGCTCGGTGCCCTGTTCGCGCGGCACCTGGTGCACGAGCACGGGGTACGGCACCTGGTCCTCGCGGGGCGGCGCGGCCTCGACGCACCCGTTGCCGTCGCCCTGCGGGACGAGCTGGAGGAGGCCGGTGCCCACGTGACCGTCGCCGCCTGCGACGTGAGCGACCGCGCCGCGGTGGACGCTCTGGTCGCGGGCGTGCCCGCCGAGCACCCGCTGACCGCGGTCGTGCACACGGCGGGCGTCCTCGACGACGGCATCCTGACCTCGCTGACCGCCGACCGGCTCGCGGCAGTGCTGCGCCCGAAGGCCGATGCCGCCCGGCACCTGCACGAGGCGACCCGGCACCTGGACCTGGCCGCGTTCGTCCTCTTCTCCTCCACCTCCGGTCTCGTCGGCGCCGCAGGCCAGGCCAACTACGCGGCGGCGAACGCCTTCTTGGACGCCCTCGCCGAGCACCGCAGGGCCCAGGGGCTCGTGGGTGTGTCCCTGGCCTGGGGCCTGTGGGAGCAGGCCGGTGGCATGACCGGCGGGATCGACGGGGCCGGTCGGCAGCGGCTCACCGCCGACGGTGTGTCGGCGCTGACGGATGCCCAGGGCAGTGCGCTCTTCGACCGGGCGCTGGCGGTGGCCGGCCTGGTGTCGCCGGTGCACTTCGACGCGGCCGCCCTGCGGGCCCGGGCGGCAGCGGGCACCCTGCCGACCGTGCTGCGCGGCCTGGTCAGGGCGCCCTCCCGCCGTACCGTCGCCGCGGCCGGCACCGCCGACGAGACCTCGGCCTTGGTGCGGCGGCTTGCGGGCCTGTCGGAGGAGGAGCAGGAGCGCGTACTGCTCGACCTGGTGCGCACGCACGTGGCAGCCGCCCTCGGACATGCCGACATGTCGGCCGTGGTGCCCGGGCTCGGGTTCCATGAGATGGGCTTCGACTCCCTGATGGCCGTGCAGCTGCGCAACTCGGTCAATGCGGCTGTCGGGCTCCGCCTCCCCTCCACGCTGATCTTCGACCACCCGACCGCGCTGGCCCTCGCCCGCCACCTGCGCGACGAACTCGTCGGCGAGGACGCGGCACCCGCACCGGCCGTCGCCACGCGCACGGCCACGGCGGACGAACCGATGGCCATCATCGGCATGGCCTGCCGCCTTCCCGGCGACGTCCGTTCACCCGAGGAGCTGTGGGCATTGCTCAGCGAGGGCCGGGACGCCGTCTCGCCGTTCCCCGCGGACCGCGGCTGGGACCTGGAGGCACTGTTCAACCTCGACCCCGAGGTGCCCGGGACCAGTTACTCCAACCACGGGGCGTTCATCCGGGACGTCGCGGACTTCGACGCCGAGGCGTTCGGGATATCCCCGCGCGAGGCGCTGTCGATGGACCCGCAGCAGCGGCTCTTGCTCGAAACCCACTGGGAGGCCCTCGAACGCGCCGGCCTTCCGCTGGACTCGCTGCGTGGCACCCAGGTCGGCGTCTTCGCCGGATCGATGCCCTCCGACTACCTGCTGAGCCTCAACGAGATCCCCGGCAGCCTTGAGGGCTACACGATGACCGGCAACGCCTCCGCGGTCATCTCCGGCCGGATCGCGTACGCCTTCGGCCTGCAGGGGCCGACCTTCACCGTCGACACCGCGTGCTCCTCCTCGCTGGTCGCCCTGCACCTCGCGGGCCAGTCGCTGCGTAGCGGTGAGTGCTCGCTGGCCGTGGTCAGCGGCGTGACGGTGATGTCCGGGCCGCAGGAGTACATCGAGTTCGCCCGGCAGCGGGGCCTGGCCCCCGACGGGCGCTCCAAGTCCTTCGCCGCCGCGGCCGACGGGGTCAGCCACGGCGAGGGCGTCGGTGTCCTGGTCGTCGAACGCCTGTCGGACGCACGCCGCAACGGCCACGAAGTGCTGGCCGTGGTGCGGGGTTCGGCGGTCAACCAGGATGGCGCGAGTAGCGGGCTCACCGTGCCCAACGGTCCGGCCCAGCAGCGGGTGATCCGCGCCGCGCTGGCCAACGCGCGGCTGTCCGCCGACGAGGTGGATGCGGTGGAGGCGCATGGCACCGGCACCACGCTCGGCGATCCGATCGAGGCGCAGGCGCTGATCAATACGTACGGGAAGGACCGGCCTGCCGATCGGCCGCTGTGGCTCGGTTCGCTGAAGTCGAACATCGCGCACACCCAGGCTGCTGCCGGTGTGGCCGGCGTCATCAAGATGGTGATGGCGATGCGGGCGGGCACCCTTCCCAGGACGCTGCACGTGGACGAGCCGACGCCGCACGCCGACTGGTCGGCAGGCAACGTCCGGCTCCTCACCGAGGCCCGCCCGTGGCCGGAGACGGACCACCCGCGCCGGGCAGGCGTCTCCTCGTTCGGCATCAGCGGCACCAACGTCCACGTGATCATCGAGGAAGCACCCAGGACCGCCGCTGCGACACCCGGCGACCGCCCGTCGGCCGGCACGGTGCCCTGGGCCCTGTCGGCGCGGACCGAGGAGACCCTGCGCGCCCAGGCATCCGCCCTGCACGCGTACCTCGCCGAGCGTCCCGGCCTGGACGCGGTGGACGTCGGCTTCTCGCTGGCGACCACCCGCACCGCGCTGGAACACCGGGCCGTCGTGTTGGGCCAGAACCGCGAAGAACTCCTGGACTCCCTGACCGCGCTCGCCGAGGGCAGGGGCCCCGAGGGTGTGGCTCGTGGTAGTGCCCGGACGGCGTTTTTGTTTTCGGGGCAGGGTGCGCAGCGTGTGGGGATGGGGCGTGGGTTGGCGGCTGCGTTCCCCGTGTTCGCGCAGGCGTTGAGCGAGGTGTGCGGGGAGCTGGAGCTGGACCCGGCTGTGTTTGACGATGAGGAGTTGTTGGCGCAGACGCGGTTTACGCAGGGTGCGTTGTTTGCGTTTGAGGTGGCGTTGTTCCGGCTGGTGGAGAGCTGGGGTGTGCGGGCTGACTTCCTGCTGGGGCATTCGGTGGGGGAGATTGCTGCGGCGCATGTTGCCGGGGTGTTCTCGTTGGCGGATGCGGCGCGGTTGGTGTCTGCGCGTGGCCGGTTGATGCAGGCGTTGCCGTCGGGTGGCGTGATGGTGGCGGTCGAAGCGGTGGAGGCTGAGGTTCGCGAGGCCCTGGAGGGGTTTGAGGACCGGGTTTCTGTCGCTGCGGTGAATGGTCCTGGCTCGGTGGTGTTGTCGGGTGAACAGGCTGCGGTGGATGAGGTGTTGACCCGGTTCGAGGGTCGGCGTTCGAAGCGGCTTGTGGTCAGTCATGCTTTCCATTCGCCGTTGATGGAGCCGATGCTCGCGGAGTTCGGTGAGGTGGCTGCCTCGATCACGTACGCCGAGCCGCGTATACCGGTGGTGTGTGACACGACCGGACAGCTGGCCGGGACGGGGGAGTTGAGTACGCCCGGGTACTGGGTGCGTCATGTGCGTGAGGCCGTCCGGTTCGCTGATGGGGTACGGACACTCGCCGGTCAGGGTGTGGATGCCTTCCTTGAGTTGGGCCCTGCCGGGGTGCTGACCGCCATGGCGCAGGACACCCTCGACGAGGTGCGCCCCGGGCTGCTCGCCCTGCCGCTGGTGCGCAAGGACCGCCCCGAGCACGAGGCGCTGCCTGCGGCGGTCGCCCGCGCCTGGGCGCACGGCGTCGTGGTCGACTGGTCGGCACTGCTGCCGGGCGGCCGCCGGGTGGACCTGCCGACGTACGCCTTCCAGCGCCGCCGCTACTGGCTCAAGGACACCGATCCCGCCCTCGGCCGGCCCGACGCCCTCGGCCTCGGCGACGCCGAGCACCCCCTGCTCGGCGCCGCCGTCCCGCTGGCCGACGGCCAGGGCATCGTGCTGACCGGCAGGCTCGACCTGCGCACCCACCCCTGGCTGGCCGACCATGCCGTGGGCGGCGCGGTACTGCTGCCCGGCGCCGCCCTGGTCGAGCTGGCACTGTGCGCGGGCGCCAGGACCCAGTGCGAGCGGATCGAGGAACTCACCCTCGGCGCACCGTTCGTGGTGCCCGACGAGGGGCACATCACCGTCCAGGTGCGGGTCGGAGCCGAGGAGGAGAGCGGCCGTCGCGCGGTGAGTATCCACTCGCGGGCCGCCGACTCGGCCGACGGCGAGTGGACCCGGCACGCCGGCGGGGTGCTCGTCGCCGACCAGGGTCGCGACGACTTCGCCCTCACGCAGTGGCCTCCGCAGGGTGCCGAGTCCGTCCCGCTGCACGGGCTGTACGAGCGCCTCGCGACCGAGGGATACGGGTACGGACCCGCGTTCCAGGGGCTCACGGCCGTATGGCAGCGCGGCGACGAGGTGTTCGCCGAGGTCGCGCTGCCCGAGGAGGACGACACGGACGCCGAACGGTTCGGGGTCCACCCGGCGCTGCTCGACGCCGCCCTGCACGCGTCACTGGCTACCCGCGCAGACAGGAGCGAGGTGCGGCTGCCGTTCGCGTGGATGGGGGTGCGGCTGAGCGCCACCGGGGCACGGGCGGCCCGGGTACGGCTCGTTCCAGCGGGTGACGAGGGGCTGGCCGTACAGCTCGCGGACGGGGCGGGGCAGCCGGTGGCCTCGGTCGCGGCACTGGTCTCGCGGCCGATGCCCGCCGAGCAGCTGCGGCGCGCCCGGCCGGACGACGGTGCTGCGCTGTACACCGTCGACTGGACGCAGGCGCAGCCGGCGCGCGCGGCCGCCGAGGTCGCCTGGCGCGTCCTCGACGACGCACAATCAGCCGACAGCGAGGAGGAGTTCGTTGTTCTGCCACGGCTTCCCGAGGCTTGCGAGGACCTGACCGCCGCCGCACACGACGCCGCGGGCACCGTCCTGGACACGGTCCGCCAGTGGCTGGTCGACCCCGCCGCGGGTGACGCCACGCTGGTGATCGTCACGTCGGGTGCCGTCGCCGCCCGCCCGGACGACGACGTCAGCGACCTTGCTCACGCCCCCGTGTGGGGCCTGGTCCGGTCCGCCCAGTCCGAGCACCCGGGACGGTTCGTCCTGGTCGACGTGGACACCCCCGACGACTGGGCGGACGCGGTGCGCACCGCGCTGGTCACCGGCGAGACACAGGTCGCTGTCCGCGGCGGCACCGCCCTCGTCCCGCGGCTCACCCGCGGCACGGCGCCGACGGCAGAACTGGCCACCGCCGCCTGGGATTCCGAGGGCACCGTCCTGATCACCGGCGGCACCGGCTCCCTGGGCCGACTGCTCGCCCGGCACCTCGTGACCGAACACGGCGTACGGCACCTCGTGCTGACCAGCCGGCGTGGCATCGAGGCACCGGGTGCGGCCGGACTCCGTGACGAACTGGTGCTCGGCGGCGCCTCGGTGTCGGTGGTCGCCTGCGACATGGCGGACCCGGTCGGTGTCGGCGAGCTGATCGCCAAGATCAACCCGGAGCACCCGCTGACCGCGGTCGTGCACACCGCAGGCGTCCTCGACGACGGACTCGTCGACATGCTCACCCGGGACCGGCTCGCCACCGTGCTGCGAGCCAAGATCGACGCGGCCGTCCACCTGCACGAGGCGACCCGCGAGACCGAGTTGGCGGCGTTCGTGCTGTTCTCCTCGGCGGCCGGCGTCCTTGGCGGACCGGGACAGGCCAACTACGCCGCCGCCAACACCTTCCTGGACGCTCTCGCCCAGCACCGCCGGTCCCAGGGCCTGCCCGGCCAGGCGCAGGCGTGGGGCCTGTGGGCGCAGGAGGGCGGCATCACGGGCGACCTGGACGGTGAGGACCGGGGACGGCTCGCCCGTACGGGCTTCGACGCGCTCACCGAACAACAGGGCCTTGCTCTCTTCGACGAGGCCACGGCCGCCGACACGGCCCTGCTGCTCCCGCTGCGCCTCAACTCGGTGGCGCTGCAGGCCCAAGCGGGCGCCGGCAACCTGCCGTCGATGCTGCGCGGCCTCGTCCGGGCACCGGCCCGGCGGGCGTCGGCCGGACCGGCGGCGCCGGTGAGCGACCGCCCGCTCACCGAACAGCTGGCCGACCTGCCGGAGCACGAGCAGGAACGCCACGTACGGGACCTGGTGCACGGGCACGTGGCGGCGGTCCTCGGCCATGACACCGCGGCCAAGGTCAACCCCGAACAGTCCTTCAAGGACCTCGGCTTCGACTCGCTGGCCGCCGTCGAACTGCGCAACCGGCTCGGTGCGGCCACCGGCCTCAGGCTGCCGTCCACGCTGGTCTTCGACCACCCGTCCACGGCCGCGCTCGGCGCCCATCTGTGGTCCCTGGTGCGACCCGAACAGGTCGACCCGGCCGAACGAATGCTGGCCGAACTCGACGCCGTGGAAGGTGCATTGCTCGGCATGGCACCCGACAGGGAGGTCGCGCTGCGCATCACGAGCCGGCTCCAGACGGTGCTCTCCAAGTGGACACAGGCGCGCCGCCGGGACGAGCGGACGCCGCAGACGAACAAGCAGCAGGCGAAGGGGCGCGACCACCTCCAGACCGCGTCAGCCGACGAAATTCTCGACTTCATCGACCGCGGACTGGGCCGCAAGAAGGGCGACAGGTAATGGCTAGCGACGAGAAGCTCGTTGAGTACCTCCGCTGGGTGACCGCCGATCTGCAGGAGGCCCGCGAACGGCTCGCGGAACTGGAGTCCGGCGACCAGGAGCCCATCGCGATCGTCGCGATGAGCTGCCGCTACCCGGGCGGGGTGAAGTCCCCCGAGGACCTGTGGCGGCTCGTGGAGAGCGGCACCGACGCGGTGTCCGACTTCCCGGCCGGCCGCGGCTGGGACCTGGACGGGCTCTACGACCCCGATCCGGACCACCGCGGCACCATCTCCACCCGCGAGGGCGGCTTCCTCTACGACGCGGACCGCTTCGACGCCGCCTTCTTCGGCATCAGCCCGCGCGAGGCCACCGCCATCGACCCGCAGCAGCGGCTGCTCCTGGAAACCACCTGGGAGGCCTTCGAACGCGCCGGGATCGCGCCCGACTCCCTGCGCGGCAGCCGCACCGGCGTCTTCACCGGCGTCATGTACGACGACTACGGCCAGCGCATCCAGCCGCTGCCCGACGAGTACGAGGGCCTGCTCGGCAACGGCAGTGCGGCCAGCGTCGCCTCCGGCCGGATCTCGTACACCTTCGGCCTGGAGGGCCCGGCGGTCAGCGTCGACACGGCCTGCTCCTCGTCCCTGGTCGCCCTGCACCTGGCCGCCCAGTCGCTGCGCAGCGGCGAGTGCAGCCTGGCGCTGGCCGGTGGCGTCGCCCTGATGGCGAGCCCCTCGGTGTTCATCGAGTTCAGCCGACAGCGGGGCCTGGCACCCGACGGGCGCTGCAAGGCGTTCTCCGACAGCGCGGACGGCACCGGCTGGGGCGAGGGCGTCGGCATCCTCGTCCTGGAGAAGCTGTCCGACGCACGCCGCAACGGCCACGAGGTGCTGGCCGTCGTCGAGGGCTCCGCGGTCAACCAGGACGGTGCCAGCAACGGTCTGACCGCTCCCAACGGTCCGTCCCAGCAGCGGGTGATCCGGGCGGCTCTCGCCGATGCCCGGGTGTCCGCGCAGGACGTGGACGCGGTGGAGGCGCACGGTACGGGTACGTCGCTCGGCGACCCGATCGAGGCGCAGGCGCTGCTGGCCACGTACGGGCAGGGACGCGAGGCCGATCGGCCGCTGTGGCTCGGCTCGCTGAAGTCGAACATCGCGCACACCCAGGCCGCGGCCGGTGTGGCCGGCGTCATCAAGATGGTGATGGCGATGCGTGCCGGGATCCTGCCCAGGACGCTGCACGTGGACGAGCCCTCGTCGCATGTCGACTGGTCGGAGGGCAACGTCGAACTGCTCACCGAGGCGCTGCCGTGGATCGCCGAGGAGGACCGGCCGCGCCGGGCCGGTGTCTCCTCGTTCGGTATCAGCGGTACCAACGCGCACGTCATCGTGGCTGAACCACCGCTTTACGACGACGAGTTGGAGAACGAGGGGGACACCGGCGACGTCGACGGTAGCGCCGAGGCCGCGGAGGCCCCGCCCGTCCTGCCCTGGCTCGTGTCGGCGCGCACCGCGGACGGTCTGCGCGCGCAGGCCGAGCGCTTGCACGCCCACGTGACGGCAGACGGCGACCTCGACCCGCTCGACGTGGCCTTCTCCCTGGCCACCACCCGCGCCACTCTCGACCATCGGGCCGTGGTGCTGGGGCCGGACCGCGACGAGCTTCTCGCGGCCCTCGCCGCACTGGCCGAGGGCACCGCCCCCGCAGGAGTTGCCCAAGGGATCGCACGGGCGCAGTCGCGGACGGCGTTTTTGTTTTCGGGGCAGGGTGCGCAGCGTGTGGGGATGGGGCGTGGTTTGGCTGCTGCGTTTCCGGTGTTCGCGCAGGCGTTGAGCGAGGTGTGCGGGGAGCTGGAGCTGGACCCGGCTGTGTTTGAGGATGAGGAGTTGTTGGCGCAGACGCGCTTTACGCAGGGTGCGTTGTTTGCGTTTGAGGTGGCGTTGTTCCGGCTGGTGGAGAGCTGGGGTGTGCGGGCGGACTTCCTGCTGGGTCATTCGGTGGGGGAGATTGCTGCGGCGCATGTGGCCGGGGTGTTCTCGTTGGCGGATGCCGCCCGGTTGGTGTCTGCGCGTGGCCGGTTGATGCAGGCGTTGCCGTCGGGTGGCGTGATGGTGGCGGTCGAAGCGGTGGAGGCTGAGGTTCGCGAAGCCCTGGAGGGGTTCGAGGACCGCGTTTCTGTTGCTGCCGTGAACGGCCCGGGCTCGGTGGTGCTGTCGGGTGAACAGGCTGCGGTGGATGAGGTGTTGACCCGGTTTGAGGGTCGGCGTTCGAAGAGGCTTGTGGTCAGTCATGCTTTCCATTCGCCGTTGATGGAGCCGATGCTGGCGGAGTTCCGTGAGGTGGCTGCCTCGATCACGTATGGCGAGCCGGTTGTTCCGGTGGTGTCGAATGTGTATGGGCGTCTGGCGGGGCCGGGTGAGTTGAGTACGGCCGAGTACTGGGTGCATCATGTGCGTGAGGCTGTCCGGTTCGCCGACGGCGTGCAGACGTTGGCCGACCAGGGTGTGGATGTTTTCCTTGAGTTGGGTCCTGCCGGGGTACTGACCGCGATGGCGCAGGACACCCTCGACGAAGTGTCCGGTGAGAGCATCGCTGTCGCGCTGGTCCGCAAGGACCGCGACGAGGCGGAGTCGTTCACGGCGGGCGTCGCCGAGGGGTACGTACACGGCGTCGGCGTGGATTGGGACTCCGTCCTCGCGGCGGGCACCCGAGTGGCCCTGCCCACCTATGCCTTCCAGCAACGGAGTTACTGGCTGCAAGACCCGGGCCGCGGCACCGGCGACCTGGCCGCCCTGGGCATGGGTGCGGCCGACCATCCGCTCCTGGGCGGCGTCGTCCGGCTCGCCGACGGGCAGGGCGTGGCGCTCACCGGCCGCATCTCCACCCGTACGCATCCGTGGCTGGCCGACCACACGGTGGCGGGCACGGTGCTGCTGGCCGGCACCGCCTTCGTCGAGCTCGCCGTGCGCGCGGGCGACGAGGCCGGCTGCGCCCGCCTCGAGGAACTGACCCTGGAGGCGCCGCTCGCCCTGCCCGACGAGCCGGTGGCCCTGCAGGTCCGCGTCGGGGCGCCGGACGCCGAGAACCGCCGTCCGGTCGGGGTGTTCTCGCAGCGTGCCGACGACGACCCCGACACGTGGGTGCGGCACGCCGAGGGCCTGGTCGCACCCCGCGGTGACACAGAGCCGTTCCGGGCGACGGCCTGGCCGCCGACCGGCGCGCAGGCGATCGAACTCGACGGTTTCTACGAGCGGTTGGCGGCCGCCGGGTACGGGTACGGGCCCGCGTTCCAGGGCCTGACAGCCGTATGGCGGGACGGCCACGACGTGTACGCCGAGGTGGCGCTGCCCGAGGAGACGGCGGAGCAAGCAGGCGGTTTCGGCCTGCACCCGGCGCTGCTCGATGCCGCGCTGCACGCGGTGTCCGCCGCCGACGGTCTCGACGGTGACCTGATCCGGTTGCCGTTCGCGTGGCACGGGGTGACCGTCGTCGCGTTGGGGGCGACCGCGCTGAGGGTGCGCCTGTCGCTGGCCGACCCGGACGCGGTCTCCCTGGAGGTCGCCGACAGTGCCGGGCACCCGGTGGCCTCGGTCGAGGCGCTGGTCTCCCGGCCGGTGTCGGCCGAACAGCTGAGGCGGTCGGTGACCGCCGACCGCAGCGCGCCCCTCTTCGCAGTCGAGTGGACCGTGGTGCCGGGCGAGACCGAGGACCGGGCGGCCTCCTGGTCGGCCGTCGATCCCGAACTCCCGCTGCCCGACGGCGCGTTCGGTGCCGACTGGGCGGTACTGCCGCCGTCCGCCGTATCCGTGACGGACGGGGCGGGCACGGCCGCCGCAGCGCGCGAGTGCGCCGCGCAGGTGCTCGGCGTCATCCAGACCTGGCTTGCCGCCGAGCAGTGTGCCGACACGGGCCTGGTGGTCGTCACACACGGGGCCGTGGCCGCCGGTGACGACCTGGTGGAGAACCTGCCTCAGGCTCCGTTGTGGGGTCTGGTGCGTGCCGCCCAGTCCGAGAACCCAGGCCGGTTCGTCCTGGTGGACACCGACGCCCCCGACGACTGGGAGGACTCCGTTCGCCTGGCGCTGGCCACCGGTGAACCGCAGGTCGCCGTGCGCGGCGGGCGCACCCTGGCACCCCGCCTCACCCGCGCCGCCGACACGGCCACCGCACTGTCCGAGGCACCGGTCTGGGACGCCGAGGGCACTGTCCTGATCACCGGCGGCACCGGCTCCCTCGGCCGGACGCTGGCCCGGCACCTGGTGAGCGAGCACGGCGTCCGGCGCCTGGTCCTCGCCGGCCGGCGCGGCGCCGACGCCCCGGGCGCGGCCGAACTGTGCGCGGAACTGGCGGGGTCGGGCGCCTCGGTGTCGGTGGTCGCCTGCGATGTGGCCGACAAGGACGCGGTGGACATGATGATCGCCGGTATCCCGGCCGACCATCCGCTGACCGCGGTGGTGCACACCGCGGGCGTGCTCGACGACGGCATGCTCACCGCACTGACCCCCGAGCGCCTCGACGCGGTGCTCCGCGCCAAGGTCGATGCCGCGGTCAATCTCCACGAAGCCACGGCCGACCTCGAGCTGCGTGCGTTCGTGCTGTTCTCCTCCGCGGCCGGTGTCTTCGGCAACGCCGGGCAGGGCAACTACGCCGCGGCCAACACCTTCCTCGACGCCTTCGCGCAGCACCGCCGCGCCCAGGGCCTGCCCGCCACCTCCCTCGCCTGGGGCCTGTGGGCCGAGGACGGCATGGGCGGCCGGCTCGGCGGCGGCGACCGCGCCCGGCTCTCTCGCGGCGGCATCGCGCCGCTCTCCCGCGAGCAGGGCCTGGCACTGTTCGACGTCGCTCTCACTGCGGGGCACTCGCTGCTCGTACCGGTCCGCCTGGCACAGCAGGCCCTGCGCGCGCAGGCCGTCGGCGGTACGCTGCCGCCGCTGCTGCGCAGCCTGGTCCGGGTCCAGGCGCGCCGTACCGCCGCCACCGGCAGCGGCGAGGCCGATGCCTTGGTGCAGCAGCTGGCCGCACTGTCCGAGCCCGAGCAGGAACGCGCGCTGCTCGACCTGGTGCGCACCCGGGCCGCGACCGTGCTCGGCCACAGCTCGTCCGCCGGCATCGAGGCGGACCAGGCGTTCCGCGATCTCGGCTTCGACTCGCTGACCGCCGTCGAACTGCGCAACCGGCTCGGTGCGGTCACCGGCCTGAGACTTCCGGCCTCCCTCGTCTTCGACTACCCGAACCCCGCGACGCTCGCCCGCCATCTGCGCACCGTGCTCGTCGGCACCCGCCGGGGTGCGACCGCCACCGTGCGGCGCACCACGGACGCCGACGAGCCACTGGCGATCATCGGCATGGCCTGCCGGTTCCCCGGCGGCGTGGAAACCCCCGAGGATCTCTGGGAGTTGGTGCGCGACGGCAAGGACGCCGTCTCGCCGCTGCCCGACGACCGCGGCTGGGACGTCCGGGCCATGTACGACGCGGACCCGGACGCCATCGGCAAGAACTACACGAGGGCCGGCGGGTTCCTCGACGCGGCCGGTGACTTCGACGCCGAGTTCTTCGGCATCCCGCCGCGCGAGGCGCTGGCAATGGACCCGCAGCAGCGGCTGCTCCTGGAGACCTCCTGGGAGGCATTCGAACGGGCCGGCCTTGCGCCGGAGTCGCTGCGAGGCACCGACGTCGGCGTGTTCGCGGGAGCGATGGGCTCCGACTACCTCGCCACCCTGCACGTCCCCGCCGAACTGGAGGGCTTCGCGGCCACCGGCAGCGCCTCCAGCGTTGTCTCCGGCCGGATCGCCTACACCTTCGGCCTGGAGGGGCCGGCGGTGACGGTGGACACGGCCTGCTCCTCCTCGCTGGTCGCCCTGCACCTGGCCGCCCAGTCCCTGCGCCAGGGCGAGTGCACGCTCGCGCTCGCCGGCGGCGTCATGGTGGTCTCCTCGCCCAAGGCGTTCATCGAGTTCAGCCGGCAGCGCGCGCTGGCGCCCGACGGCCGCTCCAAGGCGTTCTCCGCGGACGCGGACGGCACGGGCTGGGGCGAGGGCGTCGGCGTCGTGGCCCTCGAGCGGCTGTCGGACGCGCGGCGCAACGGGCACCGGGTGCTCGCGGTGGTGCGGGGCTCGGCGGTCAACCAGGACGGTGCAAGCAACGGGCTCACCGCCCCCAACGGCCCCTCCCAGCAGCGAGTCATCCGCGCCGCCCTCGACGGCGCCGGGCTGACTCCGCTCGACGTGGACGTGGTGGAGGCGCACGGTACGGGCACACCGCTCGGCGACCCGATCGAGGCGCAGGCGCTGCTGGCGACGTACGGGCAGGGCCGCGAGAAGGACCGGCCGTTGTGGCTGGGTTCGGTGAAGTCGAACATCGCGCATACGCAGGCGGCGGCCGGCGTGGCCGGTGTGATCAAGATGGTGATGGCGCTGCGCCACGGGGTGCTGCCCAAGACGCTGCACGCCGAGGAACGCTCCCCGCACGTCGACTGGTCCTCGGGTTCGGTCGAGCTGCTGACCGAGACCCGGGACTGGCCCGAGCACGGGCGGCCGCGCCGGGCCGGTGTGTCGTCGTTCGGCATCAGCGGCACCAACGCCCACGTGATCGTGGAGCAGGCCCCCGCCGACAACGCCGACACCGCAGAGGTCCCCGCGGCCGACGCACCCGCGAGCGGACTCGTGCCGTGGGCGCTCTCCGGCGGTACCCAGGAGGCTTTGCTCGGCCAGGCGGCTCGCCTCGCCGCCTTCCTGCCGGACCGGCCGGAGCTGGAACCGCTCGACGTCGGCGCCTCCCTGGTGACCACTCGCGGGCAGTTCAAACACCGGGCCGTGGTCCTCGTCGACCCGTCCGACCGTGACGCCTCGCTGGCGGCGCTGCGCGCGCTGGCCGACGGTGAGGGCGCGGGCGGCGCCGTGCAGGGAGTCGCCCGCGGCGGGGCCCGCCCGGTGTTCGTCTTCCCGGGGCAGGGCTCGCAGTGGGCCGGCATGGGGGTCGAACTCCTCGATTCCGCACCGGTGTTCGCGGCCCGGTTCGCCGAGGTGGCCGCCGAGATCGAGGCGCACGTCGACTGGTCCGTCGAGGCCGCGGTACGCGGTGAGGACGGCGCGCCGTCCCTGGACCGCATCGAGGTGCTGCAGCCGGTGCTGTTCGTGATCATGGTGTCGCTGGCCGAGGTATGGGCCTCGGCGGGCGTCAAGCCGCAGGCCGTGGTGGGGCATTCGCAGGGCGAGATCGCCGCCGCGGCCGTCAGCGGCGCGCTGACACTGGCGGACGCCGCGAAGATCGTGGTGCTGCGCTCGCAGTTGTTTGCCGACGAGCTGATGGGCAAGGGCGCGGTGGCCTCGGTCCCGCTGTCCGCCGCGGAGGTGGAATCCCGGATCGCGCGCTTCGGCGACGTCCTGTCGATCGCCGGGAACAACGGCCCGCGACTGGTGACGGTCGCCGGTGAGGTCGCCGCCCTGGAAGAGCTGGTGGCCGAGCTCGAGGCGGAGGGGACCCGCGCGAAGGTCATCGGCTCGACGGTGGCCTCGCACTGCTCCCAGGTCGAGCCGCTGCACGACCGGCTCCTGGAGCTGCTGTCCTTCGTCCGGCCGCGGGCCGGCTCGATCCCGATGTACTCCACGGTCACCGGCGAGGTCCTGGCCGGCACCGAGCTGGACGCCGCGTACTGGTACGAGAACTGCCGCCGCCCGGTCTCCTTCGAGCCGGTGGTACGGGCGCTGATCGCGGACGGCTTCGACGTCTTCGTCGAGTCCAGCGCCCACCCGGTCCTCACGTACCCCATCAGCGAGACCGCCGACGAAACCGGCGTCGAGGTCCACGCCCAGGGCACCCTGCGCCGCAGCGAGGGCGGCCTCGGGCGGGTGCTGAACTCCTTCGCCGAGGTCTGGAGCCGCGGCGTCGACGTCGACTGGGGCGCGCTGCTCACCGGGGGCCGGACCGTCGACCTGCCCACGTACGCCTTCCAGCACAAGCGCTACTGGGTGGCCGACCCGCTGGCCGGCGGCGACCCGGACGCACTCGGACTGGCCGCCGCCGGGCACCCGCTGCTCGGTGCCGCGGTGGTCCTCGCCGAGGACGAGGGAGTCGTGCTCACCGGCCGGATCTCCGCCCGGAGGCAGCCGTGGCTGGCCGACCACACGGTCGCGGGCACCGTCCTGCTGCCCGGTACCGGCTTCGTCGAACTGGCCGTCCAGGCCGGCGACGAAGTGGGCTGCGGACGGCTCGACGAGCTCATGTTGGAAGCCCCGCTGGTGCTGCCCGAGGACGGCGCGGTCAAGGTACAGGTCCGGGTCGGCGCGGCCGACGTCGACGGGCACCGCACGGTGAGCGTGCACGCCCGGGGCGGCGACGGCGAGGAGTGGACCCGGCACGCCAGTGGTGTGCTCAGCGCCGGGACGCCGACCGCCGGGTTCGACCTGGCGGTATGGCCCCCGGCCGGCGCCGAGCCCCTCTCCCTGCAGGGTTTCTACGCCGGGCTCGCCGAGTCCGGGTACGGATACGGGCCCGCCTTCCAGGGCCTGCGCGCCGCCTGGCGGCGCGGCGACGAACTGTTCGGCGAGGTGGCCCTGCCGGAGGCGGACGCGGAGGGCGCCGGAGGCTTCGGCCTGCACCCGGCGCTGCTCGACGCGGCCCTGCACACCGCGCTGGCCGCCGCGTCGGACACCGACGAAGTACATCTGCCGTTCACCTGGAACGGAGTGACCCTGCACGCCGAGGGCGCCGCCGCGGCCCGCGTACGGCTGGCGCCACGCGACGGCGAGGGCACGAGCCTGTGGCTCGCGGACACCGAGGGACAGCCGGTCGCCTCGGTCGAGGCACTGGTCACCCGGCCGGTGGCCAAGGAGGTCCTGCAGCGCGCCGCCGCCGGTACGGACCAGGGCCTGCTGCTCGGCGTCGACTGGGTGCCGGCCCCGGCCCGCACCGAGCCGCCCGCACCGGCCGCCTGGCAGATCCTCGGCGAGAGCTCACAAGAACCCGCCGAGGGCGGACCGGAGTTCCTGGTACTGCCCTGCACGCCCGTCAGGTGCGCGGACCTCACGGAGATGGTGCACGAGGTCACGTGCGAACTCCTGGAAACCGTACAGAGCTGGCTCGCGGCCGATTCCGGCGCCGGGCCGCAGCTGGTGATCCTCACCCGCGGCGCCGTCGCCACCGGGGACGGCGAGCCCGTGGCCAACCTCGACCAGGCCGCGTTGTGGGGCCTGGTGCGTTCGGCGCAGTCCGAGCACCCCGGCCGGCTGCTGCTCGTCGACGTCGACGAGGACACCGCCTGGGAGAGCGTGCTGCCCGCGGTGCTCGCCACCGGGGAACCGCAGGCCGCGATGCGCGCAGGCACCGTCCTGGTGCCCCGCCTCACCCGTACCTCCCCCGAGGACGCGGCCGGTAAGGACACGGCCGCACCGGACCCCGAAGGCACCGTCCTGATCACCGGCGGCACCGGCCTGCTCGGTCGTCAGCTGGCCCGGCACCTGATCACCGTCCGCGGTGCCCGGCACCTGGTGCTGACCAGCCGTCGTGGCATGGACACCCCGGGCGCCGCCGAACTCCGGGCGGAACTCGAGGAGTCGGGTGCCCGGGTGACGGTCGTCGCCTGCGACGCCGCCGACCGGGACGCACTGGAGGGCCTGCTCGGCGCGATCGACCCGGCGCACCCGCTGACGTCCGTCGTGCACGCGGCCGGCGTCCTCGACGACGCGACCTTCGCCGCGCTCACCCCCGAGCACCTCGAGACGGTGCTGCGGCCCAAGGTCGACGCCGCGGTCCACCTCCACGAGCTGACGCGTGAGCTGCCGCTCACCGAGTTCGTGCTGTTCTCCTCCGCGGCCGGCGTCTTCGGCAACCCAGGCCAGGGCAACTACGCTGCCGCCAACGCCTTCCTGGACGCCCTCGCCCAGCAGCGCCGCGCCGAGGGGCTGCCCGGTGTCTCGCTCGCCTGGGGCCTGTGGGCCGAGGAGAGCGGCATGGGCGAGGAGGTGAACCGGGCCGGGTTCGGCCGCAGCGGCGTCGGCGAGATCAGCACCGAGCAGGGCCTCGCCCTCTTCGACGCGGCGACCTCGGTGCCCGGCCGCGCGCTGCTCGTCCCGATCCGGCTCGACCTCGGCGTGATGCGTTCGCGCGCCACGTCCATGGGCGCCGACGCGGTGCCCGTACTGCTGCGCGGCCTGGTGCGGGTGCCGGCCCGGCGCGCCGCCGCGGGCGGCACCGACAGCGGATCCTCGGCCCTGGCGCAGCGCCTGGCCGGGCTCTCCGCCGAGCAGCGGGAACGGGCGCTGCTCGACCTGGTGCGCGAAACCGCGGTCGCGGTGCTCGGGCACAGCAGCGTCGACGCGATCGACCTGGGCCGCGGATTCCTGGAGCAGGGCTTCGACTCGCTCACCGCGGTCCAGCTGCGCAACCAGCTGAGCAGCGCAACCGGTCTGCGCCTGCCCGCCTCGCTGCTCTTCGACTACCCGACGCCGTCCGGCCTCGCCGCCCATCTGGCGACCCGGATCAGCGGCGGCCCGCGCAGAAGCACCGCCGGCGCGCCCGCCACGGCCGCCGCGCCGGACGAGCCGCTGGCCATCATCGGCATGTCCTGCAGGTTCCCCGGCGGAGTTGCCTCCCCGGAGGAGCTGTGGCGCCTGGTCAGCGAGGGACAGGACGCGGTCAGCGAACTCCCGGCCGACCGCGGCTGGGACCTGGAGGGCCTCTACGACCCCGACCCGGAGGCCGCGGGCCGCAGCTATGTCAAGGAGGGAGCGTTCCTCTACGACGCGGGCGACTTCGACGCCGAACTCTTCGGCATCTCCCCGCGCGAGGCGCTGGCGATGGACCCGCAGCAGCGGCTGCTGCTCGAGTCCTCCTGGGAGGCGTTCGAGCGGGCAGGGCTTGCGCCCGAGTCGCTGCGCGGCAGCCGCGTCGGCGTGTTCGCGGGCTACATGGGCACCGACTACCTTCAGGGCGGTGTACTGCCCGAGGGCCTGGAGGGGTACGCGGTCACCGGCAGCACCGGCAGCGTGGTCTCCGGCCGGATCGCCTACACCTTCGGCCTGGAGGGTCCGGCGGTGACGGTGGACACGGCGTGCTCCTCGTCCCTGGTCGCCCTGCACCTGGCCGCCCAGTCGCTGCGCAACGGCGACAGCACACTGGCGCTCGCGGGCGGTGTCACCGTGATGGCCGGACCGCAGGAGATGGTCGAGTTCAGCCGTCAGCGCGGTCTTGCCCGCGACGGCCGATGCAAGGCATTCTCGGCCGACGCGGACGGCTTTGGCTTCGCCGAGGGCGCCGGCCTCCTGGTCCTTGAGCGCCTCTCCGACGCGCGCCGCAACGGCCACAACATCCTTGCGGTGATACGGGGTTCGGCCGTCAACCAGGACGGCGCGAGCAGCGGCCTGACGGCGCCCAACGGCCCGTCCCAGGAGCGGGTCATCGAGGCGGCCCTGGCCGCTGCCCGGCTGACTCCGCTGGACGTGGACGTGGTGGAGGCGCACGGTACGGGTACTTCGCTCGGTGATCCGATCGAGGCGCAGGCGCTGCTGGCCACGTACGGGCAGGGCCGCGAGAAGGACCGGCCGTTGTGGCTGGGTTCGGTGAAGTCGAACATCGCGCATACGCAGGCGGCGGCCGGCGTGGCCGGTGTGATCAAGATGGTGATGGCGCTGCGCCACGGGGTGCTGCCCAAGACGCTGCACGCCGAGGAGCGTTCTCCGCACGTGGACTGGTCCTCGGGGGCGGTGGAGTTGCTCACGGATTCGCGTGAGTGGCCCGAGACCGGGCGTCCGCGCCGGGCCGGGGTCTCCTCGTTCGGCATCAGCGGTACCAACGCGCACGTGATCGTGGAGCAGGCACCGGACGACACGGCCCGGACCCCGGAGCCGGAGCGCACCGGCGGTACGCCCGCGGGCGGCGTGGTGCCGTGGGTGCTGTCCGGGCGCAGCGCCGAGGCCCTGCGTGGCCAGGCGGCACGGCTCGCCGACTTCGTCGCGCAGGGCCCGGAAGCGGACCCCCTCGACGTCGGTCGCTCTCTGGTGGCTTCGCGTTCGGCGCTGGAGCACCGGGCGGTCGTGCTCTCCGCCGACGGCGGCCTGGAGTCGCTGCGCGGCGGGCTCGCCGCGCTGGCGTCAGGGGAGCCCGCCGCGGGCCTGGTGCGCGGAACGGCGCGGTCCGGGGTGCGCACGGTGCTGGTCTTCCCCGGGCAGGGCTCGCAATGGGTGGGCATGGCCAAGGGGCTGCTTGAGGCGTCCGAGGCGTTCGCCGCCCGGATCGCCGAGTGCGAGGCCGCGCTGTCCCCGTTCATCGACTGGTCGCTCACGGAGCTGCTCACCGGCGGCGAGGAGACCGCCGAACTCCTCGACCAGGTGGACGTGGTGCAGCCGGCGCTGTGGGCGGTGATGGTGTCGCTGGCCGAGGCATGGCGCTCGGTGGGCGTGGTTCCGGCCGCGGTCCTCGGGCACTCGCAGGGTGAGATCGCGGCCGCCGCGGTGGCGGGTGCGCTGTCCCTGGACGACGCGGCGCGCGTGGTCGCCCTGCGGGCGCGGGCCCTGGTCGGGCTGCAGGGGCGCGGCGGCATGGCGTCGGTGTCCGCCTCGCGGACCCGTACGGAGGAGCTGATCGCGGCGTACGGCGAGCGTCTTTCGGTGGCGGCGGTGAACGGGCCGGAGTCGACCGTGGTGTCGGGTGACGCCGACGCGTTGGCCGAACTGATCGCCGCCTCGGACGGGTTGGGGGTGCGGATCCGGCAGGTTCCGGTGTCGTACGCCTCGCACTGCGCCCACGTCGATCGGATTCGCGACGAGGTGCTCGATTCCTTGGCCCCGATCCGGCCGGTGGCGTCGGCGGTGCCGTTCTTCTCCACGGTGTCCGGCGACTGGCAGGACACCACCGAACTCGACGCCGAGTACTGGTTCCGCAACCTGCGCCGACCGGTCGAGTTCGAGGCCGCCACACGGTCGCTGCTCGACCAGGGCTACAGCGTGTTTGTCGAGTCGAGCGCGCGTCCGGTTCTGGTGAACGGTCTGCTCGAGACCATCGAGGACACCGACCGGGCCGGTGGCGCCGTCGGTTCGCTGCGGCGGGACGAGGGTGGCTGGGACCGGTTCCTCACCTCGGTCGCCGAGGTGTACACGCAAGGCGTGGACGTCGACTGGGCCGGCCTCCTGGCGGGTGGCCGCACGGTCGAACTCCCCACGTACGCCTTCCAGCACAAGCGCTACTGGCTGGAGCGTGCCGTCGCGGAGCAGACGGCCGGAACGGGGTCGCCGGACGCCGTCGACAGCCGGTTCTGGGAGGCTGTCGAGCGGGAGGACCTGGAGGAACTCGCCGCCACCCTGCAGCCAGGCACCGACGGCGACGTACGCGGGTCGCTGGAAACGCTGATGCCCGCGCTGTCCTCATGGCGGCGGCAGCGCCGCGAGGAGCAGACCGTCGACTCCTGGCGGTACCGCATCGTGTGGCGGCCCGCCCCGCAGGACAGGCCGGCTGCGGCGATGGGCAGTTGGATCGTCGCGGTACCCGAGACGCTGCGGGACCACCCATGGGCGAAGGCCGCCGCCGACGCGCTGACCGCCGCCGGGGCCGAGGTGCATCAGGTACTCCTGGACACCGCGAACCCGGAGCGCGAGACGTGGGCCGCGCGCCTGAAGTCGGCCTCGCCCGCGGCGTCCGGCGTGCTGTCGCTGCTCGCCCTGGACGAGGCGCGGGTGCACGGCCGGTCGTCCACGGTGACGGCCGGCGTGCTCGGCACCCTGACGATGCTGCAGGCCGTGGCCGATGCGGACCTCGGGGCCCGGGTGTGGTGCGCCACGCAGGGCGCCGTGTCCGTCAGCTCGGTGGACCGCGCGCAGAGCCCGGTACAGGCACAGGTGTGGGGCCTCGGCATGGTGGCCGCACTGGAACAGCCCGACCTGTGGGGCGGCCTGGTCGACCTGCCGGCCGCGGTGACTGGCCGGACGGCCGAGCGGCTGCCCGGCCTGCTGGCGGGCGGTGGCGAGGAGGACCAGTCGGCGCTCAGGTCCTCGGGCGTGTTCGTACGGCGGCTGGCGCCCGCGCCGCTGGCGCAGTCCGCGGCGGTACGGGAGTGGCGGGCGCGCGGGACCGTGCTCGTCACCGGCGGCACGGGCGGCCTCGGCGGGCATGTGGCGCGCTGGCTGGCCGGGCAGGGCGCCGAGCACCTCGTGCTGACCAGCCGCCGCGGGCCCAATGCCCCGGGGGCCGGCGAACTACGGGAGGAACTTGAGCAGTTGGGCGCCCGGGTCACCATCGCCGCCTGCGACGTCGGTGACCGCGACGCCGTCGCCGCACTGCTCGACGGGCTCAAGGCCGAGGGCTCCGCAGTCCGTTCCGTGGTGCACACCGCCGGCGTGCCCGGCCGTTTCCTGCCCCTGGCCGAGGCGTCTGTCGACGATCTGGCGGAGACGCTGGCCGCGAAGGTCGGTGGCGCCGAGGCGCTGCACGAGCTGCTCGCGGGCGAGGAACTGGACGCGTTCGTCCTGTTCTCCTCCAACGCGGGCGTCTGGGGCGGCGCCGGCCAGGGCGCGTACGCCGCGGCGAACGCGCACCTGGACGCGCTGGCCGAGCGGCGTCGGGCGGCCGGCCTTCCGGCCACCTCGGTGGCCTGGGGGATGTGGGCCGGCGACGGCCTGGCCCGTACGGAGGACATCGGCGAACAGCTCAGCATGCGCGGTCTGCGGCCGATGGAACCCGCCCTCGCCATCTCGGCGCTGCACCAGGCGATCGACCGGGACGAGACCTTCCTGTCGGTCACCGACACCGACTGGGAGCACTTCACCTCCGTCTTCAGCGTCGCCCGGCCGAGCCCCCTGCTCGCGGAACTCGCGCCGGCGCAGGAAGCCGATGACGGCACCAGGGCCGGCGAGCAGGACAGCTCGCGCTCCGCACTGGTCGCCCGCCTCGCAGCGGTGCAGCCGCCGGAACAGCACCGGATCCTGGTGGACCTGGTGCGGGCCGAGGCGGCCGCGATCCTCGGGTACGCGGGGCTCGGCGAGATCGACCCGCAGCGCGGGTTCACCGATCTGGGCTTCACCTCGCTCAGCGCGGTCGAACTGCGCAACCGGATCAACACGGTGACCGGTCTGAGACTGCCGCCGTCGGCGATCTTCGACCATGCCAACGCGGCTGCCCTCGCCCGTCAGCTGTGTACCCAGCTGGCTCCGGCGGGCCCCGCCGAGGACAGCTCCGTCCTGGAACGCATCCAGCAGATGGAGACGGCCGTACTGGTCCGGCCACTGGCCGGCGGCGAGCGCGACCTGGTCGCCGGACAACTGCGGGAACTGCTCCGCAAGGTCGAGGGGCAGGACGCCACCGCGGACGGCGACGCCGCGATCGACCGGGACGCGCTGGACGCGGCCTCGGACGACGAGATGTTCGCCCTGATCGACCAGCAGCTCGGGCTCGAATGACGTGCCTCTGACTGCTGTGGGTGCACGGGCCGGACACGTCGGCCCGTGCACCGGACACCCCACGCTCTGGAACACGCTATGGAACACGCACCACTCACGGGTTGGAGAGAAAGTCATATGGCTGGTGTCGAGGAACGGCTTCGTGAGTACCTCAAGCGCGTCACCGCGGACCTGTCGGACACCAAGCAGCGCCTGAAGGCGGCAGAGTCCCGGTCCCGGGAGCCCGTCGCCGTCGTCGGCCTCGGCTGCCGGCTGCCCGGTGGTGTCGCCTCGCCGGAGGACTTCTGGCGGCTGCTGTCCCAAGGACAGGACGCTGTCGGGGAGTTCCCCGACGACCGCGGCTGGGACCCGGACATGTACGACCCGGACCCGGACGCCACCGGCAAGTCGTACGCGAAGGAGGGGGCGTTCGTCCGCGACGCCGCCGACTTCGACGCCGACCTGTTCGGGATATCGCCCCGCGAGGCGCTGACCATGGACCCCCAGCAGCGGCTGCTGCTCGAGACGTCCTGGGAGGCGATCGAGCGGGCCGGCATCGACCCGACCTCGCTGCACGGAAGTGACGTCGGGGTCTTCGCGGGCGCCGCCACCTCCGGTTACATCTCCGGCCGCCAGGTCCCGGACAGCGCCGAGGGGTACGCCATCACCGGCGGGTCCTCGAGCGTGCTGTCCGGGCGCATCGCCTACACCCTCGGCCTTGAGGGCCCGGCTTTGACGGTCGACACAGCGTGCTCCTCGTCGCTCGTCGCCCTGCACCTGGCGGCCCAGTCGCTGCGCAACGGCGAGTGCTCACTGGCCCTGGCCGGCGGTGTGTCGGTGCTGGTCAGTCCGTACCCGTTCATCGGCTTCAGCCGGCAGCGGGGCCTGGCCCCCGACGGGCGCTGCAAGCCGTTCTCCGACAGTGCGGACGGCACCGGCTGGGGCGAGGGCGCCGGTGTGCTCGTCCTGGAGAAGCTGTCCGACGCACGCCGCAACGGACACCGCGTACTCGCGGTGCTGCGTGGCTCCGCGGTCAACCAGGACGGCGCCAGCAGCGGCCTGACCGCTCCCAACGGTCCGTCCCAGCAGCGGGTGATCCGCGCGGCTCTCGCCGATGCGCGGGTGTCCGCGCAGGACGTGGACGCGGTGGAGGCGCACGGCACCGGTACTTCGCTCGGCGATCCGATCGAGGCGCAGGCGCTGCTCGCCACGTACGGACAGGGACGCGAGGCCGGCCGCCCGCTGTGGCTCGGCTCGGTCAAGTCGAACATCGCGCACACCCAGTCCACGGCGGGCATCGCCGGCGTCATCAAGGTCGTGCTCGCGCTCCAGCACAACCTGCTGCCCCCGACGCTGCATGTGGACCAGCCGTCGACCAACGTCGACTGGTCCGTGGGTTCCGTCCAGCTTCTGACCGAGGCCCGTCCCTGGCCGGAGACCGAGCGCCCCCGGCGGGCCGGCATCTCCGCTTTCGGCGTGAGCGGCACCAACGCCCACGTGATCATCGAGGAGGCACCGGCCCCGGAGCAGGCCGAGGAGGCCACCGCCCCCGCGCCCGTGGCCGGGGGACTGGTCCCGTGGACGCTGTCGTCACGCAGCGCCGCCGGTATGGCAGCACAGGCGGCCCGCCTTGCCGACCACCTGGACGCCCGGCCCGAACTCGACCCGCTCGACGTGGGGTTCTCGCTCGGCACCACGCGCTCCGCACTGCCGTACCGAGCCGTCCTCGCCGGGCGGGACCGGGACGAACTCCTTGCGGGCCTGCGGGCCCTGGCGGGGGAGACGGACGGCGCCACGGCGGCCGAGGTCCAGCGCGGTGTGGCTCGTGGTAGTGCCCGGACGGCGTTTTTGTTTTCGGGGCAGGGTGCGCAGCGTGTGGGGATGGGGCGTGGGTTGGCTGCCGCGTTCCCCGTGTTCGCGCAGGCGTTGAGCGAGGTGTGCGGGGAGCTGGAGCTGGACCCGGCTGTCTTTGAGGATGAGGAGTTGTTGGCGCAGACGCGCTTTACGCAGGGTGCGTTGTTTGCGTTTGAGGTGGCGTTGTTCCGGCTGGTGGAGAGCTGGGGTGTCCGGGCGGACTTTTTGCTGGGGCATTCGGTGGGGGAGATTGCTGCGGCGCATGTGGCCGGGGTGTTTTCGTTGGCGGATGCCGCCCGGTTGGTGTCTGCGCGTGGCCGGTTGATGCAGGCGTTGCCCGCGGGTGGCGTGATGGTGGCGGTCGAAGCGGTGGAGGCTGAGGTTCGCGAGGCCCTGGAGGGGTTTGAGGACCGGGTTTCTGTCGCTGCGGTGAATGGCCCTGGCTCGGTGGTTCTGTCGGGTGAACAGGCTGCGGTGGATGGGGTGTTGGCCCGGTTCGAGGGTCGGCGTTCGAAGAGGCTTGTGGTCAGTCATGCTTTCCATTCGCCGTTGATGGAGCCGATGCTGGCGGAGTTCCGTGAGGTGGCTGAATCGGTCACGTATGCGTTGCCGCGTATTCCGATGGTGTGTGACACGACCGGACTGCTGGACGAGACGGGGGAGTTGAGTACCCCCGAGTACTGGGTGCGGCATGTGCGTGAGGCCGTCCGGTTCGCCGACGGGGTGCGGACACTGGCAGCGCAGGGCGTCACCGCCTACCTGGAGCTGGGCCCTGCCGGGGTGCTGACCGCCATGGCGCAGGACACCCTCGACGAGGTGCCCGGTGAGAGCATCGCTGTCGCGCTGGTCCGCAAGGACCGCGACGAGGTCGACGCACTGGCCAGTGGCGTACTGCGTGCCTACGCGCACGGCTCCCCGCTCGACTGGGCGGCCCTCCTGCCGGGTGCCCGGCAGGTGGACCTGCCGACATACGCCTTCCAGCGGCAGCGGTACTGGCTGGACGGGGACGGCGCCACGGCCGCCGATGCGGCGGCCCTCGGCCTCGGGGACCCCGAGCACCCGCTGCTCGGCGCCGCCGTGCCGCTCGCTGACGGGCAGGGCGTGGTGCTCACCACACGGCTGAGCCTGCGCACCCACCCGTGGCTGGCCGGGCACGAGATCGGCGGGACGGTGCTGCTGCCCGGCGCCGGCCTGGTCGAGATGGCGCTACGCGCCGGGCACGAGATCGGCTGCGACCGGGTCGAGGAACTGACCCTGGAAATACCGGTGATGATCCCCCGCGAGGGAAGCGTGACCCTGCAGATCCGGGTGGGCGCCGAGGACGAGGCCGGCTGGCGGCCGCTGACGGTGCACTCGCAGTCAGGGCCCCACGAGGAGTGGGTCCGGGCCGTGAGCGGCGCGCTGAGCGCCGACGCGGCGCAACCCGAGGCCGACCTGACGGCCTGGCCACCGCCGGGCGCGCAACAACTCGACCTGGACGTCGACGGGTTCTACGCCGCGTACCAGCGCCTCGGCTACAACTACGGCCCTTCGTTCCGGGGCCTCAAGGCCGCCTGGACGCGGGGCGAGGAGATCTTCGCCGAGGTGGCACTGCCGGACGAGGAGCGGGCCGCGGCCGCCGAGTTCACGCTGCACCCCGCGCTGCTCGACGCCTGCCTGCAGTCCGCCGGGGTCGGCTCGTTCTTCGACAGCGGCGGCTCGATGCGGCTGCCGTTCGCGTGGAGCGGTGTCTCCGTGTACGCGGCCGGCGCCGCCTCCGTGCGGGTGCGGGTGACATCGTCAGGTCCGGACGCGGTCACCTTCGACCTGGCCGACTCGACGGGCGCGCCGGTGGCCCGGGTGGAGCGGCTGCTGATCCCGGAGATGACCCCGGAGCAGCTGGAGCGGGTCAGCGCGGAGGAGAAGGAGAAGCCGCTCCGGCTCGATTGGGTGCCGGTGGTGGCGCAGAGCACACCGGTGTCCGCCGACCGGTGGACCGTCCTCGGTGCGCAGGGCCTCGCCGAGCTGGAGGGCGCGCCTGTACCGGAGTTCGTGGTCCTCGAGTGCGCTGCGGACGGCGCCGGGGACGACCTGCCGGGCGCCGCGCGGGCGCGGACCGGTGAGGTGCTGACGGCGTTGCGGACCTGGCTGGAGGGGGAACGGTTCGCCGACAGCCGGCTGGCCGTCGTCACGCGCGCCGCGGTCGGAAACGCCGGTGCCGACGTGGGCGATCCGGCCCAGGCCGCTGTGTGGGGCCTGGGCCGGGTCGCCCAGTCCGAGAATCCGGGCCGTTTCCTGCTGCTCGACCTGGAACCCGGCGCCGACCTCGCCGCGGTCCTGCCCACTGCCCTGGCCACCGGCGAGATGCAGCTCGCCGTCCGCGCCGACCAACCGCTGGCTCCGCGCCTGGTGCGCTCCGACGCCCGCGGCGCGCTGGTGCCGCCCGCCGGTGCCGCGTGGCGGATGGACGTCACCACTCCCGGCACGCTGGACAACCTCGCCCTGCTCCCGGCCACCCGGGCCGAGGACGCGCTCGGTCCGCTGGAGGTACGCATCTCGGTGCGGGCGGCGGGCGTCAACTTCCGTGACGTACTGATCGCGTTGGGCATGTACCCGGGCCGGGCGTCCATGGGCGGTGAGGGCGCCGGTGTGGTCACCGAGGTCGGCGCCGAGGTGACCGGTCTGCGGGCCGGGGACCGGGTGACGGGCATCCTCTCGGAGGCGTTCGGTCCGACGGTGGTGGCGGACAGCCGCTCCGTCGTGCGCTTCCCCGACGAGTGGAGCTTCGAGCAGGCCGCTTCGGTGCCGGTGGCCTTCGCCACCGCGTACTACGGCCTGATGGACCTGGCCGGCCTGAAGGCGGGCGAGACGGTGCTGGTGCACTCGGCCGCAGGCGGTGTCGGCATGGCCGCCGTGCAGTTGGCCCGGCACCTGGGCGCCGAGGTGTTCGGCACCGCAAGCCCCGGCAAGTGGGACACCCTGCGCGCCGGCGGCCTGGAAGATGACCACATCGCCTCCTCGCGTACCACGGACTTCGAGCAGGCGTTCGGGGAGGCGACCGGCGGCCGCGGTGTGGACGTCGTCCTCAACAGCCTGGCCGGCGAGTTCGTCGACGCCTCACTGCGGCTGCTGCCGCGCGGCGGCCGGTTCATCGAGATGGGCAAGGCCGACCTGCGGGACGCCGACCGCGTCGCCGAGCAGCACCGGGGCGTCGGGTACCGGTTCTTCGATCTGATCGACGCCGGGCTCGACCGGTTCCAGGAGATCCTGGGCACCGTCATCGGGCTGTTCCGGGACGGAGTACTGCACCATCTCCCGATCAGCACCTGGGACGTACGCCACGGGCCGGACGCCTTTCGGCACATCAGCCAGGCCCGGCACACCGGCAAGATCGTGCTCACCATGCCCCCGGTCTGGGACCCGGAGGGCACCGTCCTCGTCACCGGCGGCACCGGCACCCTCGGCGCGCTGACCGCCCGTCACCTGGTGACCGCGCGCGGGGTGCGCCACCTGGTGCTGGTCAGTCGGCGTGGCGCCGACGCACCGGGCGCCGCCGCACTGCGCGAGGAACTCACCGCCGCGGGCGCCGACGTCACGGTCACCGCCTGCGACCTCGCCGACGCCGAGGCGGTGCGGTCCCTGGTGGCCGGCCTGCCCGAGGCGCACCCGCTGACCGGCGTGGTGCACACCGCGGGCGTGGTCGACGACGGCGTGCTGGCGTCGCTCACCCCGGAGCGCATCGACACCGTGTTCCGCGCCAAGGTCGACGCCGCGGTCAACCTGCGGGCGGCGACCCGCGACCTCGACCTGGCGGGCTTCGTCCTGTTCTCCTCCGCGTCCGGTGTCCTCGGGAGCCCCGGGCAGGGCAACTACGCCGCCGCCAACGCCTTCCTGGACGCCTTCGCGCACCGCTGCCGGGCCGAGGGTCTGCCGGCGGTCTCGCTGGCCTGGGGCCTCTGGGCCGAGGCGAGCGGCATGACCGGGCAGCTCGGCGGTGAGGACCGGGCCCGTATCTCCCGTGGCGGCCTGGTACCGCTCACCAACGAGCAGGGTCTCGAACTCCTCGACGCGGCGATCCTGGAGGATCAGCCGCTGCTCGTACCGGCCCGTCTTGAACGGTCGGTGCTGCGCAAGCAGGCGGCCGACGGCACCCTGCCACCGCTGCTGAGCCGCCTGGTGCGGGCGCCCGCCCGCAGGGCCGCGGCCGGTCCTGGGCAGAGCGAGGGACCGACCCTGGCCCAGCGGCTGAGCGGGGTGCCCGCGACCGAGCACGAACGGCTGGTGGTGGAGCTGGTCCGCGGTGACCTGGCGGCGGTCCTCGGCCACTCCTCGTCCGCGGGCGTCGATCCGACCCGGTCCTTCCAGGAGATGGGCATCGACTCCCTCACCGCCGTCGAGCTGCGCAACCGGCTCAACGGCGCGACCGGCCTGCGGCTGCCTGCCTCCCTGGTCTTCGACTACCCGACCCCCGGGGCCCTGGCGCAGCACATCCTCGCCGAGGTGGCACCGGACGGCGTCACCGAGGCCGTGGCCGCCGCGGGCTCCCTGACCGACGCCGAGATCTGGCGGTCCATCACCTCCGTGCCGCTGGCCCGCATCCGCGAGGCCGGCGTCCTCGACGCTCTGCTCCGCCTCGCCACCGATGACGGCTCCGGCGACGGCACGACGGAGCACACGGACGAGCCGGAGGGAGCGTCCATCGCCGAGATGAACGTGGACGACCTCGTCCGCGCAGCCCTCGGCGACGCCACCGACAGCGACACACCGAATGACACCGAAGGGACGTACGCAGAATGAGCAGCGCATCCGCGGACAAGGTGGTCGAGGCGCTGCGCGCGTCACTCACGGAGAACGAGCGCCTGCGCAAGCAGAACCGGGAAATGTCCGAGGCATCCCGGGAGCCCATCGCCATCGTCAGCATGGCCTGCCGCTACCCGGGCGGGGTCAGAACCCCCGAGGACCTGTGGCAGTTGGTGCTCGACGGCCGAGACGCCGTCGGCCGGCTCCCCGACGACCGCGGCTGGGACCTTGAGGCCCTCTACGACCCGGACCCCGACGCGCAGGGCAAGACGTACGTCCGCGAGGGGGCCTTCCTTTACGACGCGGGAGACTTCGACGCCGAGGTCTTCGGCATCTCCCCGCACGAGGCACTGGCCATGGACCCGCAGCAGCGCGTCCTGATGGAAACCTCCTGGGAGCTCCTGGAGCGGGCCCGCATCGCCCCCGATTCGCTGCGCGGTAAGCCCGTCGGCGTCTTCACCGGCGGCGTCGGCACCGACTACATCTCCCGGCACTACGCCATGGGCGCACCCGAGGTGCCGGGCGGCGTCGAGAGCCACGCCATGACCGGCAGCGCCTCCAGCGTCTTCAGCGGCCGCATCGCCTTCACCTACGGCTTCGAGGGGCCCGCAGTGACGGTGGACACGGCGTGCTCGTCGTCCCTGGTCGCGCTGCACATGGCCGCCCAGTCGCTGCGGCAGGGCGAGTGCAACCTCGCCTTTGCCGGCGGTGTCGCCGTACTGCCCAACCCCGGCACCTTCGTCGGGTTCAGTCGCCAGCGCGGCTTGTCCCCGGACGGCCGCTGCAAGGCGTTCTCCGCGTCCGCCGACGGTACGGGCTGGGGCGAGGGCGTCGGCCTGGTCCTTCTGGAACGGCTGTCCGACGCGCGCCGCAACGGCCGGCAGGTGCTCGCCGTGCTGCGTGGCTCCGCGATCAACCAGGATGGCGCCAGCAACGGCCTCACCGCCCCCAACGGCCCCTCCCAGCAGCGCGTCATCCGCGCCGCGCTCGCCAACGCCCGGCTCAAGCCGCAGGACGTGGACGCGGTCGAGGCGCACGGCACCGGCACCCCGCTGGGCGACCCGATCGAGGCGCAGGCCCTGCAGGCCACGTACGGCAAGGGGCGGGACGCGGACAAGCCGCTGTGGCTCGGCTCCATCAAGTCGAACATCGCCCACCCGCAGGCCGCGGCCGGCGTCGCCAGTGTCATCAAGGCGGTGATGGCGATGCGGCACGGCATCCTGCCGAAGACGCTGCACGCGGAGGAGCGGTCTCCGCACATCGACTGGTCCGCGGGCGCCGTCGGGCTGCTCACGCAGCAGCGCGACTGGCCCGAGGAGGGACGCCCGCGCCGGATCGGTGTCTCGTCCTTCGGGATCAGCGGCACCAACGCCCACGCCATCCTGGAGCAGGCCCCCGAGTCCAAGCCCGAGCCCGAGCGCACCGCCGAGGCGCCCGAGGGCGGAGCGGTGCCGTGGGTGTTGTCGGGGCGCAGCGCCGAGGCGCTGCGCGGGCAGGCGGCGCGTCTTGCCGCGTACGTGGTCGACCGGCCGGAGGCGGACCCCGTCGACGTGGGCCACTCGCTGGTGACGACCCGGTCCGCGCTGGAGCACCGCGCGGTGGTCGTCGCCGAGGACGGCACGGCGCAGACACTGCAGGGCAGGCTCGCCGCGCTGGCCGCCGGGGAGACCACCACCGGTGTGGTGCGCGGCGTGGCCCGCGGCGGAGTGCGCGCTGTGCTGGTGTTCCCAGGGCAGGGCTCGCAGTGGGTCGGCATGGCCGAGGGCCTGCTGGCGGCGTCGCCCGCGTTCGCCCGCCGGATCGCCGAGTGCGAGCAGGCACTGGCCCCGCATGTGGACTGGTCGTTGATCGAGGTCCTGACCGGCGGCGAGGCGACCGCACCGCTCCTGGAACGGGTCGACGTGGTGCAGCCTGTGCTGTGGGCGGTGATGGTGTCGCTGGCCGAGACGTGGCGCTCGGTCGGCGTGGTCCCGGCCGCGGTCATCGGGCACTCCCAGGGCGAGATCGCTGCCGCGTGCGTAGCCGGCGGTCTCTCGCTGGAGGACGCGGCGCGCGTGGTGGCGCTGCGTGCCCGGGCCCTGGTGGCGTTGCAGGAGCAGGGCGGGATGGCCTCGGTGGCGGCGTCGCGGGCGCGCACCGAGGAGATTCTCGAGCCGTACGGGGACCGGCTGTCGGTCGCGGCGGTCAACGGTCCCGAATCGACGGTGGTGTCCGGCGACGCGGATGCGTTGGACGAACTGGTCGGGGCTGCCGAGGAGTTGGAGGTGCGCATCCGGCAGGTGCCGGTGTCGTACGCCTCGCACTGCGCCCATGTCGACCGGATCCGGGAGGAGTTGGCGGAGGTCCTGGCCGCGATCCGCCCGCGGACTTCCGCGGTGCCGTTCTTCTCGACGGTGACGGGGGACTGGCAGGACACGGCGGGCCTGGACGCGGAGTACTGGTTCCGTAATCTGCGCCGGCCGGTCGAGTTCGAGTCGGCCACACGGTCGCTGCTCGAGCAGGGCTACAGCGTGTTTGCGGAGTCCAGTGCGCATCCCGTCCTGGTCAACGGCCTCCTGGAGACCATCGAGGACAGCGGCGTGCCCGGCACGGCCGTCGGTTCGCTGCGGCGCGGCGAAGGCGGCTGGGACCGGTTCCTGACCTCGGCCGCGGAGGTGTACACCCAGGGCGTCGACGTCGACTGGGCCGGGCTGCTGGCCGGCGGCCGCCCGGTCGATCTGCCTACGTACGCCTTCCAGAGCAAGCGGCTGTGGCTGACGACCGAACCGCCCGTGCGGCCTGGCGATGACACCCACGACGAGGCCACCGCGGCCTTCTGGGAGGCGGTCGAGCGCGAGGACCTCGACGGGCTCGCCGACACCCTGCAGACCGGTGCCGGTGCCGACGTCCGTGCCTCCCTCGGGGCGCTGCTGCCGGCCCTGTCGGCCTGGCGGCGCGAGCGGCGCAAGGAGAACACCGTCGACGCCTGGCGGTACCGGGTCGCGTGGCACCCGCTGGGCGTCTCCACACCCTCCGCCGACGCGCTCGCCGGCGGTACGTGGCTGGTCGTGCACCCCGCGGACGGGCCGCGGGATGCCTGGGTCGATGCGGCGGCCCAGGCACTCGTCGCCGCCGGCGCCGATGTCCGCACGGTGGCCCTGGACACCGCGGCCCCCGATCGCGCGGCCTGGGCACAGCGCCTGGCCTCCGAGGGCGCCTTGGCCGGCGTGCTGTCCCTGCTCGCCCTGGACGAAGCGCCGCTCGGCGGCAACCCGGTGCTGACCCGCGGCGCCGCAGCCGTACTCACCCTGTTGCAGGCGGTCGGTGACGCCGACGTCAAGGGCAGGCTGTGGTGCGCGACCCGCGGCGCGGTCGGCGTGAGCGGTGCCGACCGCGCGCAGAACGCGGCGCAGGCTCAGGTCTGGGGCTTCGGCCGGGTCGCGGCGCTGGAGCAGCCGACCCGCTGGGGAGGTCTGGTCGACCTGCCGGCCGGCCCGGACACCCGGGCGGCCGGCCGCCTGTGCGGCATCCTCGCCGCCGGTGGCGAGGAGGACCAGCTGGCGCTGCGCTCGTCGGGCGTGTTCGTGCGGCGGCTGGTCCGTGCGCCGCTGGCGGAGACGCCGGCCGGCCAGTGGCAGGTGCGGGGGACCGTGCTCGTCACCGGTGGTACCGGCGGTCTGGGCGGGCATGTGGCGCGGTGGCTGGCCGGGCAGGGTGCGGAGCACCTCGTGCTGACCAGCCGCCGGGGGCCTGACGCGCCGGGCGCGGCCGAACTGCGCGCCGAGCTGGAGCAGTCGGGCGTCCGCGTGACCGTCGCCGCCTGCGACGTGGCCGACCGGGAGGCGCTCGCCGGGCTCCTGGACGGGCTCCGGGCCGACGGTTCACCGCTGACCGCGGTGGTCCACACAGCCGGTGTGCCCGGCCCGTTCGTGACGCTCGCCGACGCATCGGCCGACGATCTGGCCGAGACGCTCGCCGCGAAGGCGGGCGGCGCCGAGGCGCTGGACGAGCTGCTGGCCGACGAGGATCTGGACGCGTTCGTCCTGTTCTCCTCCAACGCCGGCGTCTGGGGCGGCGCGGGCCAGGGCCCGTACGCGGCGGCCAACGCACACCTGGACGCGCTGGCCGAGCGGCGGCGCGCCCGCGGCCGAAAGGCACTGTCGGTGGCGTGGGGCATGTGGGCCGGCGACGGCCTGGCCTCGGACAAGGGTGTGGAGGACGCCCTGCGTCGGACCGGTCTGCTGCCGATGGAGCCGGTGCTCGCCGTCGCGGCGTTGCAGCAGGCACTGGAGCGGGACATGACCTTCCTGTCGGTCACCGACATGGACTGGCAGCGGTTCGCTGCCGTCTTCACCGCGAACCGGCCGAGCGCGCTGCTGACCGAACTGCCCGAGCTGCGCCGCCCGTCCGCCGCCGAGGCGGCCGGTGGCCGGTCCACCGAGGATGGCTCGGTCTCCGAACTGGCCGGGCGCCTGGCCGGCATGTCGACGGTGGAACAGCAGCGGGTCCTGCTCGACCTGGTCCGCGCCCAGGCGGCGGCCGTCGTCGGGTACGACTCCGCGGACGCCGTCGACCACGAACGGAAGTTCCAGGAGCTCGGCTTCAACTCCATCACCTCGGTGGAACTGCGCAACCGGCTCGGCGAGGCGACCGGGCTCAAACTGCCCGCCTCCCTCGTCTTCGACCATCCGACCCCGATCGCGCTGGCCCGCCGGCTGCTCGTCGACCTGGTCGGCACCGAGGTCAGTGAGGTCGGCGAGGACACGGTCGCACCGCTCGCCCTCGTCGAGGACGACCCGATCGCCATCGTCGGCATGAGCTGCCGCCTGCCGGGCGGCGTCGAATCGCCGGAGGACCTGTGGCGGGTCGTTGCCGACGGTCTCGACGTCGTCGGCACGCTGCCGGAGGACCGCGGCTGGGACGCCGTCGAGAAGCTCACCGAGATGGGCATCGACATGCCGGGCGGTCGCTGGCTGACCCGGGGCGGGTTCTTGGCCGGTGCCACCGAGTTCGACCCGCAGTTCTTCGGTATCTCCGATGCCGAGGCAGTGGCCATGGACCCGCAGCACCGGCTGCTGCTCCAGCTGTCCTGGGAGGCCGTGGAACACGCCGGAGTGGACCCGCAGACTCTGCGCGGCACCGACACCGGCGTCTACGTCGGTACGTTCTTCCAGCCGTACTGGGCCGGTTCGAACCGCATCACCGAGGACGTCAAGCCGTACCTGGGCATCGGCATGGTGCCGACCTTCGCCTCGGGCCGCGTCGCGTACCTGATGGGTCTTGAGGGGCCGACGTTCACTGTCGACACCGGCTGCTCCTCGTCCGGCGTCGCCCTGCACCTGGCCTGCCAGGCGCTCGCCCGTGGCGAGTGCTCGGCCGCGCTGGTCGGCGGCGCGACCGTGCTGTCCAGCCCGCTGGCCGTACCCGACCTCGGCGGGATGGCTCCCGACGGCCGGTGCAAGCCGTTCTCCGAGGACGCCGACGGCACCGGCTGGGGCGAGGGCGCCGCGGTGCTGATGGTGGAGCGGCTGTCCGACGCGCGCCGCCAAGGGCACGAGGTGCTGGCTGTGATCCGCGGCTCGGCCGTGAACCACAACGGTGAGAGCAACGGCATGGCCCCCAACGGCCCGTCCCAGCAGAAGGTGATCCGCCAGGCGCTGGCCGGTGCCGGGCTCACGGCCGACGAGATCGACGCCGTCGAGGGGCACGGTACCGGTACCCCGCTCGGCGACCCGATCGAGGCGCAGGCCCTGCTCGCCACGTACGGCAGGAACCGGCCCGCGGACCGGCCGCTGTGGCTCGGCACGGTGAAGTCCAACTTCGGCCACTCGCAGGCGGCTTCCGGCCTGGTCGGTGTGATCAAGACGGTCCTCTCGATGCGGCACGGGGTGCTGCCGAAGACGTTGTTCACCGACACGCCCAGCACGCGGGTCGACTGGTCCGAGGGCGGAGTCGCGCTGCTCGCCGAGGACACGCCGTGGCCCGAGACGGGGCGGCCGCGCCGCGCCGGAGTCTCCTCGTTCGGAGCCAGCGGCACCAAGGTCCACCTCATCCTCGAACAGGAGCCGCCCGCGGAGCGCCCCGCCGCGCAGGAGGGTGGCGAAGGCCCCGCCGTCCTGCCGTTCCTGGTGCCCTCACGGAGCGCCGAGGACCTGCGGGAGCAGGCGCGGCGGCTGCGGGAATCGGTGGCCGGCCGGCCCGCGACCGAACTCCGCGACCTCGCCTGGTCGCTGGCCACCACGCGTACCGCGTTCGCCCACCGGGCGGCGCTGTTCGCCTCCGGCCGGGACGAACTGCTCACCGGACTGGCCGCGCTGGAGAACGGTGAGCCGCTCGAACAGGGTGTGCAGGCCGAAGCGGCGGCCGGGGGCGGCACCGCGTTCGTGTGCGCGGGTGGCATTCAGCCCGGCGTACGCGAGCTGTACGAGCGGTTCCCGCTCTTCGCGGACGCTCTCGACGAGGTGTGCGCCCACCTGGACGCCCACCTCCACACCCCGGCGCACCCGGCGGCACTCGCGGCTGAGTGCCCCGCGGACACGACCCTCGCGGCGGCGGTGGCCTTCGCGCATGAGGTGGCCCTCGCCCGGCTGGTGCAGGGCATGGGTGTGACGCCCGATGCGGTCGCCGGGCATGGTCTCGGCGAGGTCGCGGCCGCGTACGTGGCCGGTGCCCTGCTGCTGCCGGACGCGGCGGGCCTGGTCGTCGCGGCGGCCCGGCTCCTGGAGCCGGCTTCGCTGCGGGCCGAGGCCGAGGACCTGTTCCGCCGTACGGTCAAGAACGTGGCGCCGCGGCCCGGTTCGGCGCCGCTGGTGCGCGCGGACACCGGGGAGACCCTCACCGTCGACGCCGTGCTCGACCCGGCGCACTGGCAGGCGGCGCAGCCGCTGTCCCGGCAGCTGCCCACGCCGGCCGGTGCCACCGCCCTCGTCCGGCTGGACGTCGCGCTGGAACAGGACGGCCGGGCGGCGGCCGAGCAACTCCTGTGCCTGCTGGCCGGGTTGCACGTGACCGGCGTGCCGGTCGCCTGGCGCGAGGCGCTGGTCGGCGCCGGTGCCGAAGGCCGGGTCGTGGACCTGCCCACGTACGCGTTCCGGCGGGATACCTACTGGCTCAACGCCAACCCGGTGGCCCTGCTCGGCGAGACCCTGGAAGGCCGCAACGCCGGCAACTGGGCTGCTCTCGAAGGGGAGGAACTGCTCGACGAGGCTGACCGCAAGGCGGTCGTCGAGGAGTACTTCCGCCGGCTCAACGCGGGAGATCTGGAGGGTGCGGTCGAGATGTTCGCGCCGGACATCCGGATGGAGGACCCGGTCGGCAGCGCGCCGCGGGTCGGCATCGAGGAGGTCAGGGAGTACATCGCCTCGGTCATCAGGGCCAAGTCCGAGATCGAGGTCGGCACCATCGTGGCCGCCCAGGACGGATCCCGAGTCGCGGTGCCGCTGGTGGGCCGCCTCAACCAGCTCGACACGGGTGAGGGCGCCCGCATGGAGATCCCGTGCGTCGACGTCATCCGTATGGGCGGCGACGGCAAGATCCGCGAGATTCTGGTGTTCTGGGGCATGACGGACATCACGGTGTGAGGCGACCCGCGGCACGGGCCCCCTGGGGGCCGCCCCGCACCGCCGGCCACTGACCTCCGGCCCCGCTCCCACCAGCGCGAACCGTGCTGGCGTGCGCGGGGCCGGAGGTTTGGAGGAGATCCCGAAGAAAGCCACCCACTGGTCGCGGAAGTCGATGGCGGACCACAGCGGCCTGTCCGCCGCGTTCGACGTCGCCACCGGCGAGGTCATCAGTGCCCTGCACCGCCGGCACCGGGCGGCGGAGTTCAAGAAGTTCCTGATCCGCATGGACAAGGAGGTGCCCGCGCACCTGCAGGTCCACCTGATCGAGGACAAGGCCGCCGTGGACCTTCACGCCAAGCCGGTCCTTGAGGGGCCGGCTCCACCGACTCGATGCGCTGGCGCAGCCATTGCGGAAAGAGCCCCCGGGTCCGTCTCGCCCTCGCGGGCGGGACGGACCGCCGTGATTCCCGGCTCGGACCGGTCCTTCTCCGGCGTGTACATCCTGCGCATCACGTCACGTTCGGGTGTTGGATGCGCGGGGCCCAGGATCCGCTCCAAGGAGGCTTCATCGCCCTCGCCGTGACCGTCGTGCCACCCTGCGCCCGGACGCGAGAGGCCCCGGTGGTGCGTCTTTGGTGAAAGACGCACCACCGGGGCCAGGGCGAACCGGATCCGGCGGGGGTGGCGGATCCGGTTCGGTTCAGGGGGCGGAGAGCGGGACGGCGGCATCGCTTTCCGGGGTCTCGGCCTTGGCCTGGGACCGCTTGGGCATGAAGAGCAGGGCGAGCAGGGCGGCCACCACCGCAATCGCGCCGCACACCCCTAGCAGGGCGTGCATCGCGGTCATGAAGGAGTCCTGCACTGCGTGCACGATCTGCGGGCTCTGCATCGTCTCGCCCACGCGCAGGCCGCCCGAGACGCTGCGCCGGGCCAGTTCGTCCGCCTCCGGCGGTACGTCGGGCAGCTTCAGGTTCGAGCGGTACGTCGAGTTGGCGACCGTACCCAGCACGGCCACGCCGACGGTACCGCCGACCTGCCGCAGCGCTGAGACCAGTGCGGAACCGACGCCCGACGATTCCTGGGACAGCGCGTTGACGGAGGCCGCCATGGTGCGGGTCATGGCGAGGCCGAGACCGAGGCCGACCAGGACCAGCCAGACCGACACGTAGCCGTAACCGGAGGAGAGCTCGGTACGGGTGCCCAGGAACAGGCCGCCCGCGACGAGTAGGAAGCCGAGTGCCGGCACCGCGCGTGGGGCCGCCTCCGGAGCGAGCTTGTTGACCACCGCGGCGCTCACCAGGACGCCGCCGATGAGCGGCAGCAGCCGCAGCCCGGTGCCGAGCGCGTCGGTGCCGTTGAGCGCCTGGAAGTACTGGGGCAATGCGAACAGCAGGCCGAACATCGCGAAGCTGACGACGGTGCCGAGGATCGAGCCCCACACGAAGCCGCTCAGTCGGAACAGGGACAGGTCGATCAGCGGGTTCCCAGTCCGGGTGATCCGCATTTCCCACAGCACGAACAGTACGAGAAGTGCTGCGCCGCCGAGCAGCGGGACCAGTGCCGCGGCGTCGCCCCAGCTGGTTTCGCCGGCCTCGATCGCTCCGTAGACGATGCCCACCAGGCCGAGCGTGGAGAGCAGGACACCGAAGAAGTCGATGGAACTGCCTTGTGTACCACGGGAGTCGGGCACCAGGAACGCCACCGCGATGAAGGCGAGGGCGATCAAGGGGACGTTGATCAGGAAGACCGAGCCCCACCAGAAGTGATTGAGCAGGGCGCCGCCGATGATCGGGCCGAGCGGGAGTCCGAGTGACTGGGAGACGGCGATGACGCCGATCGCCTTGGCGCGCTCTTCCTTGCTCTCGAAGACGTCGAGGAGGACGGAGGTGCACATGGGCACCAGGAAGGCCGCGCTGATGCCGAGCACCGCGCGCGCGGTGATCAGCATGCCCGACGAGTCGGAGTAGGCGCACCATACGGACGCGCCGCCGAATAAGGCCAGCGCAGCGAGCAGTAGCCGCTTGCGGCCGAACCGGTCACCGAGCAGTCCAGCGGGCAGGAGCAGAGCGGCCATGGCAAGCGTGAAGGCGTCGGCGAACCACTGCAGGTCGCGGGTGGACGCCTGCAGGTCGGTGCCGAGGGTCGGCAGTGCCACGTTGAGCACCGTGGCGTCGACGCTGACGGTCAGCAGGCTCATCCCGATAGCCGCCAGTGCCCACCAGCGGCGCGAGTCCTTAGCCACGTTCTTCGCCCCTTACGTTGCGGTGTTTGTCGGTTGGAGCGTCCCGGTCCGCGATCCAGCGCTTCAACATGGGTTCTGCCTCGCTGTTGAGCCACGCGAAGACCTGGTTCGCCTCACGGAGGCGGTCGGCGTTCTCGGCCCCCTCTGGGAAGAGGGCCAGTCCGTTCTCGGTGATGTCGACGAACGACGCGATGCCCTCCAGGCGTCGTCGGACCATCGTGGCCCAGGCGTCCGGGGCGAGGCGGTAGTACGTGGCACGGTCTCCGCTGCGGGTCACGGCCTGCACCATCCGGGCCTCACTGAGCAGGCGCAGCGTGCCGGTGAGCGAGGCCCGGCTGGCATGGATGCCGGCCGCGATCTGCGCCGCGTTCTGCTCCGGCGGATCGCCGATCATGAGCCAGGCCAGGGCCCGGCCCATGATCGGGGGCCAGCCGGACTGCTGCATGAAGTAGGTGGCGACCTGCTCCACCCACGTCTCGACGTCGGAGGCATGGGCGTCCTCGGTGTTGTCCTCGGGCGTCGACGCCATCGCCATCTCACCTTCTGTGCACAGGACAGACTGCTGCTGAGCCCTAGCTACTTCTGTAGAGCGTGCTCTGTTCTGTAAGTTTCAGTAGTTACTGTAACGACTGAAACCAGGTTTGGCTACCCGTGTCGACGCTTACGTTGGACCGAGACTTCGCCCGAGGCGTCACCGGATCGCCGCGCCATGGCGTCCGCTGCAAGTCAGCGTGGGACAACGGGCCGGAAGCCCTTTCCGGACTTGCGCCCCAGACAACCGTCTGCCACCAGACTCTGCAGCAGCGGCGGCGCAGCGAAGTCGGGCGTCACGAACTCCTTGTGCAAGCGCTTCATGATGGCGAGTGAGACGTCCAGGCCGATGGCGTCGAGCAGCCGGAACGGGCCCATCGGGAAACCATGTCCCAGCTCCATCGCCGCGTCGATCTCGTCGATCTCGTCAATATCGGCGTGCGGGCGGTCCAGCAGCCGGATCGCGTCGGCGAGATACGGGAAGAGCAGATAGTTGACGATGAAGCCGGTGCGGTCGTGGCAGACGATGGCCGTTTTGTTCAGCCGTGCGCACAACGCGCGGGCTGTCGCCATGGTCTGCTCACTCGTTGCCGGTGTTCGCACGAGCTCCACCAGCTTCATCATCGGCGCGGGGTTGAAGAAGTGGAGCCCCAGGACCTGGGAGGCGCGGCCGGAGGAACCGGCGCAATCCGCCACGGACAGGCTGGATGTGGTGGTCGCCAGCAGCGCCCGCTGCGGGCACACCTGCCCGAGCTCGGCAAAAACGGACCGCTTGAGGCCGGCCTCCTCCGCGACGGCCTCGACCACCAGATCGCAGTCGCCGAATGCCGCCAGGTCCTGCTCGCTCCGCAGCAGGCTGAGCGCTGCGTCCTTCTGAGCCGGACTGGTCCTGCCCTTCCGCACCGCCCTGACGAGTGACTCCGCCACGACTTCCCGCGCGCGGTCGGCTTTCGCCCGGCTCCGTGCCACGAGCACCGTGGGGAGGCCGGCCGTCACGGCAACTTCGGCGATGCCGCAGGCCATGGTGCCTGAACCCAGAACGCCCACACGCCTGATGTGCTGGGCGCCGTTCAGCCCGTCACCGTCACTGCTGCGCGGTGTGGGAACGATGCGCGCACCGAACTCGTCGTAGGAGTGGAAACCCCTGCCGGTGGCCCGGCCGCCGGAGGCGGTGCCCGCCGACTTCTCCAGCAGGGCGGCTGGACGGAACGCCTCGTCGCCCGTTTGTGCGTGCAGTTCCTGCAGCGACGACCTGACGGTCTCCCAACCGATGCGGTCCAACATCTCGAATGGGCCGGCGGGCAGGCCGCAGCCCAGCCGCAGGGCGGTGTCGATGCTGTCCGGATCGGCGTATCCGAAGTCCAGCAGAGTCACGGCGCGATTGAGGAACGCGTGGACGAGCTCGGTGGCACCGGCCGCTGGACGCGTGCCGAATGCCGTCCGCTCAAGGCCCAGGCCCGCCAATAGTTCGTCGAGTGCCCTCACGGCGGCAGCACTGCTCATCGCAGTCCGGACCACTTCTACGGAGCCACCCGGCCGGGGTGGTGCCAGCAGGCGCAGTCCAAGTGTCTGGGCCGACCGGCTGGAGGCGACCGCCAGGTGGGTGAGCGGCAGGCTCGACGTGGTGGTGACCATCACCGTGCTCGGTTTGCAGACGGCATCGATCTCCCGCAGCAGCCGCTTCTTGACGGCGAGGTTCTCGGGTGCCGCCTCCACGACCACGTCCGCTCTGCCCAGCAGAGCGACATCGTTGCTCAGCGTGAAATCGTCGGCGGGGCGGACCGCGGGCTCGGCCGACCTGGCCGCTTCCAGCCTCTCGTTGACTCGGGTCAGCACATCGAAATCGGAATCGATCCCGATGACCTCGTATCCGCTGCTGTGCAGCATGCGCAGCAAGGGTTCCCCCACACTGCCCAGACCGGCCACCCCGACGACCGGGGGGTGCGCCTCCTGCTCCATGTCGTTTTCCTTACCCTGAGTGTGTGCTCGTGGACACCCGCCGGGGTGGCCGCGGGAGCTGGTCGATGAATGCGCCGGGTTCAATTCCCGGCATCCCGGAAGCGGTTGATGGCATCGATGTGCTTGGCCCGCATCTCCGGGTCGCGCACGCCAAGGCCCTCCTGGGGCGCGAGCGCGAGGACGCCGACCTTGCCCTGGTGGGCGTTGCGGTGCACGTCGCGGGCGGCCTGGCCGGTCTCTTCGAGGGAGTACACCTTGGAGAGCGTGGGGTGGATCTTGCCCTTGGTGATGAGGCGGTTGGCCTCCCAGGCTTCGCGGTAGTTGGCGAAGTGCGAGCCGACGATCTTCTTCAGGGACATCCACAGGTAGCGGTTGTCGTACTCGTGGTTGTAGCCGGACGTGGAGGCGCAGGTGACGATCGTGCCGCCCTTGCGCGTGACGTAGACGGAGGCGCCGAAGGTCTCACGGCCCGGGTGCTCGAAGACGATGTCGACGTCCTCGCCGCCGGTGAGTTCACGGATGCGCTTGCCGAACCGCTTCCACTCGCGCGGGTCCTGCTCGTGCTCGTCCTTCCAGAACTTGTAGCCCTCGGCGTTGCGGTCGATGATCGCCTCGGCGCCCATGGCCCGGCAGATGTCGGCCTTCTGGGGCGAAGACACGACACAGATGGGGTTGGCGCCGCCGGCGAGCGCGAACTGGGTGGCGTACGAGCCGAGTCCACCGCTCGCACCCCAGATGAGGACGTTGTCGCCCTGCTTCATGCCGGCGCCGTTCCTCGACACCAACTGTCGGTAGGCGGTGGAGTTCACCAGGCCAGGGGCGGCGGCCTCTTCCCAGCTCAGGTGGTCCGGCTTGGGCATCAGCTGGTTGGACTTGACGAGCGCGATCTCGGCGAGGCCGCCGAAGTTGGTCTCGAAGCCCCAGATGCGCTGCTCCGGGTCGAGCATCGTGTCGTTGTGGCCGTCGCTCGACTCCAGCTCGACGCTGAGGCAGTGCGCGACGACCTCGTCACCGGGGTGCCAGGCGTTGACGCCCGGACCGGTGCGCAGCACGACGCCCGCGAGATCGGAGCCGATGATGTGGTACGGCAGGTCGTGACGCTTGGCCAGCTCGTTCGTGCGGCCGTAGCGCTCCAGGAACCCGAACGTGGGGAGCGGCTCAAAGATCGATGACCATACGGTGTTGTAGTTGACGGAGGAGGCCATGACCGCCACCAGGGCCTCGCCCGGGCCGAGTTCGGGCAGCGGGACCTCGTCCACATGGATCGACTTGCGCGGATCCCTGTCCACCGTGGCCATGCCTTCGAACATGTCTGCCTCGTTCTTGTGCAGCACTACGGCCCGGTAGCTTTCCGGAAGCCGAAGAGCGCTGAAGTCCTGGGAAGTTGCACCGCCGGACAGGATGGCGTTGATGATGTCCTTCACGTAACTTCCCTCGTGTGTCGCGGACGTAGGAAACAAGCCTCTCCGGCCGGTTCGCCGAAGAACATGAATGTGTGCTTGTCGCGGCAGCGTATGAAGCAGAAATGACGGAGGAAACCCCTACCTCCCGCCACTGCTCCCCCTAACCTGCCGTCACCACCCCTAAGGGCTGTTCCGCAAATGATCTTTGGTGTGGTGAGGGTGCGTTCGGGCGCGTTGGGACGGGTCGTCTATCCAGTGAGGTTGATGTTGTGCATGCGGGCGATGCCGCACAGCACCTGTCGGTCCGGGAGAGGCCCCCGGCCCGGGTGCCGAAAGCGGCGTTCCTTGCGCGGCAGCAGCGGTTCTGTCCGCTCCCACAGGTCGACGGTAGGGGGCGGGATAGGGGTTGCCTCACCCAGCCGGCGTCCTACAAAGTTCTCCTACCGGAATCCAGGGGTGAGTTGGCCCTGAGGAGACGGGCGCCACGCAGTCACGATGTCCGCCGGGGCTCGTTGCGCCGAGCTACTTTCAGTCGTACGACTTTCGCGGGCCCGGTACGTGCAATGAGGCCGACCGAGGCGCGCAGTTCACTGTGTCTGCTGCAGGAGAGCTGTCCGGTAAATTCGGGCAGCTTGATCTGGACGGGGAAAAATGCACAAAGGTGCCCACGAGAGCGAACTCTGGATACGGCGGTTCAGTCCTGCCGCAGATCCAGAGATTCGGCTGATCTGCTTTCCACACGCCGGTGGCTCCGCGAGTTTCTATCACCCTTTTTCAAGAGAATTGTTACCCCCGGTGGAGGCGCTGGCCGTGCAGTACCCGGGCCGGCAGGACCGTCGTGCAGAGGGGTGCGTCACCGACCTGACTGACCTTGCGGACCGGATCAGCGAGGTGCTGACGCCTTGGACCGACCGGCCCTTCGCCCTGTTCGGGCACAGCATGGGGGCCACACTGGCGTACGAGGTGGCCCGCAGGCTCGAAGCGGCGGGCCGTGCACCGGGCGCCCTCTTCGTCTCGGCGCGCCGTGCCCCGCACCGCAACCGAAACGACCGGTGGCATCTGAGCCCCGACAGCGACCTCGTCGCCGACCTCAAGGCCTTGGACGGCACAGGCACCCAGGTCTACGACGACCCCGAACTCCTCGCCCTCGTCCTGCCCGTGCTGCGCAGTGACTACCGCGCGGCAGAGACATATCACTACCGGCCCGGGCCGAAGCTGAACTGCCCGATCACGGCGCTGACCGGCGACGCCGACCCGCGCGTGCCCGTCGATGAACTGCGCCACTGGGGCGAGCACACGACCAGCCGGTTCGACCTTCACGTCTTTCCTGGCGGCCATTTCTATCTGACGGATCAGCAGGCACATGTCCTGCGCGTCGTCGTCGACCGTCTCCTCGGCGTCGGCGCCGGCTGACCGCCCCGGAACAGGGCCGCGCCCGCCCGGTCGTCCTCGACAGAAAGACGTGGACTGTGACTGTCTATTCGCCTGCCCTCAGCCCCGTCGGGGTGCTCGGTACCGGATCTTGTCTGCCCGAGCACGTCGTCTCCAACGCGGCGGTCGCCGAACTCGCCGGCGTCACCCCGAGCTGGATCGAACGCAAAACCGGCATCCGTGAGCGGCGCTACGCGGCCGATCACCAGGCCTCGTCGGACCTGGCCGGCACGGCCGCCCGGCGGGCGCTCGACGTCGCAGGCCTCCACCCCGAGCAGGTTCGGTGGATCATCGTCGCCACCTCCACCCCTGACCACCCGCAACCGGCCACCGCAACCCTCGTTCAGGACCGGCTCGGGGCCTCGCGAGCCGCCGCATTCGACGTGAACGCGGTCTGCGCCGGATTCGTCGCCGCGCTTCAGGTGGCGACCCGTCTGCTGGCCGGTGCCGAGAAGGACTGCTACGCCCTGGTCATCGGGGCCGAGGTCTACTCGCGCATCATCGACCGGCAGGACCGCAGGACGGCGCCGCTCTTCGGCGACGGGGCCGGCGCGATCGTCCTCGGCTCGGTGTCCGACGGGCGCGGTGTCCTCGGCACGGGCATAAGAACCGACGGCCACCTGCACGAACTGATCGGCGTTCCCGCCGGCGGCAGCAGGCTCCCCGTATCGGAGAAGACCGTGGAACTCGGCCAGCACTATTTCCAGATGCAGGGCCGCAACGTCCGCGACTACGTGATGAGTCACCTCCCGTCAGCGGTGTCCGGACTGCTGGAGCACTTCGGCGTAGGGCCGGAGCGGGTCGACCACTTCGTACCGCACCAGGCCAACGGAGCCATGCTCAAGGACGTCTGGAAGCTGCTCGGACTGAGCAGGGCCCAGGCACATCTGCCCGTGGAGTTCCACGGCAACACCGGTGCGGCCTCCATTCCGCTGGCCTTGGACCACGCCTGCAGTGCCCATCGTCTGGCCGACGACGAGCTGGTCGTCCTTGCCGGGTTCGGTGGCGGTATGACGGTGACCACCGCCCTGCTCACCTGGGGTTGCTGACCGGGCGACGCTCCTCGCAGATGGGCGACGACCGGGGCGGGGCCGGAGCCGGACCTCGTCGTCCGTGACGTACCGCTCGTGAGTCGGCGCGCCGTGGCCGAGCGTGGCCGAGCGGCCGGGTAAGGAGTTGCGGCGGGTGGGCCGGCCGGGGTGGGCCTCCCGGGCGCCACCGGAAGCGGCGGTGCGGCCGGGAGGCCCGTGGTCTAGCGCAGCATGGGCAGTTCGATCGCCGGGCAGCGGTCCATGACCATCTCCAGGCCCGCCGCCCGGGTCCTCTCGTACGCGGACTCGTCGATGACGCCCAGCTGGAACCAGACCGCCCGCGCGCCGATCTCGACGGCCTCCTCGGCGGCCTTGCCCGCAAGCCCGCTGTTGAGGAACACATCGACGACGTCGATCTCGAAGGGCACGGCGGAAAGGGACGGGTAGCCCTCCTCGCCGTGCACCGTCTCGGCCTTCGGGTGGACGGGGACGATGCGCTTGCCATGGCGCTGCAGCACGCTCGCGACTCCGTACGCCGCTCGTTCCTGGTTCGAGGACAGGCCCACGACCGCCCAGGTGTCTCCGAGCTCCGTCAGTATCTTGCGCACTGTTGCCGGATCGCCGTACACGTCCTGCTCCTTAGCCGATGGCCGGGCGATTACGGGATGCGTACGTACATCAGACATTGACGCCGAAGTCCGACGCGATGCCGCGCAGCCCACTGGCATAACCCTGGCCGACCGCGCGGAATTTCCACTCCGGGCCGTGGCGGTAGAGCTCGCCGAAGACCATGGCGGTCTCCGTGGACGCGTCCTCGGAGAGGTCGTAGCGGGCTATCTCCACGTTGTCCGCCTGGTTGACCACGCGGATGAACGCGTTGCGGACCTGGCCGAAGCTCTGGCCGCGGTTCTCGGCGTCGTGGATGGACACCGGGAAGACGATCTTCGTGATCGTGGCGGGGACCTGCGCGAGGTTCACCTTCACGGCCTCGTCGTCGCCCTCGCCCTCACCGGTGAGGTTGTCGCCGGTGTGCTCGACGGAACCGTCGGGGCTCGTGAGGTTGTTGTAGAAGATGAAGTGCTGGTCGGAGACGACCTTGCCCGACTCGTCGCAGAGCAGGGCGCTGGCATCCAGGTCGTAGTCCGTGCCGGTGGTCGTGCGGACGTCCCAGCCGAGACCGACCAGGACGGCGGTGAGGCCCGGCGCCTCCTTGCTGAGCGAGACGTTGCCGCCCTTGGCCAGGGAAACTCCCACGATGTCCTCCTGAGTCCTGAGGTGTTAGTGCCGACCGGCCGTGGTCAGGGCCGGAGGGGTAAAATCTACAGCACTGTAGAAGCTCGCGGGGTGCCGCGTCCCGATACCACGTCCCGATTCCGTGCCCCGTTACGATGTGGCGCTCCGTGAGGAGCCGTCAAGAGAGCCGTCGGCCGAGCCGTCGGGAACCGGCGTCGAGGAGGAGACGAGCATGGCGCAGCATGAGCACGGGGAGCGGCGACCGCGTCTTCGGCGGCGCGCGCAGGGCGAGTTGGAGGCGCAGGTGCTTGCCGCGCTGCACGGTGCGCAGGGCCCCGTGAGCGCGGCCTGGGTCCAGGAACGGATCGGCGGCGACCTCGCGTACACGACGGTGATGACGATCCTCACCCGCCTCCTCGCCAAGAACGCGGTGACCCGCGAACGCGCGGGCCGCCACTTCACGTGGACGTCGGCGGCCGACGAGGCGGGCCTAGCGGCGCTGCGCATGCGCAAGGTCCTCGACGGCGAACCCGACCGCGAGGCGGTACTCGCCAGCTTCGTCACCACGCTGTCGGCTGATGATGAGCAGGTGTTGCGGGGGTTGCTGGGGGCGGCGGGGGTTGTGGGGGTTGCGGGGGTGGATGTGGCTCGTGCTGCGGGTGCGGAAGCGGGCCATGTCGCGGGTGCGGGTGTGGCTGATGGTGCGGGCTGGGATGCGGCCCGTGCTGCGGGGTTGGGCGCGGCCCATGGCGCGGGTGCGGCAGCGGACCTTGTCGCGGGTGCGGATGTGGCTGATGGTGCGGGCCCGGATGCGGCCCATGGTGCGGGGTCGGATGCGGAGCATGTCGCGGGTGCGGGTGCGGGTGCGGGTGCGGGTGCGGATGTGGCTGATGGTGCGGGCTGGGATGCGGCCCGTGCTGCGGGGGCGGATGCGGCCCAGGCTGCGGGCCCGGATGCAGCCCATGCCGCCCGGCCGGGCGTGGTCGACGCTGCGGGGTCGGGCTCGGGCTCGGGTGGAGTGGAGGGCTGACCGGCGATGGGGGTATTTGTTTTTCTGCCGTTGGTGTTGCCCTTGAGTGCGTGGCCGATAGCGCGGCTTGCCGAGCAGCATCTGCATCCGCGCACCGCGACCCGGCTGCTCGGCGCCGTCGCCGGGGTGATGGCGGTCTGCAGCACGCTGTGCCTGGCCCTCCTGATGGTCGTGGGGACCGCCCAACTGCCGGGCAACCCGCTGCCGGACGGCTGGTCGGACCCCGAGGTGCGGGCGGCCGTGCCCTACGACGAGTTTGCGGGGAAGGCGGCGATTCCCGCGCTGATCGTCGTGTGCGTGGCCTGCTCGCGGGCGCTCCTGAGTCACTTCCGGGTCCGGCGGCGGAGCCTGCGCGCCCTGGAAGGGCTGCCGGACTCGCCGGTCGCCGTGCTGACCGACGACGTCCCGTACGCCTACGCCCTGCCAGGTGGACTCCGGGGCGGTCGGCGGGGCCGCATTGTGGTCAGCACGGGGCTTCTCGCCGGGCTCCAACCGCCCGAGCGGCGCGCCCTGTTCGCCCATGAACGGGCCCATCTCGCCGCCCGGCACCACCGTTTCCTGCTGGCCGCCCAACTGGCCGCGCGCGCCAACCCGTTCCTGCGCCCGCTGCGCACCTCCCTGACCTTCACGACCGAACGGTGGGCCGACGAGGACGCGGCCCGCGCCGTGCGGGACCGCACGGTCGTCGCGCGCGCCATCGGCAAGGCGGCGCTGGCGTCCGGGGCGGGATCCGGGGCGGGCGCGATTCCGGCGCCGACGCTGGCGGGGCTCGCCGCGCCGGGACCCGTGCCGCGCCGGGTCGCCGCACTCCTCGCGCCCGCGCCCACCACGCGGATCCGGCCCGCGATGTTCACGGGGGTCACCGGGTTCACCGGCGTGGGGCTCGCGCTGTCGTGCGCCGCCGCGGGGACCGTCGTATCCGCGATGTCATCGGCGAACTCCGCGGTCACGATGGTCCTGATCCTCCGGGCGGCCACCCCGCTGTGACCGGCCGGGCCCGCAGCGCCCGCTAGAGGTCGAACTCGTGCGGCGGCAGGTCGAGCGCGAAGCACGCCTCCCGCACGACGGCCTGCTCGGTCTTGTCGAAGTCGCCGTCGGCGCCGCCGATGACGATGCCGATCTGGATCACGGCACGGGCCTCGGCGGGCTTCTTCTTCGCCTTGGCCACCTCCTGCAACACACTTACCTTGCCGAACGCGAAGTCGGCCGTCAGCTTGGCGATGTTCTCGTCGAAGCGGCGCCGCAGATCGTCCGCGTCGAAGTTCTGCAGCACCTCGTTGGTGGCGATGAGCTGGGCCACGCGCTGCCGCTCGGACGGATCGATGGAACCGTCGGCGGCCGCCACCAGGGCGCACATCGCCATGCTGGAGTCACGGAAGGCGCCGCTCTTCAGGTCGTTCTTCTTCGCCATGAGCTGGGTCTGCATCGTCGATGCGGATTCCTTGACGCGGTCCCAGAGGGCCATGAGAACTCCATACGTTGTCTTACGTTGTTTACGTTGCCGAGGTCCCGGCCCGTTGTGTTGTCGGGGCCGGCGCCTCACTTACTTCTACAGCAATGTAGAAACTAACAGAGGTGCCGAGAAGTTCCGCCGAACCCCCCCAGGAGGCCGGACCATGACGCGGACAGCACAGGAACTGCTCGATGCCGTACGGGCGGAGCTCGCACCGGACCCGTCGGCCAACCCGCTCGTGCCGAGGCTCGCCGACGGCGACGCCGACCCCTCCGCGATCACCGCTCTCGCTCTGGAGCAGCGCTCCGTGATCCCCGCCGACCGCCGCTCCTTCGCGCATCTGGCCGCACGCTCGGCCGCCGCGGGCGCACCCGGGTGTGCGGACTTCTTCCGCGGTCTCACCGAAGGCGAGACGCTCGCCTTCGACCGGCTCGGCGCGCTCGTCACGGCCTGCGGCGTGGACAAGGCCGCCGCGGAGGAGTACGAGCCGCAGGCCGGCTGCCAGGCCTATCCGGCGTACGTCGCCTGGCTCGCCCTCAACGGCGAACCCGCCGACGTGGTCCTCGCCCTCACCGCCAACTTCGCCGCCTGGGGCGGCTATTGCGCCACCCTCGCCCGGGCCCTGCCCGCCCACTACGGCTTCAGCGACGAGGCCTGCGCGTTCTTCGCCTTCTTCGCCGAGCCCGCGCCCGACCTCGAACGGCAGGCGCTCGCGGCGGTGCAGGAGGGCCTCGACAGCGGCCCGGGCGTGACGGGCCAGGCCCTGCGCCACGGGAAGCTGCTCCAGCGCTACGAGGCGATGTTCTGGGAGACGCTCGCCGCCCCGGCCCGCGGCCGCTGACCCCTACTCCCCGCGCACCTGCGCGAGTTGGGCCACGAGCCCCCGGATCAGCGCGTCGAGCCCCGACGCGAACGCCTCATCGGCCCGCCCCGCCTTGCCGCCGCCGACGGCGCTCTCCACCGCGGCCGCGAGGACGGGGCTGGTCAGCGTCGCGACGAGGCGCTCCTGCGGCCAGCCGCCGCGGGCAAGGGCGGCGACGACCGCCTCGTACATGGTCAGGGTGGCCGGTGAACTGATGGTCGTCGTGGCGAGCAGGTCGATGGAGTTCGGATGGCGCGCGAACGCGTCGAGGTAGGAACGCGCCCAGGCCGCAAGGGCGTCGGGCCAGGGCGGCGTGTCGAAGGCGGAGACGTCCATCTCCTCGACGATCAGGCGGCGTACGCCCTCGATGACCTCGGCCGCCTCCCGCGCGATGAGTTCCGCGCTGAGCACCGGCATCTAAAGGCTTTAGTTTTACGCTTCTCCGGACCTGTGGCGTACGAGCGGCTGACGGCCGCTGACGCGAAGCGTGTGTGATGGGGGAGGTCAGGCGTGTGACGGAGGGGAACTGCGGCATGGCGAAGGCGGTGGCGACGAGGGTCTTCCTCGGGGCGGTCCGTACGGGGAGCGACCGTTACGGCGACACCACGGCGCTCGCCGTGCGCGACGGTCGTGTCGTCGCGCTCGGGAGTGAGGCCCGTGCGCTGGCCGAAGTGGCCGACGAGGTCGTCGAGTTGGGGGACGGGCTGCTGCTTCCCGCCTTCGGGGACGGCCACGCGCACCCGCTCTTCGGCGGCCTGGAGAGCTTCGGGCCGCAGATCAAGGGCCTGGCATCGGTCGACGCGATCGTCGCGGAGGTCGGCCGGTGGGCCGCCGAACACCCGCACGCGGAGTGGATCGTCGGCGCGTCCTACGACCCCGCGCTCGCCCCCGACGGGGAGTTCGACGCCCGCTGGCTGGACGCCGCCGTGTTCGAACGGCCCGTCGTGCTGCGCGCCGACGACTACCACACGGTGTGGTGCAACACGGAGGCGCTGCGCAGGGCCGGGGTGCGCGACACGACCCCGGACCCCCGCCTTGGCTGGATCGTCCGGCGGCCCGACGGCTCCCCGATGGGCACCCTGCGCGAGTGGCACGCCTGCGACCTGGTGCTCGACCAGGTGCCGTCACGTCACGCGGACGAACTGGTCGAAGCTCTGCGCCGAGCGGGCAGCGCGTACGCGAGCGCGGGCATCACCTGGGTCCAGGACGCCTGGGTCGAACCCGACATGGTGGACGCCTATCTCGCCGCGGCCCGGCGCGGCGCGCTCGGCTTCCGTGCCGACCTGGCCCAGCGCGCCGACCCCGACCGGTGGCGCGAGCAGCGCAAGGCGTTCGACGCGACGCGCGGGCGGGTCGCGGCCGAAGGCGGCCCGCTGCTGTCCGCGCGGACGGTCAAGTTCTTCAGCGACGGCGTCATCGAGGGCGGTACGGCCGCCATGCTCACCCCGTACCTGGACGCTCCGCACAGCTGCGGCATGCCCGTGTGGGAGCCGAAGCAACTCGCCGAAGCGGTGCGGGAGTTCGACGCCGACGGCTTCCAGACGCACATCCACGCCATCGGGGACGCGGGTGTACGGGCCGCGCTCGACGCGGTGGAATCCGCGATCCGGGCCAACCCCGCCTGGGACCGCAGGCCCGTGATCACCCACGTCCAGGTCGTCGACCCCGCCGATCTGCCGCGGTTCGCCGCGCTCGGCGTGATCGCCAACTTCGAACCCCTGTGGGCGCAGCCCGATCCGCTGCAGACCGAGCTCTCGCTGCCCCGGATCGGCGTCGAGCGCTCCGATCTGCAGTTCCCGATGGGGCAGTTGGCGCGCGACGGCGTGCGTCTGTCCTTCGGCAGCGACTGGCCCGTGAGTTCGCACGAGCCCCTGGAGGGCATCCAAGTCGCCGTCACCAGGCGGACGTTCGACGGGGAGCCGCGGGAAGGCTGGATCCCGCACCAGCGGCTGACCGTCGAGCAGGCGCTCGCGGCGGCCACCAGCGGCGTCGCCCACCAGGCGGGCGCCGACGACCGGCTCGCCCTGGAGCCCGGTGCGCCCGCGGACCTGGTCCTGCTCTCCGCGGACCCGCGCACCGTCGACCCGATGGCGATCCGGCACGTGCGGGTGCTCGGCACCTGGCTGGCGGGGACGGCCACCTACCGGGCGGGGACCGGGACGGTTACGTACCGGGCGGGGGAGGAGTGACGGGCAGGACGATGGCCGTGACGGCGATTCCGTCGCGTATCAGCCAGCGCCCGGAGAAGCCGGTGATCTCCGCGCCCGCGACCGTCGGCCCCGGCACGAGGAGCGCCGCGGTGAACGTGCCGTCAGGTGCGAGCTCCACCCGCGCGTCCTCGAAGCCGAGCCAGCGCCCGGTGAGCGGGAACCACGTCTTGTAGACGGACTCCTTGGCGCTGAACACGAGCCGGTCCCAGGGCACGTCCGGATGCCGCACACCGAGACCCGCAAGGGCCGCGCGCTCCGTCTCGTCGGTGACCAGCCTCAGCACATCGGGGTCGGCCAGCGGGGCGGCGGGCTCCGCGTCGATGCCGACCGATGTGACCTGTGCGGCGCGGGCCACCACGGCGGCGCGGTAGCCCGCGCAGTGCGTCATGCTGCCGACGATGCCGTCGGGCCAGCCGGGCGCACCCTTGGGTCCTGGCAGAATCGGCACGGGCGGTACCCCGAGCTCGGCGAGCGCGGCGCGGGCACACTGCCGGACCGTGGCGAACTCACGGCGCCGTTTCTCCACGGCCTTCGCCACGGCGTCCGCCTCCTCGGGGAAGAGGAACGGATCCGCGGGGTCCTCGCGGGTCTCCACGACGGTGACCGGCGCCGCCGCGAGCAGCGACTCCAACACGTCAGTACCGGACGGGACTTGGGGCACGCGATGCGTAGATGACGTCACAACGGATCACCGTACCGGGACACGGCTCGAACGGGGGAGCGGTTCCCCCGTGCGGTCGGCCACAGCATCCGCGGTCGGCCAGTGCGGGGCGAGCGCCTACCCTGGCACGATGCAGGACGAGTACCGCACAGTGGCCCGCGAGGCCGTGCACGAGACCGAGATCAACCACTCGCGCTTCCTGTGCGCCCTCGCGCCGGCGGCCGACGAGGCGGAGGCGCAGGCCTTCGTCGCGCGGATCCGCAAGGAGCACCCGTCGGCGACCCACAACTGCTTCGCGTACGTCATCGGGGCCGACGCCGGGGTGCAGAAGGCCAGCGACGACGGGGAGCCCGGCGGCACGGCCGGTGTGCCCATGCTGCAGATGCTGCTGCGCCGCGACATGCGCTACGTGGTGGCCGTCGTGACCCGCTACTACGGCGGGGTCAAGCTCGGCGCGGGCGGGCTGATCAGGGCCTATGGCGGAGCGGTGGGCGAGGCCCTGGACGCGGTCGGCACGCTGACCCGCAGACGCTTCCGGCTCGCCACCGTCACCGTCGATCACCAGCGCGCGGGCAAGATCCAGAACGATCTGCGGTCGGCGGGGCGCGACGTGCGCGATGTGCGCTACGGAGACGCGGTGGCCATCGAGATCGGGCTTCCCGAGTCCGACGTCGAGAACTTCCGGGCCTGGCTCGCGGACGCGACCGCGGGCAGCGCGTCGTTCGAGCTCGGGGGAGAGGCGTACGGGGACGCCTGAGGGGGCCGTGGAGGGCCCGGCTTCCCGGTCGCGCCCAGGCGTGAACATGCCCGAATAGGTAGAATTCGGGGCATGGGAGAGCGGTCCGTCACGCCGACTGCGCCCGAACTCGTCCTAGAGACCGACACCGGCTCCACGGTGATGAGTCCGAGCCGGGACTATCACGTGGGCCGTGACCCGCTGAGCGACATCGTCATCGACGACGCCCGCGTCTCGTGGCACCACGCGGTCCTGCACGCCGAGCACGACCACTGGACGATCGAGGACGAGCACAGCACGAACGGCACGTACGCCGACGGGCGGCGCATCCACGAGTGGGGCGTCGGACCCGGCAGCGTCATCCGCTTCGGCAACCTCGCCGACGGGCCCCGCGCGGTCCTCGTCGGCCGCGAGCCGCCCGCCCCCGCCGCGCCTGCCGCCCCCGAACGTCCCTCCGCCGTCCGTACGCCGTCGGCCACCGGCACCTTCCGGCAGCCGACCACCGTGCGCCCGCTGCCCGCCCGCACCGTCCGCATCGGCCGCGCCCGCGACAACGACCTGGTCATCGACGAACTGATCGTCTCGCGCCGGCACGCGGAACTGCGGGTCCTGCCGGACGGTACGTACGAGATCGTCGACCTCGGCAGCCACAACGGCACCTACCTCAACGGCCAGCCGGTCGCCCGCGCCCCGGTCGCCCAGGGCGACATCATCGGCGTGGGCCACAGCGCGTACTGCCTCATGGGCGACGAACTGCAGGAGTTCGTCGACACCGGCGAGGTGTCGCTCGACGTGCAGGAGCTGACGGTCGCCGTCGACCGGGGCCGCAAGACGCTCCTCGACAAGGTCTCGTTCCCCGTCGGCGAGAAGTGCCTGCTCGGCGTCGTCGGCCCCAGCGGCGCGGGGAAGTCGACCCTGCTCAACGCCCTCACCGGCCTGCGCCCCGCCGACGAAGGCACCGTCCTCTACGACGGACGTGACCTCTACCGCGACTACGCCGAGCTGCGCAGGCGCATCGGTCTCGTACCGCAGGACGACATCCTGCACTCCCAGCTCACCGTGCGCCGCGCCCTCGGCTACGCCGCCGAACTGCGCTTCCCGCAGGACACCGAGAAGGCGGAACGCCGGGCCAGGGTCGACGAGGTCATCGGCGAACTGGGCCTCGAGCAGCGCGTCGACCAGCCCATCCACAGCCTCTCCGGCGGACAGCGCAAGCGTGTGAGCGTCGCGCTCGAACTCCTCACCAAACCGTCGCTGCTCTTCCTCGACGAGCCGACGTCGGGACTCGACCCCGGCATGGACCGCTCGGTCATGCACATGCTGCGCGGCCTCGCCGACGACGGCCGTACCGTCATCGTCGTCACGCACAGCGTGCTCAGCCTCGATGTGTGCGACCGGCTCCTCGTGCTCGCTGCGGGCGGCCGGATCGCCTACTACGGGCCGCCCCGCGACTCGCTGCCGTTCTTCGGCTTCGAGGAGTGGCCGGAGGCGTTCGAGGCCTTCGAGGGGGACCGCGACCGGGACTGGGCCGGGGACTACCGGAGGTCGCCGTTCCACCAGCAGTACATCGTCAACTCCTCCGCGCAGCCGTATCAGGCCGCGCAGCCGTATCAGGCGCAGGCGGGGGGCGGTGCGTCCCCGGGCGTCGCCTTCGCGGCGCCGCCGAAGGCGCAGAGCTGGGGTTCTCAACTGCGCACGCTGGTGCGGCGCTACGCGGCCGCGCTAGGCGCCGACCGGACGTTCCTCGCGATCATGATCGCGCTGCCGTTCGTGATGGGCGCGATGGCCCGCGCGCTCGCCGGCGGCAAGCTGACCCAGGAAACGGCGATGAACGCGCTGCTGATCCTCTGCGTCGGCGGAGTCCTGACCGGCGCGGCCAACGCCGTGCGGGAACTGGTCAAGGAGCGCGTCATCTACCGGCGCGAACGGGCCGTCGGGCTCTCCAGATCGGCGTACCTGATGTCCAAGGTCGTCGTCCTCGGCACGATCACCGTGCTGCAGGCCGTCGTGCTGACCCTGGTCGCCCTGCTCGGCGTCGACCTCAACGCGCCCGGCGGCGAAGGCGTGTTGATGCCACCCCTTGTCGAGATCACCCTGGCCGTCGCCCTGTTGTCGTTCACGGCCATGATGCTCGGGCTCCTCGTCTCGGCGCTGGTGCGCAAGGAGGAGGTGACGATGCCGCTCCTCGTGCTCCTCGCCATCGTCCAAGTCGTGTTCTGCGGGGCCCTCCTGAAGCTGCACGGCGTGCCCGGGGTCGAGCAGCTGGCGTGGCTCGTGCCGTCGCGCTGGGCGCTCGGCGCGATGGCGGGCACGATCGGCCTGGCCAGAATCGTGCCGGGTGACCTCACTGCCGACCCGCTGTTCCGCCACTCCACGAGCATGTGGCTGATCAACATGGGGATGCTGGTGGTCCTCTCCGTCGTCTTCGGATACGTGGTCGCCAGGCTGCTGCGCCGGCACGAACCCGCCGTGATGCGGAAGTAGGAGGAGTACATCCGATGACCACCCCCGTGGACTTCCGCCCCACCCACGTCGTCCCCCAGGACGGTCTTTCTGCCTGGGAGACACCGGACGTGAACCGGCCCACGACCCCGCTCGACGCGCTGCTGCCCGTCCAGCTGGTCGACCGGCTCGGCGACTGGGGGCAGATCGTCTGCGCCAACGGCTGGTCGGCCTGGGTCGACGCAAGGCTCCTCGTCGCCGTCCCCCACGCCCCGCCCGCAGCCGGCCACACCCTGACCCGCACGGCGGACCCGCGTCCACTGCTCGCACGGGCCGAGGACGCGCTGGGCCGCTACCGGCGCGCGGCGGAGGAACTGGCGAGCGGCGGCAGCGACGGCGAGACATTCCGCCGCAGGACCCACGGACTGCGCGTGGGCATGGTCGTCGACGGCGAATCGGTCTGGCTGTACGACGCCGAGCACGAGCGCTGGGTGTACTGCGACGGCACACGCCTGAGCACGTTCGCCGCGGGGGGTGGACCGAGCGTCCATGGGGGTGCGGGGGAAGGCCCCGACGGCCCTGAGGGGGGCGGTGCGTGGGAAGGCCCGAGCGCCGACGGTGCTGCGGGGGGCGGACCGGGCGTCCACGGCGCCGCGGCGGAAGGCCCGCCCGCGAACGGGGCCGCAGTGGGCCCGGAGCCGACGCGGGTGGTGCCGGGGGTGGGTCCGGTGCGGGCGCCGCGCGGCGATGGCCCGCGTGGCGAGGCTGCGGGCGGCCCGACTGGGTATGGCGGAGGACCCGGCCCGGAGGCGACGCGGGTGGTTGGGGCGGTGTCGGGGGCTGGTCCGGTGCGGGCCGCGCGTGGCGATGGCCCGCGTGACGAGGTTCCGTCCGGCCGTGCCCCGTACGGCGGAGAACCCGGACCGGAGCCGAGGCGGGTCGGGGCGGTGTCGGAGGTGGGTCCGGCGGGTGCCCCGCGCGGCGAAGCTCCGGATGGCCCGACCCCGTATGGCGGAGGACCTGGCCCGGAGGCGACGCGGGTGGTCGGGTCCGCGCCAGAGGCGGGTCCGGTGCGTGCCCCGCGCGGCGACGGCCTGCGTGGCGAGGCTGCGGGCGGCCCGACTGCGTATGGCGGAGAACCTGGCCCGGAGGCGACGCGGGTGGTTGGGGCGGTGCCGGAGGCGGGTCCGGTGCGTGCCGCGCGTGGCGATGGCCCGCGTGACGAGGTTCCGTCCGGCCGTGCCCCGCGCGGTGAAGGCCCGTCCGGTGCCCCGCGTGGCGGAGAGCCCGGACCGGAGGCGACGCAAGTGGTCGAGGCCTTTGCGGACGTGGAGTCGGCGGACGGTCCGCGCGGTGATGGTCCGGACCGTCGTGTTCCATACGGGGAAGAACCCACCCGCATAGTCCCGCCCGTGACCGCCGATCCCGCACCGCCGCACCGGCCCGGTGACGCGTGATGGGAGGCGCACCGCGCGAGACGAGCCAGAGCGTGCACTCCGGGCGGCCGTCGGAGCTGATCGGCAAGCAGATCGCCGGCTACCGCATCGAGGGCGAGGTCGGCCGCGGCGGCATGGCCGTCGTCTACCGCGCCAAGGATCTGCGCCTTGACCGCACCGTTGCGCTGAAGCTGCTAGCGCCTGAACTCGCCCGCAACGACACCTTCCGGAAGCGCTTCACCCACGAGTCACGCGTGGCCGCGTCGATCGAGCACCCGCACATCGTGCCGGTCTTCGAGGCGGGTGAGACGGACGGGGTGCTTTACATCGCCATGCGGTACGTTCCCGGGCTCGACCTGCGTCACCTGCTGGACAGGTCGGGGCCGCTCCCCGCGGGGGCGGCCCTGCGCATCGCCGTGCAAGTTGCCTCCGCGCTCGACGCGGCCCACGACCACGGCCTGGTCCACCGTGACGTCAAACCCGGCAACATCCTCGTCGCCAAGGGGACGGACAGCGACCATCCGGAGCATGTCTATCTGACGGACTTCGGGCTGACGAAGAAGTCGCTCTCGCTGACCGGGTTCACGACCGTCGGCCAGTTCGTCGGGACCCTCGACTATGTCGCGCCGGAGCAGATTTCGGGGCGCCCGGTGGACGGCCGCTGCGACGTCTACAGCCTTGCCTGCGTCGTCCACGAGACCCTGGCCGGCGGCCCGCCCTTCCAGCGCGACGACGACATGGCTCTGCTGTGGGCCCACCAGTACGACCAGCCGCCCCGCCTGAGCGAGCTGCGGCCGGAACTGGCCGGGGGCCTTGACGGTGTTCTGGCGAAGGCGTTGGCCAAGAGTCCCGAAGATCGGTACGGGTCCTGTCTGGAGTTTGTTGCCGCCTTGCGTGCGGCGGCCGGCGGGGGCGCCGGGCATTCGCCGACACGGGTTGACGTCCCTGTCGAGAAGGCCGCCCCGGCGGACCCGGGGGTGCCGCCGGAGCCGCCCCGTTGGGCGCGGCCGGTCTTTCGGCGGCTGTCGGGCTGAGGGTTTCGCGGGGGATTGCTGTGTGCATCTGCGGGTGCGTTGTGGCTGGTCGCGCCCACGCGGCGGAGCCGCATATCGACACAGCCCCGCGCCCCTTCGGGGCGCCCACCGTCGGGGCGCGCCTTCGTCAGCCGTCCTTCGGGTTCGCCTCCACCTCGCCATGCCGGTGCACCCGCCGTGCCAGCAAGCCCCCGATGAAGCCCGTGACCAGGCCCCAGGCCAAGGCGAGGCCCAATGCAGTCCACAGCTTGGGGTCCAGCAGGACCACGCCGGACAGGCCGCCGCCGAGGTCTCCGATGCCCAGGAGCGAGAGGCCGTAGTGCGCCGAGACGCGGGCCAGCAGGCAGACGGTGAGCACCGTCAACATCAGTGCCACCGCCATGTGTACGGCGTGCTGCCAGGCCCGCATCCGCGCGGGCGAGCGCGCCGCCATCAGGAACGCGACCCCCAGCACCAGGACCGCGGCGACGGCGAGCAGCCACCACACCCGGCCGTCGTGCTCGGCGAGTGTGCTCAGATTGAGCGTGGAGTTCTCCGGCGTACGCAGGACGTCGTCGAGCACCTTCGGCATGGGCAGACCGAACGGGCCCTCCACGCGGCCTTCCCAGGACGCGCCGAGCCCGATCGTGAAGGCGAGCCAGACGAGATTGGGCAGCCCGAGCAGCAGCACCGCGAGCGTCTCGGCGGCATGCCCCTGTGTCGCAGCCACGACCAGGCCGATGACCAGGCCCAGGGCGACATAGGAAAGCAGCAGCACCACCATGGCGAAGGCCGCGGGCCGCACCGACTCCTGGAAGCGCAGCAGACGTGCGGGGAGCGGCGCCCCGCGCGAGACCAGCAGGGCCACGGCGAGGACACCCGAAAGCCACAGAAGACCGAAGACGAGGGTGAGGGGTGCCTCCGTCTCGAAGCCGACCTTGGGCGAGGCGTCGAGCAGTTCGCCGATGTCGGAGACCTGTCCTTCGGGGAGCGAGACGGCGAACTCGTGGCTGGCCGTGAGGCCAAGGCCGATCAGGAGCAGCACCCACAGGGCCGCGATCCGCGCGGCCCAGCCGGCCAGCTCGCCCGTGCCGGCGACCGCCCGGTGCCGCAGCGGCCTGAGGAATCCGGCGGCGATCACCAGGGCCCCGGCGAGGCCGACCGAGAGGGGGAGCACGGAGAGGTCCGCGTTCGTCTCGGCGATCGCACCGGCGTCCCCGGACAGCTTGACCGAGCCGCCCACCGCCATGACGACCACGGCGGCGACGACGCTCGGGAACGCGCCGTCGGGCAGATCGGCGGCGCCCGCCGCCCACAGGCCGAGCGTGGCGACGACGACCATGACCAGCAGCGCGGCCAGCACGGCCACAAGGGCGTGCGGCCATCCGTGGGGGGCCCGCCTGGGCGGTTTCCGGTCGCTCACGTTGTCACGCTAAGGAGCGCTTCGTCCGCTCGCCCCTCGGGAGGGCCGACCGCGTCAGCTTGCGGGCCGCCAGGAACCGGAGCACACAATAGGCGCGTAACGGGCAAATGGGTGTGAGTAGGTGTGCACTCTCTGTAGGCCCCGCAGATCCCCTACGCAGGGAAGACATCGTGAGCGTCGAACCGCCGTCGTCCGGCCGCCCCACCGGGCCCCCGTCCGGCCCGCTCTCGGGCCCCTCGCAGCCGGGCGCCACCCAGCCCGACGCGACCACGCCGTCGGCCGGTCGACCGACGGGTCCGCCCGGCGGTCCGCCCGGCGGCGGGAGCCAGGGGGGTGGATCGGGCGGTGGTTCGGGCGGTCCCTCCGGCCCCGGTAGGCCGGAGGGGGGAGCCACCGGTCCGGGCGAGGGTCCCGGAGAGAAGTCCGAGCGCCCCTGGTGGAAGTCGGCGCCGCGCGTGGCGGTGCTCGCAGCCGCCGTCGTGGCCGCCGTGGTCCTGACCGTCGTCCTCACGCGCCCCGACGACACATCGGACACCGCGGGTGAAGTACTCCTCCAGCCTGCGGCCAAGTCAGGTCCTGACCCCTTCACCGAGTCGACCGCCCGCGACGACGGCACGCCGCCGTCCCCGACCGCGCTGCCGAGCTCGACGGCGTCCGCCAACGTGACGCGCGGCGTCGACGGATCGGCACCCGGTCTCTACGGAGGCACGCGCAAGGTCAGCAGCTGCGACGTGGAGAAGCAGGTCTCCGCACTCCAGAAGGACGCGGCGAAGAACAAGGCGTTCGCCTCGGTCCTCGACATCGATCCGCCCGCCGTGCCCGCCTACCTGCGCTCGCTCACCCCCGTACAGCTGCGCGTCGACACCCGCGTCACCAACCACGGCTACCGCGACGGCGCCCCGACCGCCTACCAGGCCGTCCTGCAGGCCGGCACCGCCGTGCTCGTCGACGACCGCGGCGTACCGCGGGTGCGCTGCGCCTGCGGCAATCCGCTGACACCGCCGGTCGCCCAGAAGGGCACCCCGAAGCAGACGGGCGACAAGTGGCCCGGCTACCGGTCGTCGAACGTCGTGGTCGTGGCGCCCGCCGTCCAGGTGGTGAACGTCTTCATCATGTTCGACCCGCACAGCGGCGACTGGTTCGAGCGTGACAAGGGCGACACGGGCGCCGGGGACAAGAAGACGACGCCGCCCGCGACCGAGCCGACGCCGACCGCTTCCGTGTCCCTGTCGCCGTCCGCGTCCGAGAGTCCCAAGCCCTGCGTCTCGGCGCCCGCCGACGGCACCGGGTCGCCCGCGCCCGACGGTTCGGCAAGTCCGTGCCCGTCGACGTCCGCCCCCTCGTCACCGCCGGTCACCCCGCCCACGTCCGAAGCGCCGCAGACTCCCCCGTCGGAACCCGTGCAGCCGCCCCCGTCCGACACCCCGCAACCGGAGTCGGCACCGGTGACGGATGGAGGTTCGTGATCGGGCGGGTGCACTGAGGCGCTAGCGTGGTGGGTGCTGTCGGCGAGGCCCGTGCTGTGTCGGTGCTGGCTCCGGCGGCGTAGGAGGGGAAACCATGCGGGCCGGAGCGGCGTCTTGAGAGTTCTGCACACGTCCGACTGGCATCTGGGCCGGGCGTTCCACCGGGTGAACATGCTCGGGGCCCAGGCCGACTTCATCGGCCACCTCGTCGCCACGGTCCGTGAGCGCGACGTGGACGTCGTCGTCGTGTCCGGGGATGTGTACGACAGGGCGGTGCCGCCGCTCGCCGCCGTCGAGCTGTTCGACGACGCGCTGCACCGGCTCGCCGACCTCGGCGCGGCGACCGTGATGATCTCCGGGAACCACGACTCGGCGCGCCGCCTCGGCGTCGGCGCCGGTCTCATCGGCCGCGCGGGCATCCATCTGCGGACCGCGCCCGCCGCCTGCGGTGAACCGGTGGTCCTGGCCGACGACCACGGTGACGTGGCGTTCTACGGCCTGCCCTACCTCGAACCGGCCCTGGTCAAGGACGAGTTCGGGGTGGCGCGCGCCGGGCACGAGGCGGTCATCGGTGCCGCCATGGACCGGGTGCGGGCAGACCTGGCCACCCGTGCTCGGGGCACTCGTTCCGTCGTCCTCGCCCATGCCTTCGTCACCGGCGGCGAGGCAAGCGACAGCGAGCGGGACATCACCGTCGGCGGGGTCGCCGCCGTGCCGTCCGGCGTCTTCGACGGCGTCGACTATGTGGCGCTCGGCCATCTGCACGGCAGCCAGGCGATCAGCGAGCGGGTGCGCTACTCGGGCTCCCCGCTGCCGTACTCCTTCTCGGAGTCCGCCCACCGCAAGACCATGTGGCTCATCGACCTGGGCGCGGCGGGGGAGATCCACGCGGAGCGGATCGACTGTCCGGTGCCGCGGCCGCTCGCCCGTGTCCGGGGGCGGCTCGACGAGCTGCTCGCCGACCCGGACCTCGCCCGCCACGAGGAGTCCTGGCTCGAGGCGACGCTCACCGACCCGGTACGCCCCGACGACCCCATGGCCCGCCTCTGCGAGCGCTTCCCGCACACGCTCAGTCTCGTCTTCGACCCGGAACGGTCCCCCGAGGACCCGGACGTCTCGTACGCACAACGCCTCAAGGGCCGCAGCGATCAGGAGATCGCGGAGGACTTCGTGACCCATGTGCGCGGCGCCGGACCCGATGTGCGCGAACGGGCGGTCCTGGAGGCGGCGTTCGACACCGTGCGCACCGAGGACACGCTGCGGGAGGTCGCCCGATGAGGCTGCACCGGCTCCGGATCACCGCGTTCGGCCCCTTCGGCACCACCCAGGACATCGACTTCGACGAGCTCTCCGCCGCCGGGCTCTTCCTGTTGCATGGCCCGACCGGCGCCGGGAAGACCTCCGTCCTGGACGCCGTCTGTTACGGCCTGTACGGCTCGGTACCGGGACCCCGGCAGGGCGGCGGCCAGGGCGTGACCCTGCGCAGCGACCACGCGCAGGCCGGCGCGCGGACCGAGGTGTGCCTCGAACTCACCGTGGCCGGGCGCCGGTTGGAGGTCACCCGGCAGCCGCCCTGGGAGCGCCCGAAGAAGCGCGGCACCGGTACCACCATGGAGAAGGCGCAGAGCCGGCTGCGCGAGTACGCGGCCGCGGACGCCGGGCACGAGGGCGGCTGGAAGGACCTCAGCCGCTCCCATCAGGAGATCGGCGAGGAGATCAGCCAGCTCCTCGGCATGAGCAAGGAGCAGTTCTGCCAGGTCGTGCTGTTGCCCCAGGGCGACTTCGCGCGCTTCCTGCGGGCCGACGCCGAGGCCCGCGGCAAACTGCTCGGGCGGCTCTTCGACACCCGCAGGTTCGCCGCGGTCGAGCAGCGCCTTGCCGAGCAGCGGCGCGAGGCCGAGGGCGCGGTGCGCGAGGGCGACGCGGAGCTGCTCGCCGACGCGCACCGGATGCAGCAGGCGGCGGGGAGCGACGCCGCCGAGCTGCCGTTGCCCGAGCTTTCGCCCGGAGACCCGGGGCTCGCCGATTCCGTCCTCGCGTGGGCCGCCGTCGCCCGCACGAGCGCACGTGAACGGCGCGCGATCGCCCGGTGCGCGCTCACGGCCGCCGAGTCCGGGCAGGCCGCCGCGGCGCGCCGCTTCGACGACGTACGCGAACTCGACCGGCTGCAAGGGCGGTTCGCCCAGGCCCAGGAGCGGTCCGGGCGGCTTCAGGAACACGCGGAGGACCACCGGCGGAACAAGGACCGCATGGAGCGGTCGCGCAAGGCCGAGACGGTCGCCCCGGCGCTCGGCCTGCGCCGGGCCACCGAGGAGGAGCACCGGTGCGCCACCGCCGAGGAGGCCCGCGCGCGGGGACAGCTGCCCGCCACCTTCGCGGACGCCGGAGCCGCTGGACTCGCCGCCGCCGCACGCAAGGCGGCCGAAGAGCTCGGCAGCCTCGAATCGGCCCGGCGCGCCGAGCGCCGCATCGCCGAACTCGGCACGGAGCGTGTCGCGTTGGAGCGCGAGGAACGCGCCGACGACGAACTGCTGCGGGAAGCGGCGGGCTGGCTCGACGGCTGGGACGCTACCCGCGCCGGACTCCAGGGACGTATCGAGTCCGCCCAGGAAGCGGCCACGCGCGCGGAGCATCTCGCGGGCCAACTGGGGCCCGCCCAGGGCAGGTTGGAGGCTGCGCGCCGCCGCGACCGGCTCGCGGGGGAGGCGGCCCGCGCGCACGAGAGCGCCCTCGCCGCACGGGAGCGCGCCACCGCCGCGCACGAACAGTGGCTCACCCTCAAGGAGCAGCGGCTCAACGGCATCGCAGCCGAGCTGGCCGCAGGGCTCACCGACGGCACGCCGTGCGCGGTGTGCGGATCGGCCGAACACCCGGCGCCCGCACCGAAGTCCGACGGTCATGTCGACCGCGCCACCGAGGAGGCCGCCCTCGCCGCCTACCGCCAGGCGGACGAGCTGAGCACCCGGGCCGAGCGGCACCTCGGCGAGATCCGGGAGTCCCTTGCCGCCGAGGGTGCGGCGGCATCGGGTGCGGCGACCGGGCCGGACGGCTCGCGGGCTCTGCCCGAGTCGCTGAGCACCCAGGTCGAGTGGCAGCACGGCGAGATTCGGGAGGACCTGGCCGCCGAGGGTGCCGCCGCATCGGGTGCGGCGAGCGCGCCGGACGGTTCGCGGGCCCTTCCCGAGTCGCTGAGCATCCAGGCCGAGCGGCACCTCGGCGAGATCCGGGGATCCCTTGCCGCCGAGGGTGCCGCCGCATCGGGTGCGGCGACCGCGCCGGACGGTTCGCGGGCTCTGTCTGAGGCCCCGCAGGGCCCGTCCGTCGAGGAAATCGCCGCATTTGTCGAGCAGTTGCGGGGTGAACACGCCGAGGTGCGCGACCGTGCCTCCGGTCTTCGTGCCGCCCGTGAGGCCCTCGACAAGGCCGAGCGCGAGCACGACCGCAGGGTCGCCGCGCGGCACGAGGCCGCGCTCAGGGCCTCATCCCGCGCCACGCGACGCGAGGCGCTCGACCGTGAACAGGAAGCCCTGGAGGCCGAGTTGACCCGCGCGCGGGGCGCCAGCGGCAGTGTCGCCGCCCGTGCCGCGCAGCTGGAGCGGCAGACGGCGCTCCTGACCGAGGCCTCCGAGGCGGCCCGCACCGCCGACGACACCGCCCAGCGGCTCAAGGACGCCGACGCGCGACTCGCCGACGCCGCCTTCCGCGCAGGGTTCGACACGCCGGGGGACGCCGCCGAAGCACTCCTGGACGACGCGCAGCACCGCGCGCTGCAGCACCGCATCGACGCATGGCAGAACGAGGAGGCGGCGGTACGTTCCCTGCTCGCCGAACCGGACGCGGCTGCCGCCGCACAGCAGCCGCCCGCCGATCTGCGGGCCGCCCAGGACGCGGCCGAACGGGCCGACGCGCGGGCCCGCGCCGCCGCGTCGGCGCTCGACGCGGCGGACCGGCGCTGCGCCGAACTCGACCGGCTCTCCGGCAGGTCGGCCGCGGGCGCCCGCAGGCTCGCCCCTCTGCGCGCCGCGTACGACCGCGTGGCGCGGCTCGCCGGACTCGCCGCGGGCACATCGGCGGAGAACGAACGCAAGATGCGTCTGGAGTCGTACGTCCTCGCCGCCCGCCTTGAACAGGTCGCCGCAGCCGCGACCGCACGGTTGCAGCGCATGTCGTCGGGCCGCTACACCCTGGTCCACTCCGACGACCGCACCGGCCGCGGCCGCTCCGGCCTGGGACTGCACGTCGTCGACGCGTGGACGGGCCGCGAGCGCGACACGTCGACGCTGTCGGGCGGCGAGACGTTCTTCGCCTCGCTCGCGCTCGCGCTCGGCCTCGCCGACGTCGTCACCGACGAGGCCGGCGGCGTACGCCTCGACACGCTCTTCATCGACGAGGGCTTCGGCAGCCTCGACGACCAGACCCTGGACGAGGTCCTCGACGTACTGGACTCGCTGCGCGAGCGGGACCGCAGCGTCGGCATCGTCAGCCACGTCGCGGACCTGCGGCGCCGGGTGCACGCCCAGCTGGAGGTCGAGAAGGGGCGCGCGGGATCGGTCGTGCGCCAGCGGGGCGGGGCCTGAGGCGGTCGCCGCCTCAGCGGCCCAGAGGGCGCCTCGGCAGCGGCGACGAATAGACGACGCTCGTCGTCACCGACCCCAGCGCGCCGATCCGCCCCGCGACCTCCTCCAGGTGGTTCATCGAGCGCGCCGCGACCTTGATCACGAAGCAGTCGTCGCCCGTGACGTGGTGCGCCTCCAGGATCTCCGGGGTCACCTCCACCAGGTCGTGGAACGGCTTGTAGTTGCCGTTGGGATAGCGCAGGCGGACGAACGCGAGGATCGGCAGGCCGAGCCGCTCGGGGTCCACCACGGCCGCGTACCCCTGGATCACGCCCGCCTCCTCGAGCCGGCGGACCCGTTCGGTGACGGCGCTCGGGGACATGGCAACGGCCCGGGCCAGCTCGGCATAGCTGGCACGGCCCTCGCGCTGGAGGACGTCGAGGATGCGCCAGTCGGTGGCGTCCGTGGAATAACCGGTCATGAGGGAGAGGTAACAGGGGATTTCCCGGCCGATCAAGGGGTTGACCGGGGATCGGCTTTCTGCGTGGGGCGGTTCCGGGGCCGCCGGGTGCGGCTCTCGCCCGGCTTCCGCGACGTACGCGCACCGGATCGGGCATTGACCGGCGGTGTGCGGAAAGTGCCGGGGAATCCCCGGCCGATCATCCTCTGCACCGAGGATCGGCCCTTCAGAGGCGGCCGTCACGCCCGTAGATTTCTGGCCATGAGCACAACGACGCAGACCCCGAGCCCCGCCGCCACCGCCGCCCCCAACCCCGTTCTCCGCGTGTCGCCCGCATCGCCGGCCGCGGCTGCCGCGTACTTCGGTGCGAGTCTCGCCTTCCACGCCGATGTGTCCGATGTCGCCGCGGCACTCGCGGCCGACGGCGACCCGGGCTTTGTCGTGATCGACTCCCGGTCGACCGCGAGCTGGGACCAGGGCCATGTCCCCGGCGCGATCCACCTGCCCACCGCGCTCATCCCGCAGCAGGCCGAGCAGCTCCTCGACAAGTCCGTCCCGGTCGTCACCTACTGCTGGGGCCCCGGCTGCAACGGCGCGACCCGTGCCGCCCTCGCCCTCGCCGAACTCGGCTTCCAGGTCAAGGAGATGCTGGGCGGCTTCGAGTACTGGGTGCGCGAGGGCTTCGAGTTCGAGACGTGGGAGGGCAGTGAGCGGCGTGCCCCGGACCCGCTCACCGCGCCCGAGGACGCGGAGGACTGCGGCTGCTGAGCCGCGCCGCTCCCGGGCGCCGCAAACTCCCGTGCGCCCGGGCCCCGTACCGCGCATGATGATCTGTCATGCCCCTTCTCCCGCACCCCACCCCCGAAGAGCTGCGGCGCGATCCGCTGCCCCTGCGCGGGCGCACCGCCCTGGTCACGGGAGCCAGCAGGCGCGGCGGCATCGGCTATGCCGTGGCCCGGCGTCTTGCCGCGTACGGAGCGAACCTCTATCTGCATCACCACGTGCCGCACGACGCCGCGATGCCGTGGGGCGCCGACCGTCCCGCGGACGTCGCCGCCGGAGTGCGGGCCGTGCTCGGCGACCCGCGGGCGCGGGTCCACGACGGGCCCGGCGACCTCGCGGACCCCGCCGCACCGGGTGAACTGATCGCCACGGCCGCCGACGCGCTCGGCGGGCGGATCGACATCCTCGTCGCCAACCACGCCGTCAGCGGCGACGACGGCACCCTCGACGGCATCGACGCCGCCATGCTCGACACCCACTGGGCGGTGGACACCCGCTCGGTGATCCTGCTCGTGCAGGCGTACGCCCGGCTGCGGGCCGCGCTGCCGCCCCGCACGCCCGGCGGCCGCGTCGTGATGATGACCTCCGGGCAGGACATCGCGGGCGGCATGCCCGACGAGATCGCGTACAGCCTGCAGAAGGGCGCGCTCGCCTCCGCGACGCGTTCCCTGGCGACGACGCTCGCCGACCTCGCGGTCACGGTGAACACCGTCAACCCGGGCCCGGTGGACACGGATTACCGCGTCGGGGAGGACTACGACGCGATCGCCGCACGATTCCCCGCCGGGCGGTGGGGCGTGCCCGATGATCCGGCCCGGCTCATCGCGTGGCTGGCCACGGATGAAGCCGCGTGGATCACCGGGCAGGTGATCGGCTCCGAGGGCGGGTTCCGCCGCTGAGGGTGGAGCCGATCAGAGCGCCGACAACTCGTCCACCAGGTCGTCCAATCCCAGCGACCCCTGCGACAGTGCGGCCATGTGCCACGCCTTCGCGTCGAACGCGTCGCCGAGCCGCCGCTGCGCGTTCTCGCGGCCGAGCAGCCAGGCACGCTCGCCCAGCTTGTAACCGATGGCCTGGCCGGGGATGGAGAGATAGCGGGTCATCTCGCTGGCCACGTAGTCCGTGGGGCGGCTGCAGTGCGCGTCGTAGAACTCCTGCGCGAGGTCCGGTGTCCAGCGCTCGCCGGGGCGGAAGGGCGAGTCCGCCGGGATCTCCAGCTCCAGGTGCATGCCGATGTCGACGATGACCCGCAGTGCGCGCATCATCTGCGCGTCCAGATAGCCGAGCCTGCGCTCCGGGTCGGTGAGGAACCCGAGCTCGTCCATGAGCCGCTCCGCGTACAGCGCCCAGCCCTCCGCGTTGGCGCTGACGATGCCGAGCGTGGCCTGGTAGCGGGAGAGGTTCTCGGCGACGTGCGCCCACTGGGCCAGCTGGAGGTGATGGCCGGGCACGCCCTCGTGGTACCAGGTGGAGACCAGGTCGTACACGGGGAAGCGGGTCTCGCCCATCGTCGGCAGCCAGGTCCGCCCCGGCCGCGAGAAGTCCTCGGAAGGGCCCGTGTAGTAGGGAGCGGCCGCGCCGCCGGGCGGCGCGATGTGGGACTCCACCTTCCGTACCCGCTCGGCGAGTTCGAAGTGCGTGCCGTCCAGCGCCTCGATCGCCTCGTCCATCAGCTCCTGGAGCCAGACCCGTACCTCGTCCACGCCCTCGATGTGCGCGCCGTGCTCGTCGAGATGGGCGAGGACCACCCACGGCGTGGCCGCGCCGGGCAGGATCTTCTCGCCCTCGGCCCGCATCTCGGCAAGGAGCCGGTGGAACTCGGACCAGCCGTACGCGTACGCCTCGTCGAGGTCGAGGTCGGCCCCGTTGAAGTGCTGCGACCAGCGGGCGTAGCGCTCGCGGCCCACCGTGTCGGGGGCGCCCTCGATCGCGGGCGCGTAGACGTCCCGCATCCAGTCGCGCAGGGCGACGACGGCCTCGGTTGCGGCGCGCGCGGCGGCGTCGAGCTCGGCGCGCAGCGCCGGGGGACCGTCCGCGGCGAACTCCTCGAACCAGCCGCGGTCGTCGCCGCCGGACGTGGCCCACTCGCCGAGCTGTCCGATGAAGGTGGCGGTGGGGCGCGGCGCGGCGAACAGCTTGCGTTCCAGGCCGAGTTCGAGTGATGCGCGATATCCGGCGTACGCGGCGGGCACCGCCCGCAGGCGTTCGGCGATCGTCGCCCAGTCCTCTTCCGTCTCGGCGGGCGTCACGGCGAAGATCTCCCGTACGGCGTGCGGGAAGGTGTGCAGATTGCCGACCGCGCGCAGCCCCTCGTCCGCGTCGTGCATGGCGAGTTCGGCGGTCAGCCGCTCGCGCAGCAGCCGTGCGCAGCGTCGTTCGGCGTCGCTGTCGGCGCCGGGCGCGCGCTCGGCCTCGTCGAGCCGGGCGAGGGTCGTGCGGGCCAGCTCGGCGAGGGCCTCCTGGCCGGCGGGCGAGGCGTCGGGGAGCCTGCTGTGGCTGGCTTTGACGCCGAGGTAGGTGCCCTCGATCGGGTTGAGGACGATGAGCTCGTCGACGTACGCGTCGGCGATCTCGCGCGGCAGCGGGTTCTGGACCGGGAGCTTCGTGTCTGACATGCGGACATACTCGTACGACGGACCGGCCCGCGTCATCAAGATTCGCTGCGGGCTTCCCCCGGCTCGGCGGCTTCGGACCGGGGCGGCAGGAGCGGCCCGCACTCCCACTGCTGGAAGATCAACCGCGTCTCCACGCGGGCCACTTCGCGCCGTGAGGTGAACTCGTCCAGGACGAGCCGCTGCAGATCGGCGGCATCGGACACCGCCACGTGCACGAGATAGTCGTCGGGGCCCGTGAGGTGGAAGACGGAGCGGGACTCCGGCAGCGCCCTGACCCGCTCCACGAACGGGGCGACCAGTTCACGCCGGTGCGGCCGGACCTGCACGGAGAGCAGCGCCTCCAGGCCGCGGCCGAGTTTCGCCGGATCGAGCCGCAGCTGATGCCCGAGGATCACACCGGAGCGCCGCAGCCGGGAGACCCGGTCGAGGCAGGTCGACGGCGCGACGCCGACCTGTACCGCGAGATCGCGGTAGGTGGTCCGGGCATCGTTCTGCAGCAGCCGCAATATGCGGAGATCCACCGCGTCCAGTACGACATTTTCAGCCACTCGCCGAACGTAGCACGGGATTCAACGACCGGTCATCGGCCTTTGTTCAGCATCATCGGCATGGACACGAACACGGAACCCCGTACCGGATCCGGCCACCGCGCCCCGACGGCGGCACGCGCCCTGGCCACCGAGGCGGTGCACGCCGGACGCGACGACCTCGCGGGACTCGGCCTGCACGCCGCACCGATCGACCTGTCCACCACCTACCCCTCGTACGACACCCGGGGTGAGGCCGCGCGGATCGACGCGTTCGCCGCCGACGGCGCCCTGGACGACGGTCCGCCCGTATACGCCCGTCTGGCGAATCCGACCGTGGCCCGGTTCGAGACCGCGCTCGCCCGGCTCGAAGGCACCGAGAGCGCGGTCGCCTTCGCGAGCGGCATGGCGGCGCTGACCGCCGTCCTGCTGGTCCGTGGTGCCGCGGGCCTGCGGCACGTCGTCGCGGTCCGCCCTTTGTACGGGTGCAGCGATCACCTGCTTACGGCGGGCCTGCTCGGCTCCGAGGTGACGTGGGTCGACCCGGCCGGGATCGCCGACGCCATCCGGCCTGATACGGGCCTGGTGATGGTCGAGTCGCCCGCCAACCCGACGCTCGCCGAACTCGATCTGGAGGCGGTGGCCCACGCCTGCGGGACCGTGCCGTTGCTCGCCGACAACACCTTCGCGACGCCCGTGCTGCAGCGTCCGGTGGAGAGCGGGGCGCGGCTCGTGCTGCACAGCGCCACCAAGTACCTGGGCGGTCACGGCGACGTCCTGGGCGGTGTGGTGGCGTGCGACGGGGAGTTCGCGCGGCAGCTGCGCCAGGTGCGGTTCGCCACCGGCGGGGTGCTGCATCCGCTCGCCGGCTATCTGCTCCTTCGCGGCCTTGCCACGCTGCCGGTCCGGGTGCGGGCCGCTTCCGCGAACGCGGCGGAGCTCGCGCGCAGGCTGGCCGCCGACCCGAGGGTGGAGCGCGTGCACTACCCGCGGATCGGCGGCGCCATGGTCGCCTTCGAGGTGCGCGGCGACCCGCACGCGGTGACCGCCGGGGTGCGTCTGATCACCCCGGCGGTCAGTCTCGGCAGCGTCGACACGCTCATCCAGCATCCGGCGTCCATCAGCCACCGCGTCGTGGACCCGGCGGACCGCCGCTCGTCCGGCGTCAGCGACAGCCTGCTGCGCCTGTCGGCGGGGCTTGAGGACGTCGAGGACCTCTGGCAGGACCTCGACCAGGCGCTCGGCCCGGTCCCCGCTACTCCGCCCGCTGGGGCTCGAAGCTCGCGTCGTACGGCAGCCGCGAGATGACCGGCGTCGCGTCGAGCCGGGCCGTGATGACCAGCGTGCCCTCCTCGATCTGGTAGTCGAGCGGGAGGCCGAGACCGCGCATCGCGGCGACCATGCCGGTGTTGGACGCCTGCGTCACCGCGTACACGCTCTCGCAGCTCGCCTCGACCGCCAGACCCACCAGGCGGCCGAGGAGCTCGGTGCCGATGCCGCGGCGCTGCCACTCGTCCTCGACGAGCAGCGCGATCTCCGTCTCGTCGCCGTCCCAGAGGAGATGCCCGATGCCCACGATGCGGCCGGACGCGGTCTGCACCGCCAGGGTGCGGCCGAAGCGCGGGCTGAGCAGGTGGTTGAGGTAGCGGTCGGCGTCGCGCACCGGGCCGTGGTAGCGCATGCTCAGGGTGCGCCGCGAGCAGCGGTCGTGCATGGCCTTGGCGGCCTCGACGTCGGCGGTGTCGGCCCGGCGCACGGTGATGGAGTTGCCCTCGGCGAGGGTCAGCACGTCCTGGCTGCGCGGGATGCGCGGGCCGAGCCGGGTGTCCAGCTCCACCAGGGCACGGGCGCGGGCGAACTCGGTGGGCGTGAACGGCAGATACGGCCGCTCCACCGTGATCACCTCGCCCTCCGGTGCCCGCAGCCGCAGCACGGTCCCTTCCAGGACGCCCTCGACGGGTGCGCCGTCGGCGGTGGCATCCGCAGCGGCCGTGTCCTGAGACGTGGCGGGCAGTGAGCGGATGGTGCACCGGCCCAGCAACTGGCGCAGCGCGAGCGGCAGTTCGGCCGCGTCGAGGGCGGTACGGGTGGCGAGGCCCAGGATGCGGGTGGGGGCGTCCACCAGGTCGTGGGCGTCCGCCCGCTCGATCCAGGTGCCCGAGCCGCCGGCGTGCGAGACCCCCCGGGTGATCTCGGCCGCGGAGAGCTCCTCGGGCGCGCGCAGCAGGAACTCGTCCACGGTGCCTTCGGCCAGCGGGTGCGCCTGCAGGCTGAGGATGTCGACCCGGCCGTGTGCCAGGGCCGTGCACAGGGCGGCCAGCGAGCCCGGCTCGTCGCGCACCGTGGTGCGCATCCGCCACAGGGTGGTCGCTCCGGTGGAGTGTTCCGTGTGGTGCCCGGCCGGCCGGGCACCGGTATCGTCCGCCGTCGGAGGTGCGTGGTTGTGGCGCCGTGCCCACCATGTGTGGAACCCGGCCGTGGCGATCAGCACCACGGCCGAGATCACCAGCAGGGCGGCGCCGTCGGGGCCGTGCCCGATCAGGTTCGCCACCGCGTCGGCCACGGCCACGGCCGTGAAGAGGGCGGCCAACTCGACCAGGTCCCGCCGCCAGTGGTGGACGGGGCGGCCATGCTTCGTTCGCGTCACATCAGACATGTCAGCACTCATACCGTCACTGTGAAGGAAGGGTGTTGCGTGATCACGAACGCTTTGTGACTGATGGGTTAAGACGCCCTTTGCCCCTTTGATGACTATTCGCTCCCGCTTCGGGTCCGGACTTGACGTTCTAGGTGACGCCGGCCGACCGTCCGCGGGTTGCGCTCAGTCCTGCCCCACCCGTCCCGGCTGCAGCACCTTGCTGAAGAGGACCTCGCCGCCCTCCTGCCGCAGCCGCACCGTCAGCTCGCCGCTCCCGCCGTCGATGTCGACCTCGCCGAAGTACTGCGGCGTCTCGGCCGGTGAGGTGTTGGCGCGGTTCGGCGCCTTCACGAACCGCTGCTCGGCACCGAACGTCCCGTCGAGCTTCAGCGCCGGGAAACCGCCCGCGGCCAGCGGCCCCGACACGAACTCCCAGAACGGCGCGAAGTCCTTGAACGCCGCCCGCGAGGGGTCGTAGTGCTGCGCCGACGTGTAGTGCACATCGGCGGTCAGCCACAGCGTTCCCGTGATCCCGCGGTGCTTGATGTGCCGCAGCAGCTCGGCGATCTGCAGCTCGCGGCCAAGGGGTGCGCCGGGATCCCCTTGGGCGACCGCCTCGAAGTTCACCTTGCCGTCGGGCACGATCAGACCGAGCGGCATGTCCGACGCGATCACCTTCCACACGGCGCGCGAGCGCGACAGCTCGCGCTTGAGCCAGCTCAGCTGCTCGGCGCCGAGGATGCCGGTGGCCTCTTCGGGCTGCCTGCCGGGCGAGTTGGCGTTGCGGTACGAGCGCATGTCGAGGACGAACACATCGAGCAGCGGACCGTGCCGAAGGACCCGGTACACCCGCCCGTCCTTGTCGCCCGCCGGCAGCGTGGAGATGGGGAAGTACTCGCTGAACGCCCGCAACGAGCGCCCCGCGAGCACGTCCACGTTCTTCTCCGTGTAGCGGTCGTCCTCCAGGATCTGCCCCGGGTACCAGTTGTTGCGCACCTCGTGGTCGTCCCACTGCACGATGGAGGGCACCTGCGCGTTGAAGCGCCGCACGTTCTCGTCGAGCAGGTTGTATCGGAAGGCGCCGCGGAACTCCTTGAGCGTCTCGGCGACCTTCGACTTCTCCTCCGTGGTGACGTTCCGCCACACGCGGCCGTCGGGCAGCGTGACGCTCGGCAGGATGGGCCCGTCGGCGTAGATGGTGTCGCCGCTGCACAGGAAGAAGTCCGGGTTCCTGCGGCGCATGTCCTCGAAGACGGTGAAGCCGCCGCGGTCCGGGTTGATGCCCCACCCCTGGCCCGCGATGTCGCCCGACCACAGGAAGCGCACGCCGTCCATGCGCTTCTTCGGTGGCGTACGGAAGGTGCCGGTGACCGGTTCGCCGGTACGTCTCGGGTCGTCGGGGTCGGCGAGGACCACGCGGTAGTGGATCTGCTCGCCGGCGGGCAGCCCGCGCAGCCGGGTGGTTCCCGTGAAGTCCGTGTCCGGGCCGAGCACCGGGCCGTGCCGGCGGGTGGGGTTGCGGAACGACTCGGTGGCGGACGTCTCGACGATCATGCGGGCCGGACGGTCGGAGCGCACCCACACCAGGCCCGCGTGCGCGGTCACGTCACCGGCCTGCACGCCCCACTCGGCCCGCGGGCGTCCCGAGAGGGAGAACGCGGGAGCGGCCCCGGCCACGGCGGGCACGGCAAGCGCCGCGGGCAGGGCGAGGGAGCCGCGCAGCACGCTGCGGCGGCGGGGGGACGGGCTCGGCATCGGGTGTGACATGAATGCGCCTCCAGCGACAGGTCCGACCAGTGTGCAGGGCCACAACTAACGGTGCGCCGCGGCGCACACGCAAACCACAAGTGAACAACTGCCCATGGGGACAAGGGAACCGGTGTGCGAACACCACATGGCCTACGTCCCCCGCCCCATACCCCTGGGGCGACGGACCGAGGCCCAACGGCCGATGGCTGCAAGATCACTCGCTGCCTACGCTCACACCAGTGGCGCGCGGCAGAGCGCGCCGGCAGTGCGCGGCCGAGCGTGCCGCACCGAAGGGGGAGTCCCATGCCGTTCAACGGCCAGAGCCACATCCGTGTCGCCCGTCCGTCCCGTGACCTCGCGGCGGCGGAGCGCTTCTGGGCGGGCGGGCTCGGCCTTGACGTCGTCTACCGCGCGAACGGCGGTTCCGCTCCCGGCGAGCACGACCTGCTCATGCTCGGCCGTCCTGACGCCTCCTGGCACCTGGAACTCGTCCACGAGGCGGCGCGTCCCGTCGAGCCCCGGCCCACCGAGGAGGACCTGCTCGTCGTCTACCTCGACGGGCCCGTGCCCGACGAGATGGTGGCGCGCCTGGAGGAGCACGGCGGCAAGCGCGTCCTGTCGCCCAATCCGTACTGGAACGAATGGGGCGTCACCGTCGAGGACCCCGACGGCTACCGCCTGGTGCTCTGCACGCGCGCGTGGTCCAACTCCTGAACCGCACCGGCGTGGTCCAACTCCTGCACCGCATCGGCAAGGAGACGCACCCCCTCGGCGATGCGCGCGGGGGACAGATGGGCGTAACCGAGGACGAGCGCGAGGCCCGGGCCCCGCGCCGCGTCGTCGGCGTGCTCGTAGTGGCTGAGCGGCCGCACCGCGACCCCGGCCGCCGCCGCCCGCCGCAGAAAGGCATCCTGCGGCCCCCAGAGGCCGGGCAGCCGGGCGATGACATGGAGTCCGGCGGCGATGCCGCTGACCTCGGATCCGGGGAAGTGCTCCGCAAGGGCCGTGACGAGCGCGTCGCGCCGCTCCCGGTAAGCGCGCTGGCAGCGGCGCAACTGCCGGTCGTAGTCCCCCCGTTCGACCAGGCGGGCGAAGAGCGCCTGGTCGAGGACGGGATTGCCGAGGTCCATCATGCGCTTGCGGGCGACGACCTCCTCGGTCATCGCGTCGGGCACGAGCAGCCAGCCCAGACGCAGCCCCGGAGCAAGTGACTTGCTGACAGAGCCGGTGTATGCGACATGTCCGGGGTCGAGCCCCTGCAGCGCGCCCACCGGGGTGCGGTCGTAGCGGAAGTCCCCGTCGTAGTCGTCCTCGACGACCAGGCCGTCCACGGCGCGGGCCCAGTCGAGGAGTTCGGCGCGCCGCCGGGCCGAGTACCCGATGCCCAGCGGGAACTGGTGGGCGGGCGTGGTGACGACCGCGCGCACACCACGCTCCCTCAGTACGTCGGTGAGGACACCCTCGTCGTCGAGCGGCACCGGCACGGTGGAGACGCCCGCGGAGGCGAACAGCTCGTCGTGCTGCGGGCTTCCGGGGTCCTCGACTCCGACGGTGCGCACCCCGCGCGCGTGCAGCACGAACCCGATGAGCGCCATCGCCTGCGCCACTCCGGAGCACACGACGACGCCCTCCGGGTCGGCGACCACACCCCGGCGCCGCGTCAGGAGTTCGGCAAGGGCCGTACGAAGACGGGGCAGGCCGCGCGGGTCCGGGTAGCCGAGCTGGTCGTGCGCCAGATCGGCCAGGACGCCGCGGTGCGCCGCCGCCCACGCCGAACGCGGGAACAGGGACAGGTCGGGGGTCCCCGCGATGAAGTCCACGCGCGCGTGGGCCGGACGCGGAGCCAGATCGCGCGCCCCTCGCTCGGCCGCCCGTGCCGCGCCGCCCACCCAGGTCCCCGCCCCGCGGTCGCTGCGCAGATAGCCCTCGGCCGTCAGCTGCTCGTACGCCTCCGTGACAAGCCCCCGTGAGACGCCCAGGTCGGCGGCGAGGGCACGGCTAGACGGCAGCCGCGTCCCCGGAGCGAGCCGCCCGGACCTGACCGCGTCGCGCAGCGCCGACTGGAGGCTGCGGCCACGGCTGCGGGCGGGCGCGGCCGCGGCGGGGAGCAGCAGCTCCCATGCCGGGGTGCCCGGCGCCGTGTGCGCGCCATCGGCAACTTCACCCTCGCCGCCCTCGCCACCCGAACCCGATGTCACCGGTACACGCACCCCCTGAGCCGCCCCGGGGACGCGGCCCCGGTCGGAAAGTGGTCCCCCAACAGACCCCGGAAGTGGACCTTAAACCGGTCCGCGTCCCTTCCTAGCGTCAGGGGCATGAACGCGAACCTCACCCGCGGCTCCCTGCTCGCCGCCATCGCCTGCCTCCTCGTAGGCGGCTCCTTCACCGCCAACAGCCTCCTCGGCGACTACCCGTACGCCGGTGGGCAGTTCCTCCGCTACGCCCTCGCCTGCCTGCTGCTCCTGCCGCTGCTCGGCCGCGGCGGCACCCGACCGCTGCGCCGTCTCACCCACCGCCAGTGGGGGCGCCTCGCGCTCCTCGCGGCCGTCGGCATGGTCGGCTTCAACCTGGCGATCCTCGCCGCCGAACGCACGGCGGAACCTGCCGTACCGGGTGTCCTCGTAGGGTGCGCGCCGGTCGTCGTGGCCGTCATCGTGCCGCTCCTGGAGGGCCGCCGCCCACAACGAGCCGTCATGTACGGCGCGTTGATCGTCGCCGCGGGTGCCTTCACCGTGCAGGGGTGGGGGCGCACCGACGCGGTGGGCATCGCCTTCTCGGTGGGCGCGCTCGCGGGCGAGGTCGGGTTCGCGGTGCTCGCGGTCCCCGTCCTGCGGCCGCTCGGCCCGAAGCTGCTCTCCGCCACCGTGTGCGGGATCGCCGCGCTGGAGTCCGCCGTCATCGGGGTCGTGATCGACGGAGGCGGGTGGCTGCGGATGCCCGACGCCACCGAGGCGGCGGCACTGCTGTGGCAGGCGGCGATCGTCACCGTCGTCGGGTTCGTCTGCTGGTACTCGGGCATCCAGCGCATCGGCGCCGAGCGGGCCACCCTCTTCTCCGGCCTCATTCCCGTGGCGGCGGCCTGCACGGCCCCGCTGGTCGGCACCGGCACCTACGGCGTCCCGCAGGCCGTGGGCAGCGCGCTGGTCGGCGCCGGTGTCGCCCTGGGCTCGGGAGTACTACGCGGCCGCGGCGCGGCGGCAGGTGTCGGTGATGACGCGCGTGACCAGAGCCGGGTCGTCGTTCATGGGGACGTGCCCGCAGCCGGGCAGCCGCACGAGCCGGGCGTCGGGGACCGCGTGCTTGGCCCGGATGCCCTGGCGGCGCAGCAGGATCCGGTCACGGCTGCCCCACGCGACGGTGACCGGAAGTCCGGGCACGTCGTCGGCGAAGAGTACGTCGCGGCCGGCGGCCAGGGTCTCCTCGAACCCTGTGGCGCCGCGCAGCGCGAGCGTCTCGGCGACCACGGCCTCGGGTGAACGGCGCCCAGGACGGGCGTAGATGGTGCTGGTCAGCGCGGCCCGCCCGGCGGCCGTCGCGGCGAGCCGCTCGATCACGGGCAGCGGGAGGAGCCGTGCTCCGTGCCGCATCGCGAGCAGCGTGGTGAACGCGTACCGCCGCTCGGCGGGGCTCCAGAACCCGGCCGGGGAGAGCGCGGTGACCGAGCGCACCAGTTTCTCCCGGCCCAGTTCCAGGGCGAGCAGGCCGCCGAGCGAGTTGCCCGCCACGTGCGGGCGCTCGATCTCCAGGGCCTCGCACAGCGCGCCGAGCACGGACACCACCGTCGAGGCGTTGTACGCGAGACCCTCGGGCAGCGCGGGGGACGCGCCGAAGCCCGGCAGGTCCACGGCGATGACGTCGTACTCCGTGGCGAGAATCCCGAACACCGGGTCCCAGGCCTGGAGGTGGTGCCCGATGCCGTGCAGCAGGAGCAGCGGCTCGCCCTTCCCCGCGCGTTCGTGGGCGACGGACAGTGTCCGGGGGCCGTCGGGCGATTCGATGCTGAAGGACACCTCTGTGGCCATTGCTGCTCCTGTCCCCGCCGCCGGACGACGGTCCCCTCAACAAACGGGTCACCTTGTAGACACCTTGTCAGCAACAATTACCGCTCAGTAGCTCCCAGTTCAAGGGTGTGTGCGGCGCTGTTCAAGGGTGTGTGCCGCGCCGCACCCTTTTCGCCTGGACAGCGGGGAATCCGTCGGCTGGGATGGAGAGGTGGCAATGGACACCGCGACCAGCGACTTCGAAGAACACCGGCCCGTCCTGATGGGCGTGGCCTACCGCATGCTCGGCCGGGTGGCCGACGCGGAGGATGTCGTGCAGGACGCGTGGCTGCGCTGGTCGGCGGCCGACCACGCGCAAGTACGCGAACCGCGTGCCTACTTGGTGCGCATTACGACGCGCCTCGCCATCGACCGGCTGCGCCATGTGCAGTCGCGGCGCGAGTCGTACGTGGGGCCATGGCTGCCCGAGCCGCTGGTCACGGACTTCGGGCCGACCGTCCCCGACACCGCGGAGCAGGCGGTGCTCGCCGACTCCGTGTCGCTCGCCGTCCTGGTGGTCCTGGAGTCCCTCTCGCCCCTGGAACGTGCGGTGTTCGTGCTGCGGGAGGCGTTCGGCTTCCCGTTCTCGGAGATCGCCGCCACGCTGGACCGTGGCGAGCCGGCCGTGCGGCAGCTCGCCGCGCGGGCCCGCAAGCACGTCGACGAGAAGCGGCCGCGCTATGAAGTCGACCCGGACGAGCGCAGGGACCTGACGGAGCGCTTCCTGGCCGCGGCGGCCGAAGGCGACCTGGACGGGCTGATGTCCCTGCTGGCCCCGGACGTCCGCCTGGTGGGCGACAGCGGCGGCAAGGCCAAGGCTCCGCTGCGGGTCATCGAGACGGCCGACAAGGTGGGCCGCTTCCTCATCGGCGCGGCCCGCAAGGGCATTCCGGCCGACGCGGAGGTCGAGTTCCGCTTCGTCGAGCTCAACGGCGCAGGTGCGGTGCTCGGCCTGGTCGACGGAAAGCCGGACGTCGTCTTCCAACTCGACGTCACCGACGGCCAGATCAAGGACCTGTACATCATCCGCAACCCGGACAAACTCGCCGGTCTGGCCTCATAGCGTCCAATTAGCGGCCAATTGGCGGTCCCGTAGCGGCATTCGGCCAACCCCCGTCCACTCAGGGCGGGGGTTTTGTCTTGTTCGCTACGAGTGCGTGACGCGGCGCCAACATCGCGTGAATGCTCTGTGGCATCGGCCCTGTGCGCGCTGTAACGGATCGAGGATTGGTCTTGACCAAGGGTGGGTGCGGGCCTATGGTCGCCAGAGATAGTGCAGGAACCTTTAATAAACAAGGGCGCTTAAACGCCGCGGGTACACGGCGATTGCGGAGGACAGGGTGGGGACCACGCAGCTGGAAACGGCGCCGGAGCCGAAGTACTGGCACCTCAAGACGGTGCTCAGCGAGGCACTCGACTCCGAGTTCGCCGTGGGCGAGATCCTGCCCAACGAACGTGATCTCGCCGCCCGGTTCGGCGTCGCACGAGCCACGCTCCGTCAGGCGCTCGAGCAGCTGGAGCTGGAAGGCAGGCTGCAGCGGCGCCGCGGTGTCGGCACGACCGTCGCCCCGCCGCGGATGGGCGTGGCCGTCGGGTCGGCGCAGGGCACGTGGCCGGGTGCGGTCGGCGACGCCTGGCAGCCCGCGGACTGCGCGCCGGCGGTCCCGCCCGCGGACGTGGCCCGGGTCCTCGCGTCCCTCCCCGACGAGCCGGTGCACGTCGTGCGCCGCACGCGCGTCTCGCACGGCCAGCCCGTAGCGGCCGAACTCCTCTACGTACCCATGTCGTCGGTCCCCGAACTCTCCGCCATCGACGCCCCGTCGGGAGCGGCACGCGCGCGTGCGGTGCTGCGCGAGCTGCAGCGGCTCGGCCTCGAGGGACAGGACCGGGCCGTCGAGCTCGGCTCGGCCCGCGCGGACGACGCCAAGGCCCTCGACCGCCTCCCCGGAGCACCGGTCCTCGTCGTGACGACCCGCTTCTTCTCCGAGGGCCGCACGGCCGCGGTCTCGGTGGCGACATACCGCGCCGACACCTGCCGCCTCACTTTCGGCGACGCAGGCGGCGTCGAAATCCACCACGGCCCGGAACGCCGCGCTTCCTGAACCGGGACAGCCCGCCCTCGGACGGCTTGACGCCGGGCATCCCGAGCGGCCTCGACGCAGCGTGCCGTCACCGCGCCGCGCCTTCTGAAGTCGGCCGTCCGGCTTTGGGTGCGGCCTGACGCCAGGTATCCCGCACGACCTCAACGCCGCGCGGTGACCGCCGCTCTCACGCTGAACGGCTGCTCCTTGATGAGGTCGAGGGAGAGGGGCCGCGCGCCGTCGCCACCGCAGCCCGGAACACCGCGCCTTCTGAAGCCGCACTCCGGCTTTAGGCGCGTCCTGCCGCCGGGCGTCCCACGCGGACTCAACGCCGCGCGCCGGTCGCCACCGCAGCTCGGAACCCCCGCCTCCTGATGCTGGTCGCCCGCCCTCGGCCGTTCTGCCGCCGGGCGTCCCGCGCGGACTCAACGCCGCGCGCCGGTCGCCACCGCAGCCCGGAGCGCCCGCCTCCTGATGCTGGTCGCTCGCCCTCGGCCGTCCTGCCGCCGGGCATCCCGAGCGACCGCCTCAACGCAGCGTGCCGCCGCCGCGCCGCGCCTTCTGAAGTCGGCCGCCCGGTGGTCACGCGCGGCCTGCCGCCGTGCGTCCCACACGGACTCAACGCCGCGCGCCGGTCGCCACCGCAGCCCGGAGCGCCCGCCTCCTGAAGCTGGGGCCCGGCCTGACGCCCGATCCCGTGCGGCCTCACCGCCGCGCGGTAACCGTCCCCTCCACCGCGAAGAGCTGCTCCTCGACATGGTCGAGGGCCAGGCGCAGTGCGCCCGTTGCCACCGCTGCCTCGCCGAGCATCGACAGTGCTACCCGGGGTGGGCGCAGGCAGTAGCGGGCCAACTCCCTTCGCAGGGGATCCAGTACGCCGTCCAGGCCGGCCGCCCAGCCGCCGACCACGACCAGTTCGGGGTCCAGGGCGAGGACCAGTGCCGCCACGTCGTGCACCAGGCGCTGGATGAAGCGCTCGACGGCCTGCTGAGCCCGCTCGTCGCCCTCACGCGCGTGTGCGAACACCTCGGCCACCGCCTGCTCGTCGAGCGGGTGCAGTGGCTCGTCCGTGGTCGAGAGGAGCGTCTCGGGGGTGACGTCACGGCCCAGTAGATGGAGGGCGCCGATCTCGCCCGCCGCGCCGCCGTAGCCGCGGTGCAGCCGGCCGCCGATCAGCGCACCGGCTCCCGGGCTGAGACCGGCCAGTACGAAAACGACGTCGTCGACCTCGGTCGCCGCGCCCTTCCAGTGTTCGGCGACGGCCGCCGTGTTCGCGTCGTTCTCCACCAGGACCGGGCACTTGAACGACCGGCGGAGGCGCTCGCCCAGGGGAAGCCCCGTCCACTCCGGAAGGGCCGTGCCCAGGCGCACCGTGCCGTCCGCCTCCACGATGCCGGGGCTGCCCACGCCGACCGCGCGCAGCGAGCTGCGGGCGATCCCGGCGCGGCGCAGAAGGTCCGCGACCGCCGTGCGCAGGCGCTCGATGCGTTCGTCCGCCGGGGCGGTCTCGTCGACGTCCTTGGCCGTCGTGCCAAGGACCCGGCCGTCGAGGTCCGACAACACCGCTGCCACCCGGTGCGGGCCGATCTCCAGGCCCAGCAGATGGCCTGCTTCCGCGCGGAAGCGGAACCTCCGTGCGGGGCGTCCCTGGCGTCGGGCAGCGCCTTCCTCGGCGGCGGTCTCCACCACGAGCCCGGCCTCGATGAGCCCCTCGACGACCCCCTCGACGGTGGGCCTGGACAGGCCGGTCACCCGGGTGATCTCGGTGAGTGTCGCGAAGTCCGCCGCACGCAGCGCGTGCAGCACCACCGCGGAGTTGATCCGCCGCAGCAGAGAGGGATCCCCGCCGGTCAGCCGCCCCAACGTCCGTCCTCCCAGCTCGTGCGCATGATGGGCGGATCGTACTCGCAGGGGCGGGCCGCTGCGAGTGCCGGGCCCGCCGGTGACGGAGATTGCCGGTCGGCCGCCGCTCAGCCCGGCGCGACGAAACCGGATTCGTACGCGGCGATCACCGCCTGCGTCCGGTCGCGGGCCCCCAGCTTCCCGAGCACGGAACTCACATGGGACTTGACCGTCTCGGCGCCGACGATCAGCTCCGCGGCGATCTCCGCGTTCGACAGGCCGCGCGCCATCAGCCGCAGCACGTCCGCCTCGCGTTCGGTCAGCGCCGCCCGGTCCAGCGCGTCCCTGGCCGCCGCGTTGCCGGGGCGCCGCCCGTACTCGCCCGCCAGCTGCCGCACCGCAGCGGGGAACAACAACGACTCGCCCTCGGCGACAAGACGGACCGCGTTCACGATCTCCGCGGGCCTGGCGCGCTTGAGCAGGAAACCGTCGGCGCCCGCGCGCAGCGCCTCGTACACGTACTCGTCGTTCTCGAAGGTCGTCACGACGAGGATCTTCGGAGGGTCCTGGACGGTGCGCAGGACCGCGCGCGTGGCCTCGATGCCGTCGAGGAGTGGCATGCGTACGTCCATGGCGACCACGTCGGGCCGCAGCTGCCGCACCAGGGGGATCACCGCGGCGCCGTCGGCCGCCTCGCCGACCACCTCGATGTCCGGCTGCGCCTCCAGAACGGCGCGCAGGCCCGTGCGTACGAGGGGTTCGTCGTCGACCAGGAGCACTGTGACCGGCATCCGGTCAGCGTAGATCACCCAAGGGGCAGCTCGACGTGCACCTGCCACTCGCCGTCGTACGGCCCCGTGGTGGCCCGGCCGCCGAGCAGCGTGGCGCGCTCGCGGATGCCGCGAAGACCGCTGCCGCCCCGGCCGGTCGCCGGTGTTCCTGCGGGCAGCGCGTTGCGCACGTTCATGTCCAGGACCCCGCCGTCGACCGCGATGCGCACCCGCACCGGCACCGGACCGGAGTGGCGCAGCACATTGGTGAGGGACTCCTGGAGCATGCGGTAGCCCTCGCGGGACACCGGTCCGGGGACGCTCTCCAGGGGGCCCGTCACCTCGGTGTCGACCTTCGCTCCCGAGGCGCGTGCGGACTCCAGGAGGCGTTCGGCGTCGGCGAGCGTGGGGCGCCGGCTCGCGGGCCGCCGCTCGTCCTCGCGCAGCACCCGCAGGACACGCTCCAGGTCTTCGAGGGCGGCTCTGCCGGTCTCCTCGATCGCGTCGAGGGCGCGGTCGGTGAACTCGGGGTCGGCGGCGGCCCGCGCGGCACCCGCCTGGACGACCGCGACGGTCAGGGCGTGACCGATGGAGTCGTGCAGCTCCCGCGCGATCCGGGCGCGTTCGAGGAGCTGCTCGGTGCGCTCCTCCAGGGCGGCGAGCCGCTCGGAGGGGGAGGGGCCGAGCAGCCTGCGGGCGGCGGCGGTCATCAGCCGGCCCGCCACCACGACCAGCGCCATGAGCACCGCGAGGGGAATCGGCACGAGCAGCGGGTTGGCCCAGCCCTGGCCGGGGAGAGGGACGAGCACGCCCGAGCTGTCGGGAGGTTCCGTCGCCCCGCCCAGGAGGCCGAGGGCGGTCCCGAAGCACTGGACGGTGACGAAGCCGGCCGCGCATCCCGCCTCCAGGCGCAGCACCAGCCACAGCGCCGTCCTGCCGCGGTCGCTCCAGGAGGCCGACGGCGTCACGGAGATGCCCGAGTCATCGCCACCGCCCTTCACGCGCGCGTGCTGCCCGGGAATGAGCATCAGCCGCGCCTGGAGCCCCTCCGCCCGGCGCATGGCGGGCACCAGAGCCGCCGCGGCGACCAGGGGGATGGGCAGCGTCACGATCACCATCCAGTCACTGAACGAGGGGTCGTCCAGGCCGGGGTAGGCGAACGCGGAGATCAACGCGATGCCCGAGCCGACGAGCATGTGCAGCCACCGGGTGTAGGTGACGGCGCGCGTAAGAGGCCTGAGGAAGCGGGGCATCCCGCCATCGTGCCAGGTGGGAGGCGGCGCACGGCTCCCCCGTGAGGGGGAGAGGGTATCCCCGGGCGGGGGAAGCCCCGATGGTGCCCCGGCCGCGAGGCTTGGCCCATGACCAGCATCGACGTCCAACAGCTCACCAAGGAGTACGCCACCACCCGCGCGGTCGACGGACTGACGTTCACCGTCCGGCCCGGCCGGGTCACCGGATTCCTCGGCCCCAACGGCGCCGGCAAGTCCACCACCATGCGCCTCGTCCTCGGCCTCGACCGGCCCACTTCGGGGACCGCGACGGTCGGCGGCCGCTCCTACGCGTCCCTCGACGAACCCCTGCGCCACGTGGGGGCGCTGCTCGACGCCCAGGCCGCCCACGGCTCGCGCACCGCACGCAACCACCTGCTCGCCCTCGCCGTCAGCAACCGCATCGCCGTGCGCCGCGTCGACGAGGTCCTGGAGGAGACGGGGCTCACCAAGGTGGCCGGGCGCCGCATCAAGACGTACTCCCTGGGCATGCGCCAGCGCCTGGGCATCGCGGGCGCGCTGCTCGGCGACCCGCGCGTCGTGCTCCTGGACGAGCCGTCCAACGGCCTGGACCCCGAAGGCATCATCTGGATCCGCGAGTTGATGCGCAGGCTCGCCCGCGAGGGCCGCACGGTCCTGGTGTCCAGCCATCTGATGAACGAGACGGCCACGTTCGCCGACGACCTCGTCGTCCTCGGCAGGGGCAAGCTGCTCGCCGACACCCCGATGCGGGATTTCATCGAGGCTCACAGCAGCCCCCGGGTCCGCCTTCGCACTCCGGAACACGACCGCCTGCGCGACGTCCTGGCTGGAAAGGGGCACGTGCTGGCGGCGGGGGACGACGGCCGCTGGACCGTCGACGGCGTGAAGGCCGAGGAGATCGGCTCGATCGCGGCCGGGCACGGCATCCCCATCCTCGAACTCTCCGACGAGCAGGCCCCCTTGGAGCAGGCCTATCTCTCCCTCACGGCCGGCGACACCGAGTTCGCGGCCGCCGCCCCCAAGCCACGCCAGGAGGCCTGACCATGTCGACGACCGCCGTGCTCCACTCGGAGTGGATCAAGATCAAGTCGGTGCGGGCCAGCCTCGGTTCGCTGATCTCCGTCTTCGTCGCCACCGTCGCCATCACGGTCCTCGCGTTCGCCACGGTCGGCGAGGCGGAGTCGGACAACGCCGACTTCGAACCGCTCTTCGGCGCCTTCTATGCGCTCAACTTCGGCCAGATCGCGGCCATCAGCTTCGGTACGACGGCGATGTCATCCGAGTACGTGAACGGCGCCCTGCGGATCTCGCTCTCCGCGGTGCCGAGGAGAGGGCTCTTCTACGGCGCCAAGGTCGCGGTGGTGGGCGCGCTCGCCCTGGCCACGGGCATCGTCACCAGCTTTGCGGCGTTCCTGTCCGGGCAGGCCTTCATGGGGGACGCGGCCATCGGCCTCGGCCATGACGGGGCGGTGCGCGCGTGCGTCGGCGGCGGGATCTACCTCGCCCTCATGGCGCTGCTCGCTGCGGGCCTGACCATGGTGCTGCGCAGCGGAGTCGCCGTACTGAGCATCCTCATCCCCTTCACGCTGATCGTGTCCTTTGTGGTCGGGGACATCGCGACCGGAGTGGCCGCCTACCTGCCCGACAGGGCGGGCCAGCAGGTCCTCCACGAGGACCCGACGGGAACGCTCGGCCCCTGGGCGGGACTTGCCGTCTCGGCGGCGTGGGCGGCGGCCGCGCTGCTCGCCGGGTGGTGGGCGGTGCGGCGGCGCGATGCCTGAGGCCGGATCGTCACCCTGGGGCCCGGCGGCCGGATCGTGACCCCGGGGGCCTGACGGCGGGCCAGTTGTCAGTGGTGGCCGCTTTACTGGATGTCATGAGTACGGCACAGCATCTCGCCACGATCGACCTGCTGTGCTCCCGGGAGTTCCCCGCGGAGCACGGCAGGTCGGACGCGGGCGCCGGTGGTCCCGGCTATCACATCGCCGAGTTACTCACGAGCGAGGAATTCTGGGAGGGCGACGGCACGGAGCGGGAGGCGGCCGAGGAGCAGTACGAGGCCGAGCGCGACGGCCTCTCGGTGCTCCTGGCCGACCGCTGGGGAGCGCCGGACAGATTCAGCCTCGACAGCCTCTTCGAGCGGACGCTGAGCGGCGGCGAGGACGGCGCGGGCGAGGACATACCGGAGCCGTGGGGCTCGCTGAGCGCCTCGGTGCCGGACCTGCACCTGTGGCGCGTCGACGGGCGGTGGGTGGCCCTCGGCGTCTCCCAGTGGGACAAGGAGCTGCCGTTCCAGCTCATCGCCGTCGTCACGGAGATCGATCCGCCGTAGCGGGCGCGGTGACCGCGTGCACGCGGATGGCGCGGCCGCAGGCGGGATCCACTGTCCCTCGCTCCACGCGCATGCCCAGCTTGTTCATGACGCGCTCCGACGCGTCGTTGCCCACCTGGACGATGCTGACGATCCGCCCCAGGCCGCGGACGGTGAGGCCGAAGTCGAGCGCGGCGCGCGCCGCCTCGGTGGCCAGGCCCCGCCCCCAGAAGGGGCGGCCCAGACGCCAGCCGATCTCCACGGCAGGCAGCACCTCGGGCAGGTAGTGCGGCACGGAAAGACCGGTGAGCCCGGCGAGTTCACCGGTGGCGCGGATCTCCACGGCGAAAAGCCCGAACCCCTCGGTCTCCCACCCGTGCTCCCACAGCCCCACACTGCTCCGCGTCTGCTCCTCCTGGTCGCGCACCGAGCCGTCGCCGATCCAGCGCATCACCTCAGGATCGGAGTTGATGGTGGTCATGGGGGTGATGTCGGACTCGCGCCAGCGTCGGAGCACGAGACGCGGCGTGTGCAGCGTGGTCATCGCGGGCCCGTCGCGGGGGCCAGGCCGAGCCCGCCGTCGCCGTGCCGTTCGAAGTGGCGGGCCACCTGCGCGTCGGTCACCTGGGCGAGTTCGGCGGGGGACCAGTGCGGGTTTCGATCCTTGTCGACGACCTGGGCGCGGATGCCCTCGACCATGTCCGGTGCGGTGATCGCGGTGCGGGAGACGCGGTACTCCTGCTCAAGTACGTGCTCAAGAGTGGCGAGCGCGCGGGCCCGGCGCAGCGAGGCGAGGGTGACCTTCAAGGACGTGGGGGACTTGGCGAGAACGGTCTCGGCCGCCTCCTTGGCCGCCGGGTCGCCGCAGTCGTACAGCCTGCCGACGATCTCCTCGACCGAGTCGGCGGCGTAACAGGCGTCGATCCACTCGCGGTGGGCGGTCAGTTCACCTGGGGGCGCTGTGTCCGCGTACGCGTCAAGAACATCGTCCACGTCCGAGTCGGCAAGCGCCTGGGTGAAGTCCGCAAGCCGCTCCGAGGGCACGAAGTGATCGGCGAGGCCGCACAGCAGTGCGTCCGCCGCGCCCACCGCGGCGCCGGTCAGCGCGAGATGGGTGCCGAGCTCGCCGGGCGTCCGCGTCAGCAGATACGTACCGCCGACATCCGGCACGAAGCCGATCCCGGTCTCCGGCATGGCGATCCGGGACCGCTCGGTGACGATCCGCACGCTGCCGTGCGCCGATACGCCGACACCGCCGCCCATCACGATGCCGTCCATCACGGCGACGTACGGCTTCGGGAAGCGGGCGATGCGGGCATTGAGCCGGTACTCGTCGCGCCAGAACGCCACCGAGGCGGCGCCGCCGCCCGCACGGATGTCGTCGTGAATGGAGCGGATGTCACCCCCGGCGCACAGCCCCCGCTCACCGGCCCCGGTGAGCACCACGGTCCGGATCGCGTCGTCCCGCTCCCAGTCGGTGAGGGCGTGGTCCATCAGACGCACCATGGCGTGGTTGAGGGCGTTGATGGCGCGCGGCCGGTTGAGGACGATGTGTCCTGCGCGGCCGCGGGTGTGCAGGAGAACCGGGGCGGTGGCGTCGACGGAGTCGGGCGTCATGGGGTGAGCTAGCTCCTTCGCTGGGCGTTTGGGGGTGAAAGCACGCGTGCGGACGGCTGTCACATTGCCCGGGCCTAAGGCGTGAGCGCGAGGGAGGGCGGCCGGCCCCCGCAGGCCGCGGGCCGCGCCCGAAGGGGCGCGGGGCTGTGCTCATGTGCGGCTCCGCCGCGTGGGCGCGACCAGCCACGACGCACCCGCAGCTGGAAACCGGCTCACTGCCCCGCCCCTTCGATCCCCTGAAACGCCTCCAGGATCCGCTCGGCCGCCGACGTCGCCGTCAACGTCCCTTCCCGCACACCCTGTTCAAGGCCAGGGGCCAGCAGCCGTACCTCGGTGTGGGCGCGGAGGCGGTCCAGGAGTTCGTCCTGGACCATGGTCCATGTCCAGTCGACCTGCTGGTCGCGTCGCTTGGCGGCCAGGCGGCCCGTGGAGTCCAAGAGCGTGCGGTGCTGTTCCAGGCGGTCCCAGACCTCGTCCAGGCCGCTGGATTCGCGGGCGCTGCAGCTGAGTACCGGGGGAGTCCATGCCGCGTCCGCCGGGTGCATCAGGCGCAGGGCGCCCGCCAGTTCACGCGCCGCCGAGCGGGCGTCCCGTTCGTGCGGGCCGTCCGCCTTGTTGATCGCGAGGACGTCCGCCAGTTCAAGGACGCCCTTCTTGATGCCCTGGAGCTGGTCGCCGGTGCGGGCCAGGGAGAGGAGCAGGAACGAGTCGACCATGTTGGCCACCGCCGTCTCCGACTGGCCCACGCCCACCGTCTCCACGAGCACCACGTCGTAGCCCGCCGCCTCCATCACCACGATCGACTCGCGCGTCGCCTTCGCGACCCCGCCCAGCGTCCCCGCGGTGGGGGAGGGGCGTACGAAGGCGGCGGGGTCGACCGACAGGCGTTCCATCCTCGTCTTGTCGCCGAGGATCGAGCCGCCCGTACGGGTCGACGACGGGTCGACGGCGAGGACCGCGACCCGGTGGCCGAGACCCGTCAGCATCGTGCCGAGCGCGTCGATGAACGTGGACTTACCCACGCCGGGCACCCCGCTGATGCCGATCCGCCGCGCCCGCCCGCTGTGCGGGAGCAGTTGGGTCAGCAACTCCTGGGCGAGGGAACGGTGTTGGGGGCGGGTCGACTCGACGAGTGTGATCGCGCGCGCGATCTGCGCTCGCTTCCCGTCGAGTACGCCCTTGACGTACGCGTCGATGTCGATCCGCGGCGCCGCCATGCTCACAGCTCGTGGCCGAGGTCGGCCGCCAGCCGCTTCACCAGGTCGTACGCGGCGTCCGGGATCACCGTGCCGGGCGGGAAGACCGCCGCGGCGCCCATCTCGAGGAGTGTCGGGACGTCCTGGGGCGGGATCACGCCGCCCACGACGATCATGATGTCCTCGCGGCCCTCGGCGGCGAGCTCGGTGCGCAGCGCCGGTACGAGGGTCAGGTGCCCTGCGGCCAGCGAGGAGACGCCGACGATGTGTACGTCCGCCTCCACCGCCTGCCGTGCGACCTCCGCCGGGGTCTGGAACAGTGGGCCGACGTCCACGTCGAAGCCGAGGTCGGCGAAGGCGGTGGCGATGACCTTCTGGCCGCGGTCGTGGCCGTCCTGGCCCATCTTGGCGACCAGGATGCGCGGCCGGCGCCCCTCCGCGTCCTCGAAGGACTCGACGAGGGTACGGGTGCGCTCCACGGACGGGGACGAGCCTGCTTCGGTGCGGTACACACCGGAGATCGTACGGATCTGCCCCGCGTGGCGGCCATACGTGGCCTCCAGGGCGTCCGAGATCTCGCCGACGGTCGCCTTGGCGCGGGCCGCGTCGACCGCAAGCGCCAGCAGGTTGCCCTCCAGGCCCGGGCCGGGGTCCCGTTCGGCCGCCGCGGTCAGCGCCCGCAGCGCGTCCTGGCAGGCCGCCTCGTCGCGCTCCTCGCGCAGCCGCTTCAGCTTCGCGATCTGCTGGCTGCGTACGGACGAGTTGTCGACCTTGAGGACCTCGATCTGCTCGTCGGTCTCCACGCGGTACTTGTTGACGCCGATGACGGGCTGGCGTCCGGAGTCGATACGCGCCTGGGTGCGGGCCGCGGCCTCCTCGACGCGCAGCTTCGGGATGCCCGCGTCGATGGCCTTGGCCATGCCGCCGGCCGCCTCGACCTCCTCGATGTGCTGCCAGGCGCGGCGCGCCAGGTCGTGCGTCAGCTTCTCGACGTAGGCGCTGCCGCCCCACGGGTCGATGGTCCGCGTCGTGCCCGACTCCTGCTGGATGAGCAGCTGGGTGTTGCGGGCGATGCGCGCGGAGAAGTCGGTCGGCAGGGCGAGCGCCTCGTCCAGGGCGTTGGTGTGCAGCGACTGGGTGTGGCCCTGGGTCGCCGCCATCGCCTCCACGCACGTACGCGTGACGTTGTTGAACACGTCCTGCGCGGTCAGCGACCAGCCCGAGGTCTGCGAATGGGTGCGCAGGGAAAGGGACTTGGCATTCTTCGGGTCGAACTGCTTGACCAGCTTCGCCCAGAGGAGGCGCGCCGCGCGGAGCTTGGCGACCTCCATGAAGAAGTTCATGCCGATCGCCCAGAAGAAGGAGAGACGCGGTGCGAACGCGTCGACGTCCAGGCCCGCCTCCTGCCCGGCCCGCAGATACTCCACGCCGTCCGCGAGGGTGTAGGCGAGCTCCAAGTCGGCCGTCGCGCCCGCCTCTTGGATGTGATAGCCGGAGATCGAGATGGAGTTGTAGCGCGGCATCTTCTGCGAGGTGTACGCGAAGATGTCGGAGATGATCCGCATCGAGGGCTTGGGCGGATAGATGTAGGTGTTGCGGACCATGAACTCTTTGAGAATGTCGTTCTGGATGGTCCCGGCCAGCTTCTCGGGCGGTACGCCCTGTTCCTCGGCGGCCACGATGTAGAGGGCGAGTACGGGAAGCACCGCGCCGTTCATCGTCATCGACACCGTCATCTTGTCCAGCGGGATGCCGTCGAACAGCTGGCGCATGTCGTAGATGGAGTCGATCGCCACGCCCGCCATGCCGACGTCGCCCGTCACGCGCGGGTGGTCACTGTCGTACCCGCGGTGCGTCGGCAGGTCGAAGGCGACCGAAAGGCCCTTCTGTCCTGCCGCGAGGTTGCGGCGGTAGAAGGCGTTGGACTCCTCGGCGGTGGAGAATCCCGCGTACTGCCGGATCGTCCAGGGCTGATTGACGTACATCGTGGGGTAGGGGCCGCGCAGATACGGCGCCACACCCGGATACGTCTCCAGGAAGTCCAGGCCCTCCAGGTCGGCGCCCGTGTAGAGCGGCTTGACCGCGATGCCTTCCGGGGTCTCCCACAGGAGGTCGTCGTCGGCCCTGCCCGAGGACTCCTTGACGGCGCTGCGCCACTGGTCCTTGGAGACGTCGGAGGGAGCCTCCGACGTCAGGTCGACACCGGAGAAGTCGGGGATCCGCATTACGCCACTCCCATGTGGTCGAGGGTGGAGGAGAGCACGGACACGGCGTCACAGCCCGCGAAGACGTACGCGTCGACGTCGGCGCGCTCGGCGGGCCGCCCCGCGAGGAACACCCGCCCCGCGCCTGCCGACTTGAGCGCCTCGGCCACCTCGTCGGCCTGCTCTTCGTAGAGCGCGTCGCTGGAGCAGAGGCACGCCACCGTGGCGCCGCTGGCCTTGAAGGCATCGGCGGCCGTCGTCGCGTCCACCGACACCGGGTCGTGGACGGCTTCGATGCCGCCCGCCTGGAAGAGGTTGGAGGCGAAGGAGGCCCGCGCGGTGTGCGCGGCGGCGGGGCCGAGCGCGGCGAGGAACACGCGGGGGCGGGCCCCGGTCGCCGCGAGGTGCGCGTCCGAACGGGCCCGCAGCGCCTCGTACGCCTCGTCGCGACGCACCCGCGGCAGGCCGCCCGACGGCTCGGCGGGGGACGCGTCGCGCTCGACCGGACGCTCCGTCAGATGCGGGAACTCGCTGACGCCGGTGATGGGTTCACGGCGCGTGGCGAGCTTCTGGCTGCGCCTGGCCCAGGTCGCGGCGAGCCGCTCGCCGATCAGACCGGAGCGCAGGGCCGCGGCCTGGCCGCCCGCGCCCTCGATCTCCTGGAAGAACTCCCAGGCGGCGTGGGCGAGTTCGTCCGTGAGCCGCTCCACGTACCAGGAGCCGCCCGCCGGGTCGATCACCCGGGCCAGATGCGACTCCTCCAGGAGGATCGTCGACGTGTTGCGGGCGATACGGCGCGCGAAGGCGTCCGGCAGGCCCAGCGAGTGGTCGAACGGCAGGACGGTGACGGCGTCCGCACCGCCGACGCCCGCACCGAGGCAGGCCACCGTCGTCCGCAGCATGTTCACCCACGGATCGCGACGCGACATCATCACCGGCGATGTCACGGCGTGCTGCCGCTGGGCACCGGCCTGCGGCGCGCCGCAGACCTCGGCCACGCGCGCCCACAGGCGCCGCGCGGCACGCAGCTTGGCGATGGTCAGGAACTGGTCGGCGGTGGCCGCGTACCGGAATTCCAGCTGGGCGCACGCCGTTTCGACCGAGAGCCCGGCCTCGGTCAGCTCGCGCAGATAGGCGACCGCGGTCGCCAGGGACGCGCCGAGCTCCTGCGCGGCCGAGCCGCCCGCCTCGTGGTACGGCAGGGCGTCCACGGTCAGCGCCCGCAGGTTCGGGTACTGCTGCCCGCAGACGCGGGCCAGTTCGACGGCGGCAGCGGCGTCGAGCCGCTCACCGGTGCGCGCCTCGTGCCCGAGGGGGTCCGCGCCCAGAGTGCCGCGCGCCGCGTCCTCGGCGACGCCGCGCACCTCGTACAGACGGAACAACTCACGTGCGGCGGGCTCGAATTCGGCGCCCGCGTCCAGAGCGACGGGGGCCAGGTCGAGAAAGACGCCGTCGAGCGCCCGGGCGAGTCCGGACACCGCAAGCGCGCCGGGACCCACGCCGAGCCACAGCGACGTGACGCCGTTCTCCAGGTCCGCGAGCACCGTCTCGTTGGTGCGCGCCGGGTCCGTGGTCGCGTGCCGCTGGCGCACGTCCCAGCCGGACGCGGCAGTGCCCGCGGCGGTGCCGCCCCGGACAAAGGGGGCGAAACCCGGGTAGCCGGCCTCGGGCGCGGCTTCTCGGGCGGTGTACAAGGGGCGGGTGCGAAGCCCGTCCTCGAGCGCGGTGGACAGCGCTTCCTCGGCGGCCGAGCCCGATACGTCCTTACCCGACTTGCGCAGTACGCCTTCCACCAGGCGCTGCCACTGCTCATGGGTCGCATCAGGGAACTCGGCGGCCAGCGTAAGCCCGTCGTCAGGCAGGACCGTCATGCCCCTGATGCTAGGGCGGAACCCCTGGCACTCGGTGCCGAGTAGGGCTGTGACCTTGACCTCTTCCGAACTCTCTTGATCTCAAACGAGCGGACGGCTACGGCGAAGGGGCCTCTGACCGGCGCATACGCGTCCCTCGGAGATCCACGCGCCCCTCGGCTACTGGAGTCCGGACGCCTTGAAGACTCCTTCGGCTGTGTCATGTTCGACGCGCTCCGCGATCCGGCGCAGTGCCGTCGCCCCGCACAGCAGCGATCCGCGCTCGGCGGAGGCGCGGGCGCCGTCCTCCACGAGACGCCACAGCGGCGGATTGGCGACCAGGACATCGGGATCGAGCACGACCTGACCGCCGGAGGAGTCCCGCAGGACGAGGCGAGGCGCGATGCCGTCGCTGCGGCGCACGGCGACGAGATCGTCGAGCCGTACGGTTCGCCGCCGGAGCGGGCCGCGGGAGACAAGGACCCCCGGGCGGGCCCTGACGCGCGGCGGTGTCAGCACGGCGAAGAGCAGCGCACCCAGGCCGAGCCACAGGAGCGCACCCCGGGCGTCGAGCCTGCCGGTCGCCGCGTCGAGCACCAGCAGCAGCCCGAAGAGCAGCGCGGCGCAGCCCGCGGCGGACCGGGCGTCACCGGCCCAGGTGCGGTCGTGCGTCCACGGGCCGTGTGTCGACCGGTCGTGCGTCCACCTGTCGTGCTCCGTGGGGCCGGGAGCATCGGGGCCACCAGGGGTGCGCCGTGCGGGGCGCGTCATGCGTCGGGCCATGAGGCGACGCTAGGGGCGTCACATGGCCAGGTGCTCCGCCGCAGCCGACCCTTGACGCGCCACTGACGCCGCACCCGGCCATGTTGACGGCCGCCTGACGGCGGGCCTGCCGGTGATGTGGTGGACGTACTCGCGCTGGAGGCGGAAGCCGGCCGTCCAGGCGAGCAGGCGGCTCGGCCTGTTGTCACGCGCGCACGACCAGCTCGCCGTGCGGCCGCGGTCGGCGATGTCCCCGCACAGGGCCGTGACACAGGCGAGGGCGAGGCGCTCGCGGCGGCGCTCGGGCGCGGTCACGACGGCGACGTCCTCGTACGCGCCCGAGACGAAGTAGCCGCAGGCGACGGCTGCGATCCGGCCGCCCCTGTCGAAGGCGGCCCAGCCGTGTCCGGAGGCGGCGAGGCCCGCCGGGCCGCCCCAACTGGCGTGGATCCATGAGGAGTTCGGGATGGTCAGGGAGAGTTCGGCGAGCGCCGCGGCGTCGCCGGCGGCCAGCGGGCGCACGGTCACGCCCCTCGGCGGCCGGGGTGCGGACACCCGTTCGCGGTGGAGGTACAGCATGCGCTCGGCGGGTACGACGCGGTCGAACGCGGTGGCAAGCAGGGGCAGGAATCGATCCGCGGCCATGACGTGGCTCCCCGCGAACGGGGCGAGCTCCGCGGGATCCACGGCGTCCGGGTCGCCGCGCAGCAGCACATGTCCGGCGCAGCCGACCGCCACGACCCGCGGTCTCGGCGCCCGGTCCGCCCACCAGCTCCCCACCCCCGTGGTGATGACGTGGTCGGGCAGGGACGCGGCGCCGGGCGCCCCGGCAGGGAACCAGGCGGCGAGTGCGGGCAGCCGGTGCTGCTGGAGCTGGATCACGGAACGGTCCTCCTGGGGGTGAAGCGATGGGGCGCCCTGCGGGTGCGGCCTTCTGCGGTGGCGCAGAAGGCCGCACCCGCGGCCTCAGCTCTGGCCGGCCTTGCTGCCGTGGTTGGCCTTCTTCTTGCGGCGGGCCTTCTTCTTCCGGGCGCGCTTGGACATCGTGGTGATGCCTTTCAGGTCGTGTCTTTCAAGTGGTGGCGGTGTGGCCGACCAGGAGGTCGGCGAGCTTGTTGAGGCGCTTGACGGTGCGGTCCTCCGTGGCGGCCGCGGCCGGCTCCACCCGCTCGTCACGGTCGTAGTACGCACCGTTGACGATCTCCGTCGCCGGGTCGCACAGACGCACCACGTGCGCGGCGCCCTGTACGGGGGACACACCCTCGTTGGCGTACAGAGACATCAGCGCCGTCTCGCACACACCGGGGTGCACCGAGACCGCCGTGACGCGCGGGTCCGAGGCGAAGACCGTGAGCGCCAGCTGCGACTGGGCGTACGCGGCAAGGCGTGAGTAACGGCGGGCGCGGTTGGGGTCGTTCCACTGGATGGACGCCGTGCGGTGCAGCGAGGACGAGACGTTGACGACGCGGCCACCCGGGTCGGTGGTGAGCGCGGGCTCAAGGAGGCCGGTGAGCAGGTAGTGCGCGAGGAAATTCACCTGGAAGGCGATCTCGTTGCCGTCCGGAGTGATGGTGTGCCGCTCCGGGGCGGCCATGCCCGCGTTGTTCACCAGCACGTCCAGACGCGGGTGTTCGGTGACCACACGGTGCGCAAGGCGCTCGACCTCGTCGAGGTGGGTGAAGTCGGCGGCGAACGGGCAGAGCCGGTCGGCGTCGATGCCGGCGGTGGCGACGAGGCGGTCGGTCGCCGCCTGCGCCTCGTCGGCGGTGCGGCCGTGCACCAGCACGGTGGCCCCGCGTTCGGCGAGGAGCCGAGCGGTCTCGTAGCCGATCCCGGAGGTGGCTCCGGTGATCAGGACGGTCCGTCCGGACAGGGGTGCAGAAGACGCAGAAGACATGGTCTTGTTCCTGGGATTCGTGAGTGGGCGCGCACGCCAGGCGGCCCCCGGTGAGGGCTGTGCGTGTGCGGAGGCACGGCAACGCGAAAGCCGCGTACGGCCGTTGGGAGAGGTGCGGTGTCAGCGCACCGTCGGGTGAACAGCGCGCGGAACCGGCACCGCCGTATGAGGCGGCCGGTCGTCACGGCGCGAGAAGCTGTTCACGTCGTCCATCCAACCGGCAGCCGGTCAGTGCCTCAAGAGGACGGCGCGGTCCTTGATGAGGCCCTGACGGGCGCGCGCGTTCGTGTTCGCGACCTGGTCACGTATGTGACCTACCGCGTGCTGTCCTGAGCTCGTCAGACGGGCTTGATCCGGCGGCGCAGGAGGCAGAATTCGTTGCCTTCCGGGTCGGCAAGGACGTGCCAGCTCTCGTTGCCCGTCTGGCCGACGTCGGCGGGCCTTGCGCCGAGCGCAAGCAGCCGCTCCAGCTCGGCGTCCTGCGGGCCGCCGAAGACAACCCTGCGGGACTGGCCAGGTGATTGAACAGAAACGCCCTGGCTAAGCATCCTCGGTGAAGTCCGGTGCGGTACGCGCCCCGTAAGGGGCGCGGGGCTGTGACATGTGCGGCTCCGCCGCGAAGGGGGTCCCCCTGTTCGACCGAAGCCGAGAACTTGGGGGAGTGACCAGCCCCCACCGGCCCGCGCGTTCATAACCGCACTTCCCGCGGAGCGCTTAGGCATCCCGGAACCGGTCCCGGATCTCGGGGAGTTGCTGAAATCCGGCCGACTTGTACGTGGCGACGGCGCCGGCGTTGCGGCTCGGGGTGGCGACGATCGCGCTCGACGAGCCCAGCTCCTGGAGCGCGGCCGCAGCGGCGACGGTGATCGCCTTGCCGTGACCGTGACCGCGATGTTCTGGGTGCACGCCCATCGGCTCGAGCAACCCGGGCCTGCCCGGACCGGCCGACCACACCGTCACCGCCGCCACCGCATTGCCCCGACCGTCGTACGCGACCAGACATCGCGCGTCGGCGTACGGCGATCCGGCCGCCATCGCCCGCCAGCGCTCGTCCGTGAACGTCGACTTGCCGAACGCAGCCCGTTGTACGGCGGTCCGCACATCTGCCCGCTCCGGCGCGATCACCTCGATCCGAACGCCGGGGTCGCTCACCGGTTCCATGAGGTCGCGGCGCAGCGGCGTCCACGGCTCGTCGGTGCCCCAGCCGTGGTCGGACAGCAGATCGTGGACCAGCGCGCCCGCCGGCGCGTCGACTGCCACCTTCCCCCCTCCCAGCACGCCGCGCTCCGGCCGGGTCACGTCCTCGACCAGCTGCCGCGCCAGCTCCTCGTCCCGCCGGGCATCCGGTGCCATCGTCAGCCGCAAGAGACCGGGACCGTCAAGCAGCCCGACGGCGAGGGTCCGTCCGCCCCGGCTCCACGTCCGGACCGCCGCGGCCGTAGCCTGCGCACCGAACCGCCAGAACCAGCCCAGGTCCCCCGGATGCAGCTGCATCGGCGCCCCGTCGTACTGCCACTCCCGCAGCGCGCCCACAACCTCGCTCAGCCCGTCAACGCCCGGCTCGCCCAACATCATTGGCCTTCCCCCGATCACAGGTCCGGGCGGGTGCCCCGTGCGGCGCCCGCCGACGCGGCCATCACGCACAGCACCGCGATCCACTGCGACCAGAGCAGCGACTCCTGGATCAGCGCCGTTCCGCTTTCGGCCACGCCGAAGGGCACCGCCACCAGTGCCGCGACGGCCATCCCCAGGGCCATTCCCTCCATCAGCAGGACCACACCGCCTGCCGCGAGCACGGCCCCCGTCGACGCTCATGGTGGCCACGCGTGGAGTCTCAACGATCGGGCGCCGGGCGTCACATGGTTTTTGAGGTCAGCGTTATTGAGGTCAGCCTTGTGGTCAGCCGAGCCCCGGGACCGTGGAGATCACCAGGTCGATCAGCTTGATGCCGACGAACGGCAGGATCAGGCCCCCGAGGCCGTACAGGGCGAGGTTGCGGCGCAGCAGATCGTGCGCCGACGCGGGCCGGTAGCGCACGCCGCGCAGCGCCAGCGGGATCAGCGACACGATGATCAGCGCGTTGAAGATGATCGCCGAGGTGATCGCCGACGTGGGGCTGTGCAGGCCCATGATGTTCAGCGCCTCCAGGCCGGGATACGCGCCGGTGAACATCGCCGGGATGATCGCGAAGTACTTCGCCACGTCGTTCGTGATCGAGAAGGTCGTCAACGCACCCCGGGTGATGAGGAGTTGCTTGCCGATCTCGACGATCTCGATCAGCTTGGTGGGGTTGGAGTCCAGGTCCACCATGTTCCCGGCCTCCTTGGCGGCCGAGGTCCCGGTGTTCATCGCCACGCCCACATCCGCCTGCGCGAGAGCCGGCGCGTCGTTGGTGCCGTCGCCGGTCATCGCCACCAGCTTCCCGCCCTCCTGCTCCCGCTTGATCAGGCCGAGCTTCTCCTCGGGCGTGGCCTCCGCGAGATAGTCGTCGACGCCCGCTTCGGCGGCGATCGCGCGTGCTGTCAGCGGATTGTCACCGGTGATCATGATGGTGCGGATGCCCATCCGCCGCAGCTCGGCGAACCGGTCCCTGATCCCGTCCTTGACGACGTCCTTGAGGTGGATCAGACCCAGGACGCGCGGACCGTCCCAGTCGTGCACCGCGACGAGCAGCGGGGTGCCGCCGGACGCCGCGATCGAATCGCTGAACAGGCGTGCCTCGGGCGGCACTTGGCCGCCGCGCAGCTCCACCCAGTTGATCACCTGGGCGGCGGCGCCCTTGCGGATGACGCAGGCCGCGCCGTTGTCCCAGCGCAGATCGACACCGCTCATCCGGGTGCGGGCGCTGAACTCCGCGAACTTGGCGTTGGCCAGCTCTCCTTGAGCGGGCTCGCGCAGGCCGTACCTGTTCTTGGCGAGGACGACGACGGAGCGGCCCTCGGGTGTCTCGTCGGCGAGGGAGGAGAGCTGCGCCGCGTCCGCGAGCCGCAGTTCGTCGATGCCGGGCAACGGCACGAAGGCCGCCGCCTCGCGGTTGCCGAGGGTGATGGTGCCGGTCTTGTCGAGCAGCAGGGTGTTGACGTCGCCCGCCGCCTCGACCGCGCGTCCTGACATGGCGAGGACGTTGCGCTGCACGAGCCGGTCCATGCCGGCGATGCCGATGGCCGAGAGCAGCGCACCGATCGTCGTCGGGATGAGGGTGACGAGGAGGGCCACGAGCACGGTCGTGGACTGCGCCGCGTTGGCGTACGAAGCCATCGGCTGCAGGGCGACGACGACCAGGACGAAGGTGATGGTGAGCGCGGAGAGCAGGATGTTCAGCGCTATCTCGTTCGGGGTCTTCTGGCGCGACGCGCCCTCGACGAGCGCGATCATCCTGTCGAGGAAGGAGTCGCCGGCGCGCGAGGTCACGCGTACCACCAGGCGGTCGGAGAGCACCGTCGTACCGCCCGTGACACCGCTGCGGTCGCCGCCCGACTCACGGATGACGGGCGCCGACTCGCCGGTGACGGCGGACTCGTCGACCGCCGCGACACCCTCGACGACATCGCCGTCGGCCGGGATCAGTTCACCGGCCTCGACAAGGACGAAGTCGAAGGGCTGCAGCTCGGTGGCGGCCACCGCCTCGGTCCTCGCGAGCTCAAGGTCCACGCCCACCCGCCAGTTGTCGCGAAGCCGCAGCGCCACCGTGTCCGTACGCGCCTTGCGCAGCGCGCGTGCCTGCGCCTTGCCGCGGCCCTCGGCGACCGCCTCCGCGAGGTTCGCGAAGATCACCGTCAGCCACAGCCAGGCACTGATCACCCAGGCGAACACGGACGGATTGAGCAGCGCGGAGAGCGTGGTGAGCACCGAGCCACAGCCGACGACGAACAGCACGGGCTTCTTGACCAGCGCCCGAGGGTGCAGCTTGTGCACCGCGTCGGGGAACGACTTCATCACCTGTACGGGATCGACGGTCGCCCCCGATCGGATGCGCCGCCGACTCTTCGAACCACCCCCGGACGGCGGCTTCGTGGGCGGAGTCGGAGCCTGCGGCGGGGCGGTGTGAAGCATCGGGGCAGAGACCTTCTGGTGGGGGACCGGCCGCGGCGCGCGGCGGAGGCCTGGGTGGTCATGACGCCGGGTCGGCGCAGGGGCCCCTGCGCCGACCCGGCGTCATGACCACCCAGGCCTCCGCCGCGCG
>NZ_JBFBJK010000017.1:0-226501 GCF_040686095.1 Streptomyces sp. NPDC086554
CAAGCCCGGCAAGTCCTGACCAAATAGAGCCCGATCACGCGAGGGGCTGGGGAATTACGTGACCCCAGCCCTGGGGAATATCAAGACGTTCCACACGTGACACTGTCGGCATGTGCTGGGGGCCGGTTCTTGCTGTGCTCAACGACCTTGAGACCACTCGAGAGACAGCGCTACGACCCTAGAGACCCTCCACATCGACGCAGGCACATACCTGGGGTGGTGCGTCCTCGGCGGCGAGGTAGACATTGACCGTCACGGTGCCGCACGTCGGCGGTTGCCGTTTCGGGGACCTGGCTCCACGGCCACGCCCCACGCTGACACCCACCTGCGCCGCTTGCGCCACTGTGATGCTCCCGGTCACGGGCGGCCGGGAGGTGGAGTTGTCGTTGCGGGCTGGGATCGTAGTGTTGCCTCTTGACGTGACAGTCATGGAATGGTGGTCGAAGCCCAAGTGCGCGCAGAGATCCGACTATTACCAGGGATCTACCGTTACAAGCACGCCGCGAATCATCGAGGTCCCTGAATACGCAGCCGCCGTTTTTCACCCGGCTGCCTGGGCTGGCGATCGAGGGCAATCAGTCGTCCCATTCATTGAGGTATCCGGACTTGACGTACCAGGGACTTGCGGCCAGGGCTCGATAGAGGGCGGCCTGCCAGGAGTTGCGGGTTCCGTAGCTGGCGGCCCGATCCTGGATTTCGTCGAGGATGGCCCGGTATGGCTGGCCGCGCAGGTAGTCGTTGAGGGCCGCCAGCTCGGTACCCACCTGGGCGGCGTAGAGCCTGGCGAGTTTGTAGGTGGTGAAGTGGCGCTGGACCCGTGCGGTCAGAGTCGGTGACCAGTCAGGGTGCGGGTCGACGAAGAAGGTGACGCCCGGCTCCGGTGGCGCGGTGAGACGGGCCGCCAGCCACACGTAGTCGGTGACATCGTCGAAATAGGGGTGGAGCGTCTGTTCCTCGGCCGTGGCTGGCACAGCTTCGCCTTTGGCCTTGTTGCAGGGCAGGCACGCGGGGACGAGGTTGGCCGGCGTGACTGCGAGCAGTGGGTAGGCGATCTTGGGGAGCTGGTGGTCGATGGTGTCGGCGAAACCGTGTCCGCACAGCGGGCAGCGCCCGCGGCGGGCGCTTTTGATCAGCTGGTTGTAGATCTCCCGGCCAGCGCTGCCGTTGCGGGCCATGCGGCTGGTGTAGCAGCCGGTGAGCTTCTTGTTGTCGCCCTTGGACGTGTCGTTGCCATCGGGCTGGTCCTCCAAGTGCTTCAGGCTGTGCAAGGACGCCGTGGCTGCAGCCTTCTCGTACTCGTCGGCCGCGGCGGCGACGGTGCCTTCCAGCTGTTGCAGGCGGGCTTTGACCTTCGCAGGGCGAGTCTTGGATATGCAGGTGGCGTAGACGGCGCGGGCGTCGAGGGCGGGTTCCGGCAGCGGCCACATCAGGACTGGCCCTCCATTGCCCAGGCTTCGTCGCCGAGATCGCGGAACGCGATCAGGGAGCGGACGATGATGCGCGCTTCGCCACCGAGTCGCCCGCCGAACCGTTCCAGGATGCTGTCAAAGGACTCTCCCTCGTTGACGAGGCGGGTCAGTTCGCTGTGGAAGCCCGAGGCGGTGACCTCCAGGCCGAAGACTTCGCGGGTGAGGACGCCGACGTTTTCCCCGAACGTCTCGATTTCGGGGCGGTCGGCGACGACGTGGTTGCCGTAGCGGCGCAGCTTCCACACACAGTCCGCGGGAACTTCCTGCAGAACCACGGGGGAGTGGGTGGCGATGAGCGCCAGCCCGTTGCGGTTGGAGAGCAGGTCGGCCAGCACCCGAACGAACGCCGACAGCAGGGGCGGATGCAGGTGGGTCTCCGGTTCGTCGATGATGACGAGGGTGCGTTCGCCGACGTGCTCGACCAGCCGGGTCACTGTCAGCAGGACGACCTTGTGGCCTGCGCTGAGAGAGGCGAACAGCCTGCGGGCCTTGGCGCGGCGACTATTCGGGCTGCGCGTGGACTGGAAGTCTTCCAACCAGTCCTCGGCCAGCAGCCCGCTGCCGGCGTACGTCAGCGTCTGCAGAGCGCTGATCCAGCGCTGCGCCTGCTCGCCGGTCAGGCATGCCTCGACGCTCTCGGCAAAGTCCCGTTTCAGCTGCCACTGGGACTTGATCCGCGGCGCACGCGTGCCGTTTGACGGCACGCGCAGGCCGACGTGGATGGTGGGGAATGACTCGTCGTGAGGGAGGAGAGGCAGGTCGTCGAAGGCGCTGAAGGAGACGCTGACGAGGTTGCCGAAGGATCGGCGCGCACCTCGGCTGTCCTCGATGATGCGGCCGACCTGAGCGGGGTCGGCTTCTGGGTCGGCGACTGCTCGGGCGAGGCGGTTGAGCAGGACGGACTTGCCGGCTCCATTCCGGCCGGTAAGCACGTGGATGTTGCTGGCAGGCTTAGTGTGCGGTACTGCGCGGAAGGACAGCTCAAGTCCATCGGCGCCTTCGGTGGCTGGCGTAGGGCCCTGGTAGAGGACACGGAAGGGGGTAACACGGTCGCCATCGCATGCGATTCGCCGGAACTGCTCCTCGACCATGAACGGCTTCACGAACCGCCACAGCGAGGTACTCGTCACTTCCTCCTGGCGGGCGGCTTCGAAGATGCGCTCGTCGAAGGCCATGTCCCGCAGACCAATCAGGACGCCCCGGCGTATGTCGTCACCAAACTCGCGCAACCGCTCGTAGTACGTGTCGTCCTGACCCACGGAGAAGAACCGTTCGCCGAGTGAGGTGAAGTTCTGCGGCAACTTCACGACGCGGTCCTCGCGGCTGTCCATGCCGAGGTGGGCGATCTTGACCTGGCCGATCTGGTGCAAGGTGCCTGCCGCGTCGCCGATCGCCAAGCGGAACAGGGTGTGGAAGCCGGAGTCGTCCCATCGTTCCTTGGTCAGGATCACCCAGGGGCGGGGGCCCCTCGCGGGGACGTGCGTATTCCCGTCTAACACCATGAACTGCACAGCGTGCTCCTGCCCTTTTGCTCACCTCGTGCCAGCGTGCCGATCCTACGGCGGCCAGGTTGGTGCGCTTCGGTCGTCATGTTGCCAGCCGGAGTGGGTGGTTCATCAGGTTGCTCGGGCCGCGCGCGGCGATTCAGGGTGGCGGGACTGCTCGAGTTACCGCCGGGGTTCGCGGTGTGCTCGCCGCTGTCGAGAGAGTGGTGGCGGTGCGATGGTGCGCTGCCAGCGGGTGCGCAGGGCGGTGAGGTAGGCCAGGGCCCAGCGGCCTTCGGTGACCAGCTGGTGTGGCGGTCGCCGTCCGGTGTGGGCGTCATGTCGCAGTACACCAACGCATCGACGGGCAACGGCTCGTCAAGGAGGGGGAATTCCGCAGCCAGTTCCTCCCGGAATGCGCGCTCATCGGCTTCCAGCAGTGCGCAGGAGTGGTTGGCCACCAGCTGTGCGACGCGTTGGTCCAGACCAACGATCGTGCGTAGATGACGTGCCCCGTTGAGCGGGTGGAATCCCTGGTAGTCGGTGGCTATATCTCACCGAGCTGGCATCGGATGGTCGTGGGCAGAGTGCGAGCGGCCCTGGTTGACCTCAGTGCTGGCAGCTGGGGAGACGTTCACGGTCGGATCTCTGTCTTGCGATGCGTAGCAGTGCGTTCGCCGTGAAATACATGAGTGGGTGAGGCTGAGCGTTGCATTTCGAGATGGCGACGCGGTGCGATACCCGCGTCGTTGGTACTGCAATACGTGTTGTGACCTGCGTCCTCGACCGGGTCACCGGCGACGGATTCCTTGTGTTCGACACTCGCTGTGTCTTCCCTGTCCTGCGGTTCTGCCGGGTGACCTCCTGAAGGAGGTCGATATGACAGCGACGGGCAAGGCCACGTCCTGCAGGGCGATACATAGCAGGAGATCCCCGGTTACCGAAACCGGGGATCGTCCCGAGCATTGAGGGTGTTGGCACTCGGCTGTGCTTGGCAGTGGAGCCGTGGCGGACGAAGCAGACAGCGCTGCAGACCCGAGACGAGGAGAGTGCGTTGTCTGCTGTCCTGATGACCGCGGTGCCCTTCGCTGCAAGGCAGCGATGGCGCCGACGATGTGGAGTTTCCACGCCCTCGAGGAGAGTGAGTGATCCTGTCTCAACCGATCAAGAAGCTGCCGCCGAACGCAAAAGGCCAGGTCCGGTACCGGTTTGTGGTCGATGTCGGCACCGACCCGGCCACCGGGAAGCGCAAGCAGCTGACCCGTACCCTCGGCACGCTCAAGGAGGCGAAGGCCGAGTACGCACGTATCACGGTCCGTCGCTACGAAGGGGCGCTCGTGCCGCGCAACAAGATGACCGTGAACGAGTGGCTCGATCAGTGGCTCGCCAAGAAGGCGGAAGACCTGGAAGAGACCACGATCTCCACCTACAGGGTGACCCTGGACCGTGTCCGGGGCAGGCTTGGGGACATCCGGCTCCAAGAGCTCACCGAGGACGATGTCGAGGAATGGATGGTCTGGGCGCTTCGGGAGGGCCGCGTACGCACCACGAAGGCTGGTCCCGGTCTGGGGGTTACCTCGGTGGAGATGTCCCTCACGCGGCTGAAGGAGGCTCTCAACCGGGCCGTGACGCGGCGCCTGGTCGCGGTGAATGTCGCCCAGGAGGTCACGATCCCCCGGAAGGTGCGCAAGGCGGAGCGGCGGGCCAAGGCGGAGGTGCCGCCCTGGAGCGTTGCGGAGGTCCATGCCTTCGTACGCGCGGTGAGGGACCACCGGCTGTATGCCCCGCTTCTCCTGTCTTTGATGGGTCTGCGCCCGGCGGAGGTGTGCGGCATGCGTTGGGTTGATCTGGACCTGGACACAGCCACCCTGGCTGTTGCCAACACCCGCACGCTGATGGGAAACAAGACCGTGGTGGAGAGGGACGCGAAGTCGCTCGCCGGCGAGCGGGGCCTTCCGCTGCCCGCTTTGGTCAGAGAGGCACTCAGGAACTTCAAGGCCACTCAAGCCGCTGAGGAGCTGGCGGCGGGGCAAGCGTACGAGGGCAGTGGGTACGTGCTGGTGGACGAACTCGGGGCGCCGCTCAACGTGCGGCAGTTGCGCGAGCGGGCGTACGACGTCATGGCCGACAACGCGCTGCGGCGGGTCCGTTTGTACGATGCCCGCGCGAGTTGCTTCACCTACCTGGCGAACCATGGGGTCCCTGACCATCTCCTCGCCCGATGGGCGGGGCACACCGACGTCAGGACCACGAAGCGCTGGTACGTGAAGCCGGACGTGGAAGATCTTCGTCCGGCGGCGGATACCTGGAGTGGTCTGACCGGTCTCCCGACCCCTGTGGTGAGAGAAATGTGAGACGTGGGAGCGTTGTCGCGTGAGTGAGAAGACTACGAACACCCTCCAATACCGCTTTGACGGGCCAGAAGACGCCCCAGTCCTGATTCTGGGCCCTTCCCTCGGGACAACATGGCACATGTGGGACCGGCAGGTTCCCGAGCTGGTCAAGCACTGGCGGGTGTTCCGCTTCGACATGCCCGGACACGGCGGTGCGCCCGCGCACCCCGCGGGCTCCGTGAGCGAGCTCGCCCAGCGGCTGCTCGGCACGCTCGACGAGGTCGGAGTGCAGCGCTTCGGGTACGCGGGCTGCGCCTTCGGCGGTGCCATCGGTGCCGAACTGGCCCTGCGCCACCCGCAGCGCGTGGCCTCGCTCGCGCTGATATCCGCATCGCCGCGGTTCGGCAGCGCCGACGAGTTCCGCCAGCGCGGTGTGATCGTGCGGAGCAACGGGCTCGACCCCATCGCGCGTACGTCTCCCGAGCGCTGGTTCACGCCCGGCTTCGCCGCCGCGCAGCCCGCGATCACCGACTGGGCCGTGCAGATGGTGCGGACCACCGACCCCGGCTGCTACATCGCCGCCTGCGAGGCGCTCGCCGCCTTCGACGTGCGGGCCGAGCTGGGGCGGATCGGGGTGCCCACGCTCGTGCTCGTGGGGTCCGAGGACCAGGTGACCGGGCCCGGCGAGGCCCGCACCCTCGTCGCCGGGATACCGGACGCCCGCCTCGCCGTCGTGCCGGGCGCATCCCACCTCGCCCCCGTCGAGCAGCCCGCGGCCGTCACCGACCTGCTCGTACGGCACTTCTCCACCGCCTGGCCGACCCCGGGCGACGCGACCGGCACCCACGCGGCGATCAGCGCGCCCCCGGTCAAGCCGGTGCTCGCCCCGCCGCCCGTCTCGCCCGTCGCCGAGATAGGGCCCATGGCGCAGCCCGAAGCCGTGGGCGGCGGCCGTCCCGATCCGTACGACGCGGGGATCAAGGTCCGCCGTGAGGTGCTCGGCGACGCGCACGTCGACCGCGCGCTCGCCGCCGCCGACGACTTCTCCGGGGACTTCCAGGAGCTCATCACGCGCTACGCCTGGGGCGAGGTCTGGAACCGTCCAGGGCTCGACCGGCGCTCGCGCAGCTGTGTCACCCTCACCGCGCTCGTCGCCGGCGGCCACCTCGACGAACTGGGCTTCCACATCCGAGCGGCCCTGCGCAACGGCCTCACCCCGCTGGAGATCAAGGAAGTGCTGCTCCAGGCGGCCGTCTACTGCGGCGTACCCGCGGCCAACTCGGCGTTCAAGGTCGCCCAGGCCGTGATCCGCGAGGAAACCACGCCTCAGGAGTAGCAGGATGGGGGCATGACGACTGCCGCGAAGCGCATCAAGCTCACGAAGAAGACACACGCCTGTGTCCGCCTCGAGCGGGACGGCCGGAGTCTCGTCATCGACCCCGGCACCTTCAGCGAGGAGGACGCCGCGGTCGGCGCCGAGGCGATCCTCGTGACGCACGAGCACATCGACCACTTCAACGAGGACCGGCTGCGCGCGGGCATGGAGGCCAACCCGGCCGCCGAGATCTGGACCCTGCGCTCCGTCGCGGAGAAGATCTCGGCCGCCTTCCCGGGGCGGGTGCATGTCGTGGGTCACGGGGACACCTTCAGCGCCGCCGGGTTCGACGTGCAGGTGCACGGCGAGCTGCACGCCGTGATCCACCCGGACATCCCGCGGATCACCAACGTCGGCTATCTGGTGGACGGTTCGGTCTTCCACCCGGGCGACGCGCTGACCGTCCCCGAGCAGCCGGTGGACACCCTGATGCTGCCGGTGATGGCCCCCTGGAACAAGATCTCCGAGGTCATCGAGTACGTCCGTGAGGTCAAGCCGCTGCGCGCCTACGACATCCACGACGCGCTGCTCACGGACCTGGCCCGGCCGATCTACGACTCCCAGATCGGGGCCCTGGGCGGAGCCGAGCACCTGCGCCTCACACCCGGCGAGTCGGCCGACCTGTGACTGTCGGACCCGCCCGGTAGGTTGTGAGACATGCGCATTGCCACCTGGAACGTGAACTCGATCACCGCTCGCCTCCCGAGGCTCCTCGCCTGGCTGGAGAACAGCGGTACGGATGTGCTGTGCATCCAGGAGACCAAGACCACCGCGGAGGGCTTCCCCGCCGACGAGCTGCGCGAGCTCGGCTACGAGTCGGCGGTGAACGCGACGGGGCGGTGGAACGGCGTGGCGCTGGTCTCCCGCGTCGGCCTCGACGACGTGACGCTCGGGCTGCCCGGCGGGCCCGACTACGACGGGGCGCAGGAGCCGCGGGCGATCTCCGCGACCTGCGGTCCCGCCCGGGTCTGGTCGGTGTACGTGCCGAACGGCCGCGAGGTGGCGCACGCGCACTACGCGTACAAGCTGGAGTGGCTCGCGGCGCTGAACACCGCGATCGCGGCCGACGCGATGGGGCCGCGGCCGTTCGCGGTCCTCGGCGACTTCAACGTGGCGCCCACGGACGAGGACGTGTGGGACCCGGCCCTGTTCGAAGGCGCCACGCACGTCACGCCCGCCGAGCGCGAGGCTCTCGCGGCGCTGCGGGATGCGGGGCTCTCCGACGTCGTGCCCCGGCCGCTGAAGTACGCGCACCCGTTCACGTTCTGGGACTACCGCGAGCTGGGCTTCCCCAAGAACAAGGGCATGCGGATCGACCTGGTCTACGGAAACGAGGCGTTCACGAAGGCCGTGACGGATTCGTACGTCGACCGCGAGGAGCGCAAGGGCAAGGGCGCCTCCGACCATGCGCCGGTCGTGGTGGACCTGGAGCTCTAGGGCCTGTCCGATGGGTCCTGCCGGGGTCGCGACCCCTGGCACGCACATCTGCCGCGTTGTCGTCGGTTGCCAACGCTCCGCGTTGTCGCCCTCCTCCGCCTTGCAGCTGCACGCACCAGGGCCCGCTCGGCCCTGCTGAATCGGCACCCGGCGCGAAGACCGGCCCGACCCATCGGACAGGCCCTAGCCCGGCCCCTGGGCCCGGTGGAACCGGGCCCAGGGAGAGTTCGCCCTCGGGTTACGGCACCAGCCTCGGGTTACGGCACCAGTTCCCGCAGATCCACCGACTCCGCTATCGCAGCCAACCCCGCATCGCCCGGATGCAGATGATCCCCGCTGTCGTACGCGGGCAGGATCCGCGAAGGCCGCTCCGGGTCCCGAAGCACCGCGTCGAAGTCGAGGACCGCGTCGAAGTCCCCGCCCCAGCGGATGTACGAGTTCACCGCCACCCGCTCCGCGTCGGCCGCCGCCGTGCACAACGACTCGCCCTCGCACGGCGCGATCGTCGCCGCAACGACCCGCAGGCCCCGCGCACGCGCCCGCTCGGCGATCTCCCGCAGCCCGGCGGTCACTTGGTCCGCCTTGGTGCCCCAGCGGACGTCGTTGACCCCCTCGAAGACGACGACCGTACGGGCGGACGTCTGGGCGAACACGTCGCGATCGAGCCGGTGCAGCGCGCTGACGCCTCCGGTGTCCGTCGAGACACCGTCACCGGGATAGCGGTCGGCGACGACGCGGTTCGCGGAGATGCCCTGGTTGAGCACCCCGAAGTGCGGGACCGTGTCCTGCTGGAGCAGCCGGGTGGCCAGGACGTTGGGCCACCGGCGATTCGCGTCCTGCGTGGACTTCACACCATCCGTTATGGAGTCGCCGAGCAGCACCACAGAGCCGGGCCCGCCGCTCACGTCGACGCCGGTGAGCAGCGGCCACGTGGAGATCGCCGATGTGTACGCCGCCGGTGAGCCGTCCGCCGCGTGGTCGCCCGGACCGCTCACGTACGAGCGCTGAATGGCCTGGCTGTGCACGGGCGCGGTCGTCACGTTCTCCGGGAGGTGGAAGCTCACCAGGAGATTGGTGTTCGCCGGTACGTCGAAGTCGAGCGGATCGCTGAACGCCTGGGCGCCCGCAGGGACTTGAGTGCCTGCCGCGCCCCGGAAGGACAGCGCCACCGGCTCACCGCGCGCGCCCGCACCGGACTCCTGCACCGCCACCGTCGCGCTGCCGATCCGCACCGGCGCCGACGCGAAGGTGTTGTCGAGCCGGATCCGCACCCGCGGCCCGCCCGTGCTCGTGTGGACGACGAGCCGCACGGTCCTGTCGGCCCACGGCCCCACCGCCGTGTACCCGGCTGTCGAGGCCGACCAGCTGCCCGTCCACCCCTTCGTGGCCTGCCGCACGGAGAGCGAGAAGACATGCAGATCCGGGGTGCCCGGGTCCTTCGGCAGGGTCACCGACGTGACCTCGCGCCCGCGCGCGACGGGCACGGTCACGACGTACAGCCGTGCCTTCTCGGCGAGTTGGCCACCAGGAGTGTTCACATGCGGCAGCGCGACCGACTTCGTGGCGAGCGGTCCCGAGCGCCAGTCGGGGGCCGTGAGGCGGTACGTGCCCTTCGAGCCGTCCCCGTAGCGGACCGTCCCCGTGCCGCTCGCCTCGCCGCCCGTGCCGGCCACCAGGAAGGCGAGGGCGTCACCACGCCCGCGTACCCGGACCGACTGTCCGTCGGCGCGCACGTTGTCGGCCTCGCCCGCCTCCGTCAGCGGCCAGGTCAGCCGCGCCCCGTCCACGGCGAGCGAACGCCCCGGCGTCCATCCCGCCGCCGTCAGATCGCGCGCCGACAGCGAGCCCCCCGAACCGTCGAAGTCCGCGTCGCCGGGCCGCGCGTCGTCACTGATCGCCCTGTTGTCGAAGAGCCGCTCCAGGGGGAGCGGCTCGGGTCTGTGCGGGGCGGCTTGCGCTGTCGCCACTGGTACGACACTTGCGAGCACCGCGAACACCGCGGTCACTCCCCATGTACGTCGGCGCACGACGGACCCCTCCCCTTACCGGAACTGACGTGATGAAAGGTGCGCCATGAAGCTAAGGAGGCCGCGGAGGCGCGTCAATGAGTCGCGCATGAACACGACCCGAACTCGCCGGGAGAACACGGTGATGAGCGCGCCTGTGGTGCGACGGGCGATGCCAATGCCACGCTGGGTGGTATGAACATCCCTTTCATCCCATTCCTGGACAGGTGGCGCAAGCGACACGCGGCGGAGCCGGAGCCGGGTCTCGCGGCGGCGTTCGAGGACGACCCCCAAGGGGTGGCCGAACTCCTCTCCGAATGTGAGCTGCTGCGCTCCCAGGCGGCCACCGCGGGACTCGAACTCGACGACACCCCGGCCTCGTTGAGCGCGCTCGACCAACTGCTCCCGCGCTGGCGCGACGATCCGGAGCTGCTGCCGTGGCTCGGCAACGACGCGGGCCTGTACCTGGGTTCGGTCGTCGTCCGTACGGTGCCCGGCGCCACCTGGCACGTCTGGCCCGGCGGCAGCCCCGTCGTGCGGCTCGCGTCGGGGCGTGAGATCCAAGTGGTGGAGGCGGGGCTCGATTGGGCGGTGCACGGTGCACCGGAGCTGTCCCAGGTCTACGCGGAGGCGTCGGAGACATAGCCCGGAGGCTTCGGGGGCCCGGCCGCGGGATGAAGTAACTGCAAATACGGTTAATGCCCATAAGTGCGTGTCGTCCGGTAAGTCCCGTTTTCGCATGGATAGTTTGCGCGGAACAACACACCGCTGAGAGTGGGCAGGGCAGGGCATGGCCGTCGATCCGCTGATCGAGCTGCGTGATGTGAACAAGTACTACGGGGAGTTGCATGTCCTTCAGGACATCAACCTCACCGTCGGCAAGGGGGAGGTGGTCGTGGTCATCGGCCCGTCAGGGTCGGGCAAATCGACGCTGTGCCGGGCGATCAACCGGCTGGAGACGATCCAGTCCGGAGCCATCGCACTGGGCGGTCAGCCACTGCCCGCAGAGGGCAAGGCACTGGCCATGCTCCGCGCGGAGGTGGGCATGGTCTTCCAGTCCTTCAACCTCTTCGCGCACAAGACCGTGCTGCAGAACGTCTCCATCGCTCAGATCAAGGTGCGAAGCCGGAAGAAGGAGGACGCCGAGAAGCGCTCCCGCGAGCTGCTCGAACGCGTGGGCCTCGCCTCGCAGGTCGACAAGTTCCCCGCGCAGCTCTCCGGCGGCCAGCAGCAGCGCGTGGCCATCGCACGCGCGCTCGCCATGGACCCGAAGGTGATGCTCTTCGACGAGCCGACGTCGGCCCTCGACCCCGAGATGATCAATGAAGTGCTCGAGGTCATGCAGCAATTGGCCCGCGACGGCATGACCATGGTCGTCGTCACCCACGAGATGGGCTTCGCCCGCTCGGCCGCCAACCGCGTCGTCTTCATGGCCGACGGCCGCGTCGTCGAGGACCGGGCGCCCGAGGACTTCTTCAACAACCCGGAGAGCGACCGGGCCAAGGACTTCCTCTCCAAGATCCTCAAGCACTGACGGGGGGACAGCCATGATGCGTACGACACGTCTGCTCGCGGCGCTCGTCATCGCCGTCTGCGCCGCCACCGCCTGCGGCAGGGAAGGCAGCCCGCCGGTGAAGGGGCCGCAACCCGACGAGCTGCCCAAGTACCAGGTGGCGACCGGCTTTACGCTGCCGGGCTCCGGCACCTGGAAGCAGGCGAAGCGGCGCGGTCACCTCGTCGTCGGGGCCAAGGAGGACCAGCCGTTCCTCGGCGAGAAGAACCCCGCGACCGGCGCCTACTCGGGCTTCGACATCGAGATCGCCAAGATGATCTCGGCATCGCTCGGCTTCGACCCGAAGTCGATCCGGTTCAGGACGATCGCGTCGGCGAACCGCGAAACCGCCGTGCAGAACGGGCAGATCGACTACTACGTCGGCACCTACACCATCAACGACCTCCGCAAGAAGCTCGTCGGCTTCGCCGGCCCCTACTACATGGCGGGCCAGGGCCTGCTCGTGCGCTCCGACGAGGACGGCATCGACGGGCCGCAGGACCTGGACGGCAAGCGGGTCTGCTCGGCGGCGGGTTCGACCCCCTACCAGCGCATCCAGAAGGACTACCCGAAGGCGACGCTCGTCGCGTACGACACGTACTCGGTCTGCGTCGACAACCTGCTGACCTATCAGGTCGACGCCGTCACCACCGACGACGCGATCCTCATCGGCTACGCGGCCAAGGTGCCCGACGAGCTCAAGGTGGTCGGCAAGCCGTTCCCCGAGGAGCCCTACGGCGTCGGCGTCCCCAAGGGCGACAACACCCTGCGGTTCGCCATCGACGACGCCCTCGCGGCCCGCGAGGAGAACGGCGACTGGAAGGAGGCCTACGACGCCACGCTGGGCCTCTCCGGAGTCCCGGCACCGAAGCCGCCCCCCATCGACCGCTACCAGGCGAGCTGAGGAGGTGTCGTGGACGTACTGACGGACAACTTCTCCACGTTCGGCGATGGCTTCCTCGGCACCGTCCAACTCACCGTGTACTCCTCGATCCTGGCGCTCGCGCTCGGCTTCCTGATGGCGTCGTTCCGGGTCGCCCCGGTCGGCTCCTTCCGGTCCGTCATCCCGCCGGTCGGTTCCACCCTCATCGCCCTCGCCAAGAACTCGGCCATCGCCGGTGCGTTCAGCGTCACCGAACTGCTCGGCACGTACAAGACACTCAGTGAACTCGGCTACAGCATCATCTGGACGTTCATCTGGATCGCCATCGGCTACCTGATCATCACCCTCGCCATCAGCGCCGTCTTCAACATCCTCGAAAAGCGCTGGGGAGTCGCCCGATGAAAGCCCTCTCCCACGAATCGACCGCCCTCTACGACGTACCGGGGCCCAACACCGAGCGCAGACACAAGCTTTACGGACTGCTCTCCACGGTGGTGCTCCTCGCCCTGGTCGGGTGGATCCTCTATCTGCTCTTCGACACCGACCAGTTCACCGAGACGAAGTGGATGCCCTCGTTCGGCATCTCCGCGGTCCTCGCGCTCGCGCTCGGCGTGGTCACCGGACTGACGCTCTACAACGGCTCGGTGCTGCCCGCCATCATCAGCCAGTTGGTGGTGGCCCTGAAGGACACCTCGCTCGGCTATCTGATCACCTATGAGGAGTTCCTCCACGCCGGGAAGCTGATCGCGTCGAACCTCGACTACGATCTACCTTTCATCCCCGTGGTGCTGGTGATCTCACCGATCTACATCGGGATGTGCATGCTGCTTTCGTGGTTCGCCCAGTGGGTGTCCAAGCGTCAGCGGCGCAATCCCAAGACCGAGGCCGTGGAAGTGGCACCGGCCGAACCAGGGACGCTGCTGCCGGGTCCGCAGTAGCTAAAGGAGCCAGAGCCCAGCCGGCAGCAGCCGGAGATCACTGCTCGCGCAGCGGGACCGACACGTATGACGGGTCGGACGCCGGCGAGGAGAAGGTCAGCTGCGCGCCGGACGGGTTGTGCTCGATATAGAGCGGGTCGACCGTGTCGACGACCAGGGCGAGCTTGTGTCCCGCCGGTACGTCGTAGGCCGTGGAGAACAGCTCCAGGTCCACGCCGAACGGCTTGCCGGGCGTCTTGCCGTGGAAGGTGTACGGCGCGTTGCTGACCAGCTTGCCGAGGCCGAGCGGGCCCACGTCGTACAGGTACGCGACGAGGGTGCCGCTCTCCTTGGTGCTGGTGAGCGTGGTGTGCAGCTCGGCCGTCCCGCGCACGCGCTGCGGCGCGTCGTACTTCTCGGACTGCCAGACGCCCGCGTAGCGGCGCGGAAGCAGCGGCATCGAGGCCATCGGCGGGATCTTGAGGAACTGGTCGAGGGCGTTCGAGAGCAGCACGATGCCGCCGTTGGCGCCCGAGTCGACGTTCGTGCGGATGGTCGTCGAACCGCCGAGGTCGATCTTCTTCTTCGTCGCGCCGACCGACTTCCAGTCGGGGTAGCCCTCGTAGCCGCCTGTGGAACGGGACTTGAGCTGGACGGGGGCTTCGGTGTCGATGCCGTTCTTCTCGCCCTTGAGGTAGCGGTCGAACCAGCGCTGGGTGGAGGTCCAGGTGTCGTTGGGAAGGCCGAGCAGGCCGGTCGCCTCGGCCGTCGCGTGGTCGCCGGGGCGGAACTCCAGGCGCTTGGGGCCGGTCAACTGCTCGTAGAACTTGGCGTATTGGTTGGGTGGGAAGATCGTGTCGCCCCAGGCGTTGCCCAGCATGACGGCGGCGCCGTTCTTGTTGATCTGGTCGATGTAGGTCGCAGGGGAGCGCTTCGCGCCCCATGCGATCATCTCGTCCTCCTTGTCCAGGTTGGACCCGAGGAAGTCCTTGAGGGTCTGCTGGAGTTCGGGGCTTGGACGGCCCGTCAGGACGCCGGCGCCGCCGAGCAGTCCGGCGGCCTGGGCATGCTGGGTGCGGCCGCTGTAGATCGACTCGATCAGGTCGCCCCAGCCGCTGAGCGCGGCGACGGCCTTGATCCGCTTGTCGTGCCCCGCGGCGAGCAGGCTGATGCCCGCGCCGTACGAGACGCCGCCCATGCCGATCTTCTCGGGGTCGGCCGGGGTGTTCGCCAGGGTCCAGTCGATGACCTTGGAGGCGTCCGCGATGTCCTCGGGGCCGCCGGTCTCGATCTCGCCGCCGGACTGCCAGAAGCCGCGCGAGTTGTAACTGACCACCACATAGCCGGAGTTCGCGAGCTTCTGGGCCTGTGCGACGTACTCGATCTGCGGCATCGCCCAGCTGGTGGGCAGCACGATCGCGGGGTACTTGCCGCCGCTCTTCGCGCCTTCCGGGGTGAAGACGTTGGCCTTGAGGATCGTGCCGCCGTCGCCGGGGATGTCGACGAAACGTACGTCGGGGGAGCTCGCCGCCGGGGCGGCCGCGGGGGCCGCCTGGGCCGCCGGGGCGAGGCCGAGGGCGGCGCCGGCGACGAGGGTCGCGGACACGGCGCCCACGGTGGTCGTACGCAGAGCCTTGCGCGGAAGTCCCACGGGTCACTCCTTACTCGTTCAAGCAAAGTGACCCGACGGTAACCTCAAGGCTTTACCGGGGGTAACCCGTCGGTAAGTTACGCCCCGGTAACGATTATTGAGGGATGCACCTCTCGCGCGGCCTTCAGCTCAGCGCGCTCTTCGTCTGCCAGTCGGCCCACGAGAGGTTCCACTCGCCATAGCCGTTGCCCGGGTCCGGGACGCCCTTCGAGCCGCTGCCGGAGACCTCGAAGGGGTCGCCGACCTGGACCTGGCCGTAGAGCCAGGAGGCGTCGCCGTCGCTCATGCCGATGCAGCCCGAGCTGTGGTTGGTGTTGCCGAAGTACGAGGCGTTCCAGGGGGCCGCGTGCGCGTACATGCCCGACCAGGTAAGACGCATCGAGTTGTCGACCATCTTGTCGTAGGCGTCGCCCAGGCCCACCGTCTCGGAGCGCATGTTGATCGTGCCCTCCTTCGCCATCAGGACGGACGTGCCGCCCCAGGACGCCTTCTCGCCGCCGGGGGTGCCCGCCGACATCGGGACCGTCTTGACAGCCTGCCCGTCGCGTACGAGCGTCGCCTGCTTGCTGTCGAGGTCGACCTTGACCTTCTGGCTCTTGCCGACGGTGAAACCGGTGACGTAGTCGCGGACGAACCAGCCGCCGTCCGCGCCCGAGTCGATGCCGTTCAACTGGGCGTCGAGCTTCACCTTCGTGCCGGACTTCCAGTAGTCCTTGGGGCGCCAGTCGACGCGGTCCTTGCCGTCATAGTTCTGGATCCAGCCCCAGGAGCCCTCGGTGCCGTTCGAGGTCGTCACCTTCAGGTGCTTTTCGACCTCGGCCTTGTTCTTCACCGGGTGGTCGAAGACGACCGACAGGGGCTGGGCGACGCCGACCGTGGTGTCCTTGCCGGGCGTCAGGGTCAGCTTGTTCACCTGGTCCGGGGCTGCCGTCTCGAAGGACGCCTGCGCGCTGCCGCCCTCGTCCGTGACCGCCTCGACCTTGTACGAGGTGCCGGGCGCCGCCTTGCGGTCCGAGGTCCAGGTGGCGCCGTTCGCCGAGACCTTGCCGGTGAGCTTCGCGCCTTCGGTGCCGGTGACCGTCACCTGCTTCAGCTTGCCGTCGGCCAGCTTCACCTTCACCGGGGAGCCCGCCTTGGCCTGCTCGCCCCGCAGGTTCACCGAGATGTCCGGCTTGTCCGCCGCAAGGTCAGCGGCCCCGGCGGCAGAGCCGCCGCCCGAACAGGCGGTCAGGGCGGCGGCCAGCGTCGCGAGGCCCGCGACGTGGCGGGGACGTATCGGGCGTCGGCGGCTGGACGAGCTCAAGGGCAGCAAGGGAACGTACCTCCGTGCGAATGTGGAACTGCACGGAGAGAGGGGCGAAGGTCCTGATCGGTTGCCTCTTGCCCGGAATTGCCGCCTAGGTCACAGAAGCGCCCGGAGACCGCTACTTGGCGCGATGTGAATTGCGCGGCGGAGTCACCGCGGGCGCCGGGGCCTGCGCGGCGCGGGTCACGTCCGCTACGAGCTCGACGACGTCGGCGCCGTACGCCTGGGAATTGACGACCTTCAGGAGCAGCACGAACGTGTTGCCGCCGTGCTTGCGGGCCAGCTTCTCGTGGTGGCGGGCGAGATAGCGGGTCGCCGCCTGGTTGGTGATCGCCCGCTGGCCGCAGAAGAGGAAGACGGGTCTCGCCTCCTGGCCCTGCCCGGCCGTGAGCCGCGCGAGGATCACGTACTCCGTGGTGCCGCCCTCCATGCGGTAGCGCTCGCTGCCGATCTGGAAGGCGCCGCGGTCCGGGCCCGGCTCCGGGTCGGTGTTGACGCGGACGCCGGGCAGCAGGGAGTGCATGTGCGCGGCCATGCGGCGGTTCGCGGCCGGGGCGCCGACGCAGAACTCGGTGCGCTCGCCGAAGCTCTGCTGTGCGGCGTCGTGCGCGACGAGCTGGGCGTGCGCCCCGCAGTCCTTGATCAGCGCGGCGAGTTCGAGGAGCGCGAACACGTCATGGCGTACGACGGTGAGATCGGGGCCGCCGCCGTCGCGGTTCACCACGAGCAGCGACTCGGAGTTGTCGGGCAGCCCGAAGAAGGCCTGCTTGCGGCGGAGCTTGCGCCGCCACAGGTAGGAACGGGCGAGCCAGCCCAGCACGGCACAGAGGCCGGCCGCGATCAGGCCGAGGGCGATATTGCGCACGTCTTCGGTCATGGGGGCGCATGCTAGCGGGCTTCCGGACCCGTGTTCGAGGGGGTCCTGACGAGGCGGGGGAGTCGAAGTTACGCTGCGCAGACGGCTGTTGACTGGAGGTACGAATGCGTCGTGCTGTCGTACGGAATCTGACGCTATTGGCGGTCGGAGGGGTTTTGGTGTCGGTCGGTGCCGCCACGCCCCCTTCGTCTCCGCGCTCAGCTGAAAGCCCGGTTGAAAGCCCCGTGGAAAAGGTGCCGGTGGCCGTCGGATACGGCGGCGCCGTCTCCAGCGTCGACGCCGACGCGTCCGCCGCCGGGATCGAGGTCCTGAGGAAGGGCGGCAACGCGGTGGACGCGGCGGTCGCCACGGCGGCGGCGCTCGGCGTCACCGAGCCGTACTCGGCGGGTGTCGGGGGCGGCGGCTACTTCGTCCACTACGACGCGAAGACCCGCAAGGTGAGCACCATCGACGGCCGCGAGACGGCCCCCAAGACCGCCGACTCCGGCCTCTTCCTGGAGAACGGCAAGCCGATCCCCTTCGCGGACGCCGTCACCAGCGGCCTGGGCGTCGGCACCCCCGGCACCCCCGCGACCTGGCAGTCGGCTCTCGACCGGTGGGGCAGCAAACGCCTCGGCACGCTTCTGAAGCCCGCCGAGCGCCTGGCGCGCGACGGCTTCACGGTCGACCCGACCTTCCGCGCGCAGACCGAGTCGAACCAGAAGCGGTTCAAGGACTTCCCCGACACGGCGAAGCTTTTCCTGCCGGGTGGCGAGCTGCCGGTCGTCGGGTCGACGTTCAAGAACCCCGATCTTGCGCGTACGTACGAGGAGTTGGCGCGCAAGGGTGTCGGGGCGCTGTACCGGGGCGGCATCGGCAAGGACATCGTACGGACGGTGAACAAGCCGCCCGTCGACCCGGCGTCGGGCCGGGTCGCCAGGCCCGGCGATCTCTCCGCCGCCGATCTGAAGGCGTACGCGGTGAAGCGCCAGGCGCCGACGAAGACGTCCTACCGAGGGCTCGACGTCTACTCGATGGCGCCTTCGTCGTCCGGCGGGACGACCGTCGGCGAGGCGCTGAACATCCTGGAGCGCACCGACCTCTCCAAGGCCTCGAAGGCGAAGTATCTGCACCGCTACATCGAGGCGAGCCGGATCGCCTTCGCCGACCGGGGGCGCTGGGTGGGGGACCCCGCCTTCGAGGACGTACCGACGAAGGAACTGCTCTCGCAGCGGTTCGCCGACTCGCGGGAGTGCCTGATCCGCGACGACGCCGTCCTGAAGAGCCCGCTCGCGCCGGGCGATCCGCGCGATCCGGCGGCGTGCGGGTCCGGTGACAAGGCCGCACCGACGACGTACGAGGGCGAGAACACCACGCACCTCACCGCCGCCGACAAGTGGGGCAACGTCGTCGCCTACACCCTGACCATCGAGTCGACGGGCGGCAGCGGCATCACCGTGCCGGGGCGCGGGTTCCTGCTCAACAACGAACTGACCGACTTCTCCTTCGCGCCCGCCAGTCCTTCCGTGCACGACCCGAACCTGCCGGGTCCGGGCAAGCGGCCCCGGTCGTCGATCTCGCCGACGATCGTCCTCGACCGGCACGGGAAGCCCGTCGTCGCGCTCGGGTCGCCGGGCGGCGCGACGATCGTCACCACCGTCCTGCAGACCCTGACGGGCTTCGTCGACCGGGGGCTTCCGCTGGTCGAGGCGATCGCGGCGCCGCGTGCGAGCCAGCGCAACGCCGCCCAGACCGAGCTCGAGCCGGGGCTGTGGGACAGCCCGCTGAGGCCCGAGCTCGAGTCGATCGGCCACTCCTTCAAGCAGAACCCCGAGATCGGGGCGGCCACCGGCGTCCAGCGGCTGCCGGACGGCAAGTGGCTCGCCGCTGCCGAGAAGGTGCGCAGGGGCGGGGGGTCGGCGATGGTCGTGCGCCCGGATTAGGGCGCGCTCAGCGGGCCGCGCAGTTCTGCTCCAGCTCGTTCGCCGCCCAGCGGATCGAACCCTCCGGGTCGTCGTGCAGATAGCGCAGGGTCGGCAACGCCTCGCGTACCGCGGCGAGTTGGGCGTCGCCGCGGCCGCCGCGCGCCTGGTGGACGTCCGCCAGGTCCGCGATGAGCAGGAGCAGCGTGCTGCGGGACTTGTTGTCCGGGTCCGTCATGAGCTCGACCAGGAAGGGGATGGCCGGGACGGCCGCGGTCGACGCCGCCTCCTTGGAGACGAGGAGGCGGTAGAGGTCGTGCACCGCGTCCATGGCCGTCTTCTTGTCGTCCGACGTCACCTTGCCGATCAGCTCGGGGACCATGTGGCCGGGGCCGCGTGCGGTCCACAGGGAGCCCCAGTCCACGTCCTCCAGGCGCAGTTGGAGGTCGCGGTGCGGCCACAGCTTGGCGAGGTCGAGGCGGAGCGCCGCGGTGGAGTCCGCGTCGGTGACCCGCAGGGTGCCGTCGGTGTCGAGGCCGAGGAACTTGATGCCGGTGCCGAGGCGGAGGTTCGCGACCGCGTCCGACACCAGGTCCCAGACGCGGACGAGACCGTCCGCCCAGGCCGCCGCGAGTGCGGGACCGGTCGGCAGGACGGCGGCGGCCAGCGAGGCGATCGGGGTGTTTCTGCGGGCGAACGGCGAGCGCATCGGCTTGCGGCGCGTCGACCAGTAGCGGATGACGCCGTTCGCGTCGCCGCTCAGGACAAGGCGCGTGCTCGCCAGCTCCAGACAGGTCACCGAGGTCACCGGGGCGCGGTGCAGGGTGAGCGTGATCGTCTCGGGGTCCTCGTCGTCGGTCTCCCGGACGTGCACCCGGCCTTCCGTGTCGCCCGCCACGACCATCGTCGGCCCCTGCAGCGAGGCCACCGCCCTGAGCGTGCTGCGCTCTTCGACCAGCGCCGCCGCCTCGCCGGCCACCACCGGCGGCTGCGGGTACTCCCGGGTCAGGACCGTCCACCGGCCGCGCTCATCGGCGTCCCCCGCCTGGAGTGAGACCGGGCCGAGGTCCTCCAGCGGCTCGGGCACTTCGGACGGCGGCCTGATGTCCTTGTCGTTCCACTCCAGGCCCAGCGTGCGGGCGACGTCGAGCAGTGCGGTGCGGGTCCGCGCGTTGATGACGATCTTGAAGTCGGCTCCGGGGCCGCGGCCGTGCCGGATCACCGCGTCCGGCGCGCCGTACGAGAGGGCGTCCGTGCCCATCTCCTGCCAGGGCAGCAGGCCCAGTTCGCGGTACGAGGCCTCAAGGCGCCGTACGACCTCGGGGTCGGCGTCGACGGTGTCGCGGCCGAACCGCAGCGTCCAGCCGTAGTGCGCGGGCATCCGCTCGAAGGCCAGCTGCATCAGGAACTCGGAGAGCGAGCGGCTCTGCACCACCCACTCACCGCCGATGCTCACGACGACCCTGGGGTCGGGGAGCTCGGCCTCTGCGGCCAAGTAGCCCCACTCATGGGCGTAGTGGTACTCGGACATGAAGACGCACACGCGGTCGTCGTCGTCGGGCCCTATGAGCCCGCTGTCCTCGTCCACGTCGAGCTCGGAGAGCTTCGGCGGCCACTGCGTATGGACCCAGTACAGGCGCGGGTTGAAGGCGAAGGAGTTGAGCGGCGAGTCCCACCATTCGTTGAGCGCCTGCGGGACGGGCAGGTCCCAGTCGATGCCCCCCTCCTGGTTCTCACCGCCCCAGCGCGAGTGCCCGGGCTCGCCGCCCGGGTCCACATAGCCCCATTCCCGCTGCACCTCGTCGAGCAACGACCAGCGGGGGCGCCCCTGTTGACGCCCCAGCCGGTCGGCGAACTGTCCGTAGTCAATGATCTCGTGTGTCACCGAAACATCGTACGAACGATCTTCGTCGCGGATGTCGTCGTGGTGTCACAGTGCTGTGAGGATGCGCGGCCCGTCGCCGGCGTTCGCCGCTGCCAATAACTATACCGGTATGGGAATGGTCTTCGGCGCCGGGGCGGTATTAGAATGGGTGCATGGTGCGGACCCCCTTGACCCCCGAAGAGCGCGAGCGCGGCGAGCGGCTCGGCCGGCTGCTGCGCGAGGCGCGTGGCGAGCGGAGCATGGTGGAGGTGGCAGCGACCGCCGGGCTTTCCGCCGAGACGCTCCGCAAAATCGAGACGGGCCGGGCCCCGACGCCGGCGTTCTTCACGGTGTCAGCGCTGGCGGTGGCGCTGGGCCTTTCCTTGGACGAGGTGGCAAAGGCGTGCGCACTGGTGCCGGCCTAATCCACGGGCCCTGAAGGGGCGCGGGGCTGTGACATATGCGGCTCCGCCGCGCGGGCGCGACCAGCCACGACGCACCCGCAGACACATACGCTGCCCCCACCGCTCAAGCCGCGCGCCAGCGCCCGGCTCAAGCCGCGCGCCAGCGCCCCGCATGGTCGCGGGCGAAATCCAGGAAGCTCCGGGCCCCCCGGCCCGTGACCTCCCGCACCGCCGGGCTCACCCGGTCCTCCGCACCCCGCGAGATCCCCTCGTCCATGGCGGCGAGCATGCGGGCGAAATCCTCGGGGATCCCCGAGGCGGTGAGCCGCGCGCGGAACTCCCCGGTGGAGACCGGGCGATGGCGCACCTCGCGCCCCGAGGCCTTCGAGATCGCCTCGGCGGCCTCGCTGTAACTGAGCGCCTCCGGGCCAGTGATGACATGCGCGGTGTTGTGCGGCCGCGCATCGAGCAGCGCGTGTACGGCGGCGTCCGCGATGTCCGCCGCGTCGACGAACGCCACCCGCCCCTGCCCCGTGGCCGTGACGATCTCCCCGGCGCTGCGGATGCTCTCGGCGTGGGCATGGCCGGGCGTGACGAAGTTCTGCATGAACCAGGAGGGGCGCAACACCGCCCACTCCGGCGCCAGTTGGCGCAGCGCCCGGTGGACCTCGCCGATGCCGGGGTCGTCCTCGGCGATCGCGGAGGAGCTGAGGAGCACAAAGCGGCGTACGCCCCCGTCCCGCGCGCGTTCCAGGAACGGCAGCATCACGCGGGCAGGATCGGTGTCGCCGATGGGCGGTACGAGGTAGACGGCGCCGACACCGGAGAGCGCGGGCCCATGGGTGGCGGAATCCGCCCAGTCGAAGCGGACTTGGCGGGTGCCCGGTGCGGGGCTGCGGCTCCCCGCGCGGACCGGCAGGCCCCGGTCGGCGAGGGTGGCCGTGACGCGGCTGCCGGTGGTTCCGGTGCCGCCGGTGACGAGGAATCCGGTGGGGTGGGTCATCGGTTGCTCTCTCCTGTGTGCGAGCCGCCGACGGGTATCCCGCCGTCGAAGGCGTCGGCCGCCAGCGCGCCGTTCCAGTAGTCGCGGAAGCGGGTGATCAGGCCGTCGTGGACGGTGACGACCTGGATGTACGGCATGTCGAAGGGGCGCCCCGTGGCGACGGCGCGGCCGACGCCGTGCAGTTCCGCGACGATGGTCCCGGAGTCCTCGGTGCGATGGACGGTCAGGTCCTCGAAGCTCCGCAAGTCGATGTGGTCCGGGTAGTCGCGGATGTAGTCGCGCACGGCCTCACGGCCGACGAGCCGGCGGTGGGTGAAGGGTGTGGTGTCATGGCGGCGACGCTAACCTGACCCCGGGTCCGTTTACAAGTATCGGACCCGGGGTCGACTTATTCTCGACTCCTGCGATCCTGTAGATCACGCATCACCCGTCCCGCATCACCCGTCCCGCATCTCGCATCCCGCCCGACCGAGGAGGATCCCATCACCGCCGTCCGCAAGGAGCGAGCCGACTCCGTCCGCAACAGGGCCGCGCTGCTGGCCGCCGCGGCGCGGCTGTTCAGGGACGCCGCCGACCCCGACAGCGTCAAGATGGCCGACATCGCCCAGGCCGCCGGAGCCGGCAAGGGCACGGTCTTCCGGCACTTCTCCGACCGCACCGGTCTGCTGAAGGCGCTGGTCGTCGAGGAGACCCGGCAGCTGCGCGAGCAAGTCCTGCACGGGCCGCCGCCGTTGGGGCCGGGAGCGCCGGCCGAGGAGCGGCTGCCCGCGCTCCTGTCGGCGCTGCTCGACCTCAAGCTGAACCAGCGCGCGCTGATGCTCGCCCTGGAGCGGGCCGGGGCCGGCAGTCCTTACCTCAACCCCACCTACGACCTGTGGCACTCCGAAGTGGCCGGGATGCTGTCCGGCGTACACGGCGACGCGGCGGCCGACTACCTCGCGCACGCTCTGCTCGCCGCCGTCCGCGGTGACCTCGTCGAGCATCTGACCGGCCAGGGAGCCGATCCGGACGAGCTCCACGAGGGCCTGCGCCGGCTGTGCGGGTCCGTCCTGGCTCACCGCGCGGACGGCACCGTGTGAGGCGCTGCGGGCCGGGTGGAAAACTGCGTGTAGTCGTCCCGTAACACGACTGGTGTTATCTTCCGGACCGGAAGACTCCAGGCTCCATGGGGCGGTGCTGGCTCGGATGGCAGTAGGACAACTCCCGGATCAGGTGCGGGAGTTCGCGAGATACCTGCGGGATCTCCTGGCGCGGCTCGACTCCGGCGCCGGGTGGTGCGGCGTGTTCTGGTCGCGCGACCCCGATGGCATGCAGGCCTGCATCGACGGCGCGGAGGTGCCGCCCTGGGACGTGGTGGAGGCGCTGCTGCACGACCTCGCCGCGGCGTACGGGGAGCGGGCCGCCGGGCAGGAGACGCAGCAGGCGCGCGCCCTGCACGCCGCCTCGCTCGCGGCGTACGACGCACGGCCCGGTGGCAGTCAGCTCCTTGGCGAGCGCCTCGACATGATGATCACCGAGCAGCGGTACGCGGTGGAACGGCAGGCGGAGCTCGGGCGTTCGCTCGCCGCCGCGGCGACGCCCGACGAGGTGGAGCGGCTCAACCGTGACCTCGCCTGGGTGCGGGACGACCACGAGCGGGCGACGGCGCGCTGTGCCGAACTCCGGGAACGTATCGAGCGGTTGGAGCAGGCGGACCGTCCCCAGTGGGTCGACCTGGGCACGCCGGACGCCGGGGTCTCGTCGTACGGCGTCGGTGTTCCACCCGCGGAGTATGAGGAGTCCACCGAGGCCACCGAGTACACGGAGTACGGGGAGCATGCGGAGTACGGCGGTGATGCCTCGCCGGCGGACTTCGACGCGGCACCTTTCGACTCCGCCTCTGCTCCTGCCTCCGCCACTGCCCCCGCCCCTGCTCCTGCCCCCGAGGAGCCCCCCGTCCCCGAGCAGGCCGCCGCCCCGCGTCGCCGACCGCGCGGCGCCCGCTTCGCCGGCCTCGACGAGGAAGCGGCCGCCCCCGTCGTCGTACCCGATACGGCCGAGCGGCAGCCCGCCGGGCGCACTCCGCGCGGCGCACGGTACGCGCACGCCGACGACGGGCCCGGCGAAACGGCCCCCGGTGACGTCGACAGCGACACCGGCAGTGTCTTCATCGGCCCGGACCGCGACGCCGGCCGGGCCACCGCCGAAGCCGTCGCCGCACTGGTCAGGCTCCGCGGCGAAGGCCGCAGCGGCGAGGCGCACGGCGTGCTCGTCGAGGCGGCGGGCTGGCCCGCGGCCCGCCTCCCTGCGTTCGGGGCCGAACTGCACCGCGCGGGCCTCGGCGCCGACTGGTCGACGCTGCTCTGGGAGGCCGCGTCGCTGCCGCCCGACCGCCTCGTCGCCCTTGCCGACGCGCTCGCCGGGTCGGGCCGCGCCGACGACTGCCGCAAGCTGCTTCGGCAGGGCGTCGCACGGCCCGCGCCGGAGATCGCCGAAGCGGTCCTCGCGCTGATCGACGCGGGCCGCGAGCGCGAGGCCCGTGCGCTGCTCGACGCCTATCTTCGCGTCCGTACCGCCGAGGACGCGGCCGGCTGCGCGCACACCGATCCCTACCGCCTCATACCGCTGCTCCTGGAGGCGGCCCAGGGGGTGTCGGACGAGCACCACTGGGACCTCGTGCACGCCCTGCGCGTGGCCGGATTCAGCGCCTGACGCTGCCCGCGTCCTGCCCGTATCCCGCTCGCGTCGTGATCGCCGGGTGATCGCTTCTCGCCCGCTCGGGTGCGAAACATGATCGACTCCGCCGGTTAACGGCGATGGTCTTGCCCAGCAGGTCGACGAGGCTTACGTTCTCCTATCTACGCATCAAGTCTACGGGCGTAGAAGCTCTCTGACGTCCCATCACGGACATGTGAAGGAGCAGCTCTCATGGCCACTGTCGTACGCGCCGCACTCGTCCAGGCGACCTGGACCGGCGACACCGAATCCATGATCGCCAAGCATGAGGAGCACGCCCGCGAGGCGGCCCGCCAGGGTGCGAAGATCATCGGCTTCCAGGAAGTCTTCAACGCCCCCTACTTCTGCCAGGTCCAGGAGCCCGAGCACTACCGCTGGGCCGAGCCCGTGCCGGACGGACCCACCGTCACGCGCATGCAGGCGCTGGCCCGCGAGACCGGCATGGTCATCGTCGTACCGGTCTTCGAGGTCGAGCAGTCCGGCTTCTACTTCAACACCGCCGCCGTGATCGACTCCGACGGCTCGTACCTCGGCAAGTACCGCAAGCACCACATCCCCCAGGTCAAGGGCTTCTGGGAGAAGTACTACTTCAAGCCGGGGAACGCGGGCTGGCCCGTCTTCGACACCGCGGTCGGCAAGGTCGGCGTCTACATCTGCTACGACCGGCACTTCCCCGAGGGCTGGCGCCAGCTCGGCCTGAACGGCGCGCAGATCGTCTACAACCCCTCCGCCACATCCCGCGGCCTCTCCGCCTACCTCTGGCAGCTCGAGCAGCCCGCGGCCGCCGTCGCCAACGAGTACTTCATCGCCGCGATCAACCGCGTGGGCGTCGAGGAGTACGGCGACAACGACTTCTACGGCACCTCGTACTTCGTCGACCCGCGCGGCCAGTTCGTCGGCGAGACCGCGAGCGACAAGGCCGAGGAACTCGTCGTCAGGGACCTGGACTTGGACCTGATCGAGGAAGTACGCCAACAGTGGGCGTTCTACCGCGACCGCCGTCCCGACGCGTACGAAGGACTGGTTCAGCCGTGAGGGATCTCTACAGCCGCCACAAGTCCGTCCTGCCCGAGTGGCTCGCGCTCTATTACGCCGAGCCGCTGGAGATCACCCACGGCGAGGGCCGCCACGTCTGGGACGCGGAGGGGCGCAAGTATCTCGACTTCTTCGGCGGCATCCTCACCACCATGACCGCGCACGCGCTGCCCGAGGTCACCAAGGCGGTCAGCGAGCAGGCCGGCCGCATCATCCACTCCTCGACGCTCTATCTCAACCGCCCGATGATCGACCTCGCCGAGCGCGTCGCGGGCCTCTCCGGCATCCCCGACGCCCGCGTCTTCTTCACCACATCCGGGACCGAGGCCAACGACACGGCCCTGCTCCTGGCCACGGCGCACCGCCGCTCGAACCAGGTCCTGGCGATGCGCAACAGCTACCACGGCCGCTCCTTCACGGCCGTCGGCATCACCGGCAACAGCAGCTGGTCGCCCACGAGCCTCTCGCCGCTCCAGACGTTGTACGTCCATGGGGGCGTCCGCGGCCGTGGACCGTACGCCGAGCTGACCGACGCCGAGTTCACCGAGGCCTGCGTCGCCGACCTGCGGGACATGCTCGGGCAGGCACGCGGGGGAGTGGCGGCACTGATCGCCGAGCCGATCCAGGGCGTCGGCGGCTTCACCTCACCCCCGGACGGGCTCTACGCGGCCTTCCGCGAGGTCCTGCGCGAGCACGGCATTCTGTGGATCTCGGACGAGGTGCAGACCGGCTGGGGCCGCACCGGCGACCACTTCTGGGGCTGGCAGGCACACGCCGCGAGCGGCCCGCCGGACATGCTCACCTTCGCCAAGGGCATCGGCAACGGCATGTCGATCGGGGGAGTGGTGGCGAGCGCGGACGTCATGAACTCCCTTGACTCCAACTCCATTTCGACGTTCGGCGGCTCCCCGGTCACGATGGCGGCGGGCAACGCGAACCTCACCTACCTCCTGGAGCACGACCTCCAGGGCAATGCCCGGCGAGTCGGCGGCCTCCTCATCGAGCGGCTGCGCGCCATCTGCGCCCACATTCCCGTCGTACGCGAAGTGCGGGGCCGCGGCCTGATGATCGGCATCGAACTGGTCGATCCCACGACGGGCGAGGCGAATCCGCGGGCGGCGGCCGACGCGCTCGAAGCGGCACGCGAGGGCGGCCTTCTGATCGGCAAGGGCGGCGGCCACGACACGAGCGTGCTGCGCATCGCGCCGCCCATGACGCTGACGGTCGCGGAGGCGGAGGAGGGGGCGACGATCCTGGAACGAGCCCTGAGGGACGTGTAGTTCGGGCAGCACGCCACCGGCGTGTGCCTATGCCTCCCGCCCCGCCCGCCCGTACGTACGTACGTACGCCCAAGCCTGAAAGGGAGCGCCCCACCATGAGTACCCGCACCCTGATCCGCGGCGGCCCGGCGGGCGCGGCGATGCCGTCGCCGGCACACACCACCCCAGAGACTCCAACTCCACGACCAGACCGGGACCGCGATGAGCCCGGCGCAGGGAGGCGCGAAGGATGACCCGCACTCTGATCACCGGTGGCCTTGTCATCACGGCCGCCGAAGAGATTCACGCCGACGTATTGATCGAGGACGGCCGCATCGCGGCCCTGGCTTCCACCGGGACGCAGGAGTGGACTGCGGACCGCGTCATCGATGCTTCCCATAAGTACGTGATTCCGGGGGGTGTTGACGCGCATACGCACATGGAGTTGCCGTTCGGCGGCACCTTCGCCTCCGACTCGTTCGAAACGGGCACGCGAGCGGCGGCTTGGGGCGGCACGACCACGATCGTGGACTTCGCGGTGCAGAGCCAGGGGCATTCGCTGCGGGCCGGCCTGGACGCCTGGTATGCGAAGGCGGACGGGAAGTGCGCGATCGACTACGGCTTCCACATGATCCTCTCCGATGTGAACGACCGATCGCTGAAGGAGATGGACTTTCTCGTTGAGGAAGGAATCAGCTCGTTCAAGCTGTTCACTGCCTATCCGGGGGTGTTTTACAGCGACGACGGGCAGATTCTGCGGGCGATGCAGAAGGCCGCTGACAATGGCGGGCTGATCATGATGCACGCGGAGAACGGCATTGCGATCGATGTGCTGGTGCAGCAGGCGCTGGCGCGGGGCGAGACGGATCCGCGGTATCACGGTGAGGTGCGCAAGGCGCTGCTTGAGGCGGAGGCGACGCACCGGGTGATCAAGCTCAGCCAGGTGGCGGGTGCGCCGGTGTATGTGGTGCATGTGTCGGCCCGGGAGGCGTTGGCCGAGATTGCCAGGGCCCGGGATGAGGGACTTCCGGTGTTCGGTGAGACGTGCCCGCAGTATCTCTTCCTGTCGACGGACAATTTGGCCGAGCCGGATTTCGAGGGCTCGAAGTACGTCTGTTCAACTCCCCTGCGCCCGCGCGAGCATCAGGCGGCGCTGTGGCGGGGCCTGCGCACGAACGATCTCCAGGTGGTGTCGACGGACCACTGCCCGTTCTGTTTCGTGGGGCAGAAGGAGCTGGGCCGGGGCGACTTCTCCAAGATCCCGAACGGGTTGCCGGGTGTGGAGAACCGCATGGACCTGCTCCATCAGGCGGTCGTGGACGGGCACATCACGCGCCGCCGCTGGATCGAGATCGCGTGTGCCACTCCGGCGCGGATGTTCGGCCTGTACGGCAAGAAGGGCACGATCGCGCCGGGCGCGGACGCGGATGTGGTCGTCTACGACCCGGCGGCGGAGCAGGTCATGTCGGCGGAGACCCATCACATGAACGTGGACTACTCGGCGTACGAGGGAAAACGGGTCACCGGTCAGGTCGAGACGGTCCTGTCGCGGGGCGAAGTGGTCATCGACGAGCGGAAGTTCACGGGGCGGGCCGGGCACGGCTGCTATGTCCCGCGCGGTACGACCCAGTACCTCGGCTAATGACGCAGTACCTCGGCTAATCCAGTACCTCGGCTACCTCGGCTAGGAGAGGCGACGCACCATGGATTTCGGACTCGTCCTGCAGACCGACCCGCCGGCTTCGCAGGTCATCAGCCTGATGAAGCGCGCGGAGCGCAACGGCTTCCGCTACGGCTGGACCTTCGACTCGGCGGTGCTGTGGCAGGAACCCTTCGTCATCTACAGCCAGATCCTGGCGAACACCGAGCGCCTGATCGTGGGCCCGATGGTCACCAACCCGGGGACGCGGACGTGGGAGGTGACGGCATCCACGTTCGCGACGCTCAACGACATGTACGGCAACCGCACGGTGTGCGGCATCGGCCGTGGCGACTCCGCGATGCGGGTGGCGGGCCGCAAGCCCAACACCCTGGCCCGGATCAGCGAGGCCATGAAGGTGATCAGGACGCTGGCCTCGGGAGGGGAGGCGGACCTGGGCGGCGGCACCGTCGTCCACTTCCCCTGGATCAAACCGGATGCCCAACTCCCGGTCTGGATGGCCGCGTACGGCCCCAAGGCGTTGAAGATGGCGGGGGAGGAGGCCGACGGCTTCATCCTCCAACTCGCCGACCCCTACCTGACGAAGACAATGATCAAGGCGGTCCGCGACGCGGCAGCGGCGGCGGGCCGCGACCCGGCGTCGGTGACGATCTGTGTGGCGGCGCCCGCGTACCTCACGGAGGACGACTCACCGGCGGCCCTTGCACACGCGCGTGAGCAGTGCCGCTGGTTCGGCGGGATGGTCGGCAACCATGTGGCCGACCTGGTGTCCAAGTACGGCGCACACTCGGATGTGGTCCCCGAGGCCCTGACGGACTACATCAAGGCCCGCGAGGGCTACGACTACTCCCACCACGGCCGCACCGACAACCCCGACACGGCGTTCGTCCCGGACGACATCGTGGACCGCTTCTGCGTCATCGGGACGGTGGAGCAACAGGTGGCGAAACTGCGGCAGTTGAAGGAACTGGGCGTGGACCAGTTCGCGATCTACGCGATGCACGATGCTCGCGAAAGCGTCATCGACGGCTATGGCACCAGCGTCATCCCCGCGCTGCGGGAATGAGGCCTGGGACAGAACCCGGCGTGCAGCCCGACTCGTCTGCCTTTGTGACCCTGGCCAGGGGGTTTCCCTTGGTCAGGGCCATATCTCTTGCGGAGGCGCTTCCCGCTCCTACCTGCGGTTTCCCGGGAGTTCCCGCGTGATTGTGCACGGGGTATGCACGCGGGGCAGCGTGCTGTGGGCGCGATTCAGCCGGTGGGGGCGGGCTGGAGGGTGACGGATGCTCAGCGATGGCTGGGCCCGCCGGTCAGTCGATGCCGTCGATGATGCGGAAGTCGCGCTCGACGCCGTCGGGGAGGGCCACCAGCGCCTTCTGGTATGCCTCGCTCTCGTATGCCGCGACGGCCTGTTCAAAGCTGTCGAACTCGATCAGAACGACGCGTTGCGTGATTCCGGCCTCGTGGGCGACGACTCGACCGCCACGGGACGGGATCCGGGACAGGACGCGCCCGCCCCCAGCCTGAACAGCCAGACCGGCCAGCTTGTCGTAGGCAGTCAGCCTCTCAGGGTCGGAAATGGCGGGGTAGACACTGACCCAGTAGCCCTTAGCCATGGAAACCTCCTGTGTTCGGCCGGACACGTCCGACTTCGGATTGACACTCAGATCGATCGATCCCGGCGACGGGTACTGCGGTCGGTTGAATCGCCATACGCGCAGGTTAGGGCTTGATCTGCGGTCGAGGGAAAGACCGGTACGGGATAGGCTCAGAACGGATCGTTATCAATCGGCAGGGAGGGCACGTGGCGCCGGATACGGTGAGCCTGCGGTACTTCCTGGTCCTTGCCCAGGAGTTGAACTTCACCCGCGCGGCCGCACGGATCGGTATCGCACAGCCCGCACTCAGCGCCCGGATGCGCCGATTGGAGGCGGAACTCGGTACGGCCCTGCTGGTCCGCAACACGCGTAGCGTCGTATTGACCACGGCCGGTGCGGCTTTGGCGGAGTCCGCGCCGCCCGCGCTGGCGGCGCTGGACCGGGCATGGGACACCGCCCGGAGCGCGGCGGCCGGTGAACTGGGCACGCTGCGCATCGGATACAGCCTCAGCGCCGGGGCCGAGACGGCACCGGCCCTGGTGGACAGGCTGATTCGCGGCAACAGCGGACTCGAGGTCGGCGCGGTCCCGATGGCGACACCGGAGATCTCCCCCGCGGTCGCCGACGGCCGCATCGATGCCGGGATCACCCGCGGTGAACAGCCGGGCCGTGGCGTGCGCCGGTTCCTGCTGCGGCGTGCGCGCATCGGGGTCCAGCTGGCGCAGCACCATCCGCTGGCCGAACACCCGGAGATCGAGATCGCCGACGCGGCCGCGTATCCGCTGCGACTCCCGGACCGTGTGGCCAACCCCGTGATCCACGATCAGTTGTCCGCACTGTTCCGAGACACCCGACCACACCCCCGATTCCACACGCCCGCAGTCTCTTTCGACATGTCTCAGCGCGACCTGCGCGACGGGGTCACCCTCGCCCCGGCCGGAGAAGCCGCGGTCACGGCACAACCGGCCGGTCTCACCTGGCGACCGCTGCGAGGCGCGCCCAGCCTGACGATCCACCTGGTCCTCCCACGCGAGCAGTCGCCGCTGCACCGCCGCATCCGTGCCGTCGCCAAAACCCTGGCGCACGAGCTGCACTGGCTGCCGGACTGACGCGCAAGAGGTCAAGCGAGACGGACGCCTGCGGTGGCGAGGCCGAAGACCTTGCGCCCGGCGGACTTCGCGGTGATGACGACGGCGGTCTTGCTGAATGTCCGACACGACCTCGCTACGCCGGCGGATCAGCATCCGATGATGGCGGTGTGCGACCAGGAGCTCGACGAGATGCCGCTCCCGACGGCCAAGGCGATCGAGATCGCGGCGCTCGTTCCCCACCCTGGTCGTTCGCGTACGCCTCACCTCGGGCCGCGTGAACTGCCTGGTCAGATCGAGGAGTTGACGGCTTTCCTGGTGGAGCAGGCAGATACGCCGGTGGCCCGTACCGGATCGCCGGTTGGAGTGCGGCTGGTGCCGACCTGGTCGGCGGAGCTGGACGCGGAGGTGGTGCCGCCCTCGTACCACACACCCCGTCCGGAGCGCGCACGGCGCACGCGCCTCCCTGTTCTCACCACTAAGCGCCCCGCTGCAGAAGTGCACTGACCCGCCGCCAGGCGCTTCTTCCTTGAAACGCTCAGTTCGACATGAGGCGAGGGGTACGGAGGGAACGGCATGCGTGGGCGGGAAGTCTGGACACGACGCAGGCTGTGGGTCGGCGTCGGCTGTGCGGCGCTGGTCGTGCTGGCCGTCACGCTCCGCCGGGTCGGCGGCGGGCACGGTGAGCAAGTGCAGTACGACGGCCCCGCGTTCGTCGTATCCGTGGTCGGCGTCATGGTGTCCGTCGCGGCCCTGCTCGTGGACGTCCTGCGTCGCACGGACGCGCCCCCGGAATCCGGCGTCGTGTTGCGACAGACCGCTGATGCGCTCGCCGAGGCGGTACGGGTCCAATGGGCGCAGGAGGCGCGGCTGCGGCGGCTGCAGGACCCGAAGCCGCTGAACGTCCGCTGGAGGCGGGCCGACAGACTGCTCACGGACGACACACGGAACATCCGGCGTGGGCGCCCGGTGCCGGAGCCCCGGCCCGGAGACAACTGTCTGGCGTCGATCGCCACGGCCTTCGAGGAGGTGCCGTCCAGGCGCATGGTCGTGCTCGGAAGCCCTGGCTCGGGCAAGAGTGTGCTCGCCGTGTGCTGCACGCTCGACCTTCTGAGGAAGCGCACGCCCGGCACGGCGGTGCCCGTGATCTTCCCCCTGGCGGCCTGGGACCCGGGCACCACCGCCCTGCGTGCCTGGCTCGTCGAGCGGCTCGTGGCGGAGTACCGGCCGCTGGCGGCCACCACCGACGGCACCGTACTGGCCGGGGCGCTGCTCGACGCCGGGCTGATCACGCCTGTCCTCGACGGCTTCGACGAACTGCCCCCGGCGTTGTACGGCACCGGGATGCGCAGGCTCAACGCCGAGTTGGACGACGGCATGCCGGTGCTCGTCACCTCGCGGACCACGGCCTGGCGCAGCACGGTCGCGTGCAGCGACGTACTCACTGGTGCGGAGGTCCTTGAGCTGCTGCCGCTGGAGTTCGCCGAGGCGAAGTCATATCTGGAGCGCACCGCGCGTCCGTTACGTGGTCCCCGCGATCGCCGCACGACGGTGTGGACCCCGGTGCTGGACTCCCTGCAGTCCCTGCAGGAGGACTCGCGCGCCCCGGCAGCCGGTGCGCTCCTGCAGATCCTGGCCAACCCGCTCATGGTGGCCCTGGCCCGCACGGTCTACGGCGACGTGTCCCGCGACCCCCAAGAGCTCCTCGACGATCCTCGTTTCGGGACGACGGCCGGGATCGAAGAGCACCTCCTCGACGCGTTCGTACCAGCCGCGTTCGGCGACGGAGGTGTCGACTCACGGTGGCGCACAGCGGACGCCAGGCGCTGGCTGGCCTGGCTTGCCCGCGAGTTGGAGCGGCGAGGGACCAAGCGGCTCGCCTGGTGGGAGCTGTATCTCTGCGTGCCGCGGGCGCTGCGGCTGGTGGCGCCCGCCCTGCTCGCGCAGGCACTCACGTTCGTACTGGCCGTCCCCATCCTGCTCTCCAGCGTCGGCGGCGACGTCTTCGTCGTCGACGACAGGCCGTCACTGGCGGCCAATCTGGTCGGCACCCTGGTCGGATTCACCGGTGGTCTTGCCCTGCTCCTGCCCGTGTCGGCGGCGCGGAGCGAAGGGGGCACGGCACTGCACCGGCAGCTCACGGTCTGCATGGCGACGGCCGCCGTGGCCAGCCTCGGGTACGCCCTCACCGGAGGCTCCGTGCAGTTCGGGCTGCAGTTCGGCACGGTCACGGACGGCTGGGCGGCCGAGTTGTTCGGGGGCGCGGTCTTCGGCGTGCTGATCGCCTTGTACTTCGGGGTTGCGGGTCTTGCCCGCCATGCGGTGCCGCTCGGGCTGCCCTGGGCGGGCAGTCCTGCCGGTCGGCTCGCGGCACAGGCCGGGGGTGGCCTCCTCGCCCTGGCAGGGCTCGTTATCGTCAGGCCATGGCTGTTCGGGCACGACCTCGGCACGTGGCCGATGGTGGCCGGTGCCCTGTGCTTCACCGCGGCCCTGTGCCTGTGGGCGGCAGCGAGGCGACAGGGGGTGCGGACGGCCGTTTCCCATGTCGGTGAGGGCCGTATCGCCCGGCGTTTCGTGACCGGGCTTCTGCACGGCTGGGCTGTGTGCCTGCTTGTCGGAGTGGCGGCAGGCGGGACGGTGGGCGCCGTCGGCTACGCGTTCTCCGCGGTGGAGACCTCCAGGGCGCCCGACCTGGACGGCACGCGGCTTGGGAAGTGGTTGCACCAGGAAACACCTGACGGCGTCCGCACCGTCGAGTCCTCGACGGAGATCGCCGGCATCCTGGTGTACCCACACGGAGGCGCCCGGCTCACGGCATATCCTCACGGCAGCCATCCGCCGAGCTGCGACCAGAAGTGCGAGTCGTTCGACACACGGGTGACCTTCCGCGTTGCCCAGGGCGACCTGCGCATCCTCGTCGACGGCCATACCGCGGCCGATGCGGTGAACATGCTGCCGGAGCTACCCAGGCAGTCTCGGACCTGGCTCGCTCAGAGCGCCGCCCGGCACCCGCTCGACCGGTTCCTGCTCCCCGGTGCGATGGGCGGAGTCCTGATCGCGCTGATCGGCGGCCCTGCTTCGGGTCTCTATCGTGCGCTCAGTGCTCCCTCCGATCTCATCCGGGCGGCCAATCCGCAAGTCATCCTGCGCACGGACCGCATGGCGTCGCTTTCCCGGTCCGGAGTCGTGGCGGTCATGACGGGCGGGGTGTGTGTCCTCCTGGCCTGGGCGTTCGCGTCGCGGGGCGGGCTCGACCATGTCGCGGCGCAGATGTGGGTGCCGATGGGCACCGCCGCACTCGCGCTCACCGCTTGGGGGCAACTGGCCGTTGCCCGTGTCTGGCTGGCCCTGACGCGGCGGCTGCCCTGGCGAATCATGACGTTCCTCGACGAAGCGCACCGCAGGGGAGTGCTACGGCAGTCCGGCGCTCACTACGAGTTCCGCCATCTGCGCATGCAGCAGCGGCTCGCCTCGGCCACCGAGGTGTCGCAGGAAGACCCCCGGGCCACCGCGCCCACGGCATGACGGCCCAGGCAAACGAACCCCGGCAGGGCGCCGTTGACCAGGTAGGCGTCGACGGAGCGGTCGATGCAGGCCGAGTTGGAAGCGTAGGCGCCGTGGCCGGTGCCCTCGCGGATCAGTAGCGATCCGCGCTCCAACTGGGCTTGGACCGCCTGGGCGTTGCTCAGGGGGGTCGCCGCGTCGTCTGTGTAGGAGACGAGGAGTACGGGTGCCGCGCCGGGCGCCCTGATCGGCCCGACGTCGCCCCTGGGCGGCACCGGCCAGGTACCGCAGTCAAGCATCGTCCAAGCGTTGACGCGGCCGAACACCGGTGAGCGCTCTACGGGTACGGGGCGGAGGTCATCCCCGCTCTGCAGGGCTGACGAGGTCCCTACGACGCCTCCGGTGCCAGGGCGTCTCCGCTGCGGACGTTCCATCGCCCGGTGCGGCCGCTGAGTCGGGTGGCGGTGAGCGGGCGGATGTCCAGTCGCCAGAATGCCTGATCGGGTGCCGAGAGGGCGTGGACGAGGGCCGCGCGGATCACGTCCGGCTCGACGACGGCGACGACGTGCCCGGCCGGGCTGCCCAAGGTGTCGAGCCAGGCTGCGACGCGGAGGCGTACGTCGTGCAGTGATTCGCCGCCGTGGGGTACGGCAGTTGGATCGTCCAGCCAGAGAGCGACGGCCTCCGCTTCGGCGCTCGCCACGGAGTCCAGCGTCTGTCCCTGCCAGCGGCCCATGTCGCAGGCGGCGAGGGCGGCGAGAGGTTCGGCGGGGGCAAGCCCGAGTGCCTGGGCGGTCCGGCGGCAGCGTGGGGACGGTGAGGTGTAGGTGGCAACGGCTGGGGGGAGTGAGCCGGCGGCCGCCTCGGCGCGTGCGATTCCCGCCGGGTCGAGAGGGCTGTCGTCGTCGAAGCGGACCTCCTTCAGAGCCTGACTCGTGGCGGGAGATACCAGCGTGAGACGTACGGTCATCGGTTCCTCCGGAGGGCCTTCGCGTGGCCGTTGACCCGCGGCGGCACCCTACCTGTGGGGGGGCGTGTCGGCGTGACGGGGGCGTACGGGCGTGATACGGGACTCACGCCCTTGGCCGGAGGGTCGGCGCGCGGTACGGTCACGGCGAACATCTCAACAGAACGTACAGAACGTGACGACGGCGAGACGGAAGTCCGGTGCAAGTCCGGCACGGTCGCGCCACTGTGAGCCGCAGCGGGATCCTTCGAGGGTGACGCCGTGGTGAGTCAGACCCGTGGACCGTCGTCCTGCACCACCGTATGGGACGCGTGTTCCCCGAGGAGGTTCCACCATGGCCGAGGCCGCCGTTTCTGCTGCCGCTTCCGCTCCTGCTGTTCCTGCAACACCGACTGCTCTGCCCGTACGGGCCGTCCTGCCCTGGGCGCTGTTCGTCGGACTCCTGGCGCTGATCGCGCTGTACTTCGTCGGTGCCGAGCAGGGTGCCACCTCCGTGTTCGCGGGCACCGACGTGCACGAGTGGGTCCACGACGGGCGTCATCTGCTCGGCTTCCCGTGCCACTGAGAGGCGACAAGTACGTGCACGCCTCAACTGTGAGAAATCTGCTGGTCCGTGGCATGCTCGCGGGCCTGATCGCCGGACTCTTCGCCTTCGGCGTGGCCTACTCGATCGGTGAGCCGCCCGTCGACGGCTCGATCGCGGTGGAGGAGGCCCAGGCCGCCCGCGACGCGCCCCACGCGGGGCACGGCGGCGCCGCGTCCGAGGAGGCCGCCGAGGAGGAAGAAGCGGTCAGCCGCACGGAGCAGTCGACCGTCGGTCTGGCCACCGGTGTCCTCGTGTACGGGGTCGCGCTGGGCGGCATCGCGTCCCTGGCGTTCTCCTTCGCCCTGGGCCGCATCGGCCGGTTCAGCCCACGGGCAACTGCGGCGCTCACGGCGGCCGCCGCCTTCACCACCGTCTACCTCGTGCCGTTCCTGAAGTACCCGGCCACCCCGCCCGCGGTCGGCAACCCGGACACCATCGGGAAGCGAACCATGCTGTTCTTCCTGATGATCCTGCTCAGTGTGCTGCTCGGCATCGCCGCAGTCATCATCGGGCGGCGACTGGCACCGCGTCTGGGCAACTGGAACGCGACGCTTGCCGCCGGGGCGGGGTTCATCGCCGTGCTGGCTGTCGCGTTCGTGTTCCTGCCCGCGAACGACGACGCGGTCAAGGCCGGATTCCCCGCAGCCCTGTTGTGGGAGTTCAGAGTCGCTTCACTGGCGATCCAGGCCGTGCTGTGGGCGGTCTTCGGCATCCTCTTCGGAGGCTTGGCACAGCGGCTCCTCGTCCCGCGGGCGGCCGACGCCAAGACCGAGGCCGAGCAGCCGACACCAGCCGTCGCCTGACCCTACGTACGGCGCGACGCACCGGCCCAAGCCCCGCCAACCCCTTTGGGGTCGGCGGGGCTTGGGCTTGGTGCGCCACGGTGGGTCCCCTCAGGCGGCGTCCTCGCGAGTGAAGTGCAGGGCGTCCCGGCCGGCTCGTCGTCTTCGCCCATCGCAGCGGCCTCGCCCCCGGCGACGTAGGGCGAGAGGTCAGTGGCGGACGTGGAGTGCGTCCGCCATGGGGCGGTGGCTGTGCCGCCAACCGGCGCCCACGGCAAGGGCGTCGACGATGTGCGGGTGGTCGGGGGCGAGGCCCGCATGCTCGTGCTCGATCGCCGGGTCGATGGTTGAAGCGCCCTTCGGGCTGGCCGCCGGGTTGATGGTTGAAGCGCCCTTCGGGCTGGCCGCCGGGTTGATGGTTGAAGCGCCCTTCGGGCTGACCGTCGGGTCGATGGTTGAAGCGCCCTTCAGGCTGACCGCCGGATCGACGGCCGAAGCACCACCCTTCGGGCTGACCGCCGGATCGACGGCCGAAGCACCCCTCGGCCGGATCGCAGGATCGACGGCTGAAGCATCCCCCGGCCCGACCGCCAACTCCCCGGCCCGCGCGGGCCACAGCCGCAGTGCCCCCACGGCCGCGCCCAGCGCGATGGCGCCAAGGGCGGCCACGGCCCACCCGAGCCCGGCCGCCCCGCCCAGCCAGCCCGCCAGCGGATACGTCAGCAGCCAGCACGAGTGCGACAGCGAGAACTGTGCCGCGAACGCCGCCGTCCGCTCCTCCTTCGGAGCCGAACGCCGGATCAGCCGCCCGGCAGGTGTGAGCACCATCGAGCACGCGGCCCCGAACGCCGCCCACGTCACAAGGAGCGCGGGCCAGCGCCAACTCCCGCCCTGCCCGGCTGTGACGACTCCGAGCCCCGCGAACATGGCCACGAGGAGCAGCGCCCCGCTCAGCATCACGGTCCGGTCCCGGACCCGGTCGAGCGCGCGGGGCAGGATCAGCGCGACGGCCATCGAACCGCCGCCGTAGAACCCGAGGGCAAGGGACACCGAGCCGACAGAGAGCCCGAACATGCCCTGCACGTACACCACGGAGTTCACGGTCACCATGGCGCCGGCGGCCGCGACCGCGAGATTCAGAGCCAACAGGGATCGCAGCTGCGGCACTTGGAAGAAGAGTCGGCTGCCCGCCATGGCCTTGGCGTAGATCGGCCCCGTGCGTGGAGCGGCGGTCGGCTTCGGCAGCGCGACGGAGACGACAAGCGCCGCCGAGCCGAGGAAGCCGACCATCGTGCCGGTGAACAGCCAGTTGTACGTCATCACGGTCAGCAGCAGACCGGCGAGCGCGGGGCTGAACAGGCTCTCCAGGTCGTAGGCGAGCCGGGAGAGCGACAGTGCCCGCGTGTAGTCGCGCTCCTTCGGCAGTACGTCCGGGATGACGGCCTGGAAGGCCGGGGTGAACGCCGCCGATGCCGACTGGAGCAGGAAGATCAGGACGTAGACCTGCCAGACCTGCCCGACGAACGGCAGGCACAGCGCGACCCCCGCCCGGATCAGATCGGCGCCCGCCATCAGCGTGCGGCGTGGCAGCCGGTCGGTGAACGCGGCCATTGCGGGGGCGATGAGTACGTACGCCGCCATCTTGATCGCGAGTGCGGTGCCGAGCACCTCGCCGGCGCTGTCGCCCGCGATGTCGTAGGCGAGCAGGCTGAGCGCCACCGTCGCCAGACCGGTGCCGCTCAGGGCGACGACCTGCGCGGTGAAGAGGTGACGGTAGGTGCGGTTGCGCAGAACGGACAGCATGCGGAGGGCTCCCCGGTCGTAGGGGCAATCGGCTGCTCCGCCAGCTTAGCCGTTGTGTGCGCATCTGCGCACATGACAATGGGCGTCTTCTCGTCCACCCCGCTCTAGGCTGGGCACATGCCCGAACGCGAGCCCGTCCCAGCTGCGCCCCATGCGCACCTGCGCGAACCTGACACCGCCCGTCTCGCCGAGGCGACCCGCGTGTTCGCGCTGCTCTCGGATCCGACGCGGCTGCATTTGCTGTGGCTGCTCGCGCTGGGGGAGGGCGAGTCGGACGTCGGCTCCCTCGCCGAACGCTGCGCCGCGTCCCGTACCGCGGTCAGTCAGCACCTGGCCAAACTCCGCCTCGCAGGGCTTGTGGAGACGCGCCGCGAGGGCCGCCACATCCACTACCGCCTGGCTGACGGCCACTTGAAGCGACTGGTCATGGAGGCGCTCAGCCACGCCGATCACCGGGTGAGCGGGCAGGCCCCGCACGGCTGAGGATTCGGGCCCGCGTGCGGGCCTCAAGCGTGCGGCAGTGTCCCGCGCTCGGTCGTGCGCCGGATCACCGCGCGGACAACGGATCGCGGTGAGCGCCTCAATCCGCGCAGTACATGACTCAGTTGGCGCCACCGGGGGTTACCGGGCTGGGTCGGATGGCTCGTAGGCGGGTGCGGCGTCTCGACGGCGGGACGCGGCCGGGCTTGAGAGAGCCGGGGCTGGGGTGACGGTTCGGCGGGGGAGGCGCTGCGGGCGGCTTCGGCACGTACCAAGGCGCACACGACCGTGAAGGGATCTGCGGGCATGACTGGCTGCTCCTGCGGGAGAAGGAAGACTGACGCGGCGCGTCCCCGGACGTCTGCCGGGGACGCGGGAGCGGTCAGCAGCGCAGGACGCGGCTGGAATCCGTCGCGGAATCGGGCGCAGGGATCATGGCGGCCCGACGGATGAGCTGAGCGGACGAAGCCGCACAGTGCCAGGCACCGACATGGACGGAGCCGGGAGCTTGGGGTGCCACCGAGGGGTGCCGCATCTTGCTCAAGCAGCCTGTTCCGGCACGCCAGGCATGGGCGCCGTCGTGCTGGGCGGATTCGTGTCGGTGCGACTCGACGCTGCCCCCCGCGACGCCCGACAGACTGCTGGGAGCGGCGACTGATACCGGCATCGCAGGGCTCGCGGCGGCGGTCGCGCTCCCATGGAGGAATGTGGCAAGGGCGATGAGGACGATGACGCCCGCAGTTCGCGACAGGCGGCACAGGAGTACGCCGTACTGGGGCATCAGGCGCACCTCTCGTTGTCGATCTCTGCGGTGCAGCCAACAACAACGAGCGGCGACACGCCCCTGGAACTCCGTCAGAAGAGCGCCGATTTCACCCGTATGGCGAACCGGCGAACACGCGACTTCCTGCCGGGCCCCTGATTACAGCTGGCCGGCCCGGCCCAGCCCGGCGTGCGCTGCCCCTGTCGGTCAGAAGTTCTTGACCAGCCAGGTCGCCACCCACAGGGCCATGGCCAGTGTTGCCAGGGCGCCGATCGCGCAGGCGATGCGGCGATAGTTCCTGCGCTTCATGTGCCACCTCGGAGGGGGTACGTCCGCTCTCTGCTCCAGGATGTACCCCCTCCGGCAGGCGCTTGACCCGCGTCGGTAGGGGCGGGGCGGGGCAGGAGTCGGCCCAGGAGAGCGCGGCCTTGCTGCACGAGGCGGGAGTGAACGTCGAACTGCGTGTCCGAGCACCGGAGTTGGCCTTCGGCTCCGGTCCGGGGTTGGCGCGGGGGAGGTCCAGGGCCAGTCGGGTCCCTTCGCCGTCCTGCGGAGGAGCCGACTCCGGGCGCTTCGCGGGTTGGGTTCAGGCGTCCTGGGATGACTGCTCGGCGTGGCGTACGACGTGTTCCACCAGGGCGATCAGTACCTCCTTTCCCGATGCCCGGTCTCGTACGTCGCACAGGCTGACGGGGACGTCGGGCGGCAGGTCGAGTGCGCGGCGTACGGAATCGGGGGTGTGGGTGCGTACGCCGTCGAAGCAGTTCACGGCGATGGTGAAGGGGATACCGCGACTCTCGAAGTAGTCGACCGCCGCGAAGCAGTCCGCGAGGCGGCGGGTGTCGGCGAGGACCACCGCGCCCAGGGCGCCGGTGGCCAACTCGTCCCAGACGAACCAGAAGCGGTCCTGGCCCGGTGTGCCGAAGAGATAGAGGACCAGGTCGTCGGCCAGGGTGATGCGGCCGAAGTCCATGGCGACGGTCGTGGTCGTCTTGGTCTCCACGCCCTGCAGGTCGTCGACCGGGCGGGAAGCCTCGGTGAGCTGTTCCTCCGTACGCAGGGGGCGGATTTCGCTGACCGAGGCGACCAGGGTGGTCTTGCCGACGCCGAAGCCGCCGGCGACGAGCAGTTTCAATGCGGTCAAGTCGGCGGGAGGTGCGGCTTGTTCAGAGTGCGCGGAGGCCATTGATCACTTCTCGCAGGAGAGGGAGGTCGGGGCGTGCGGTGTGTGCGGCGGTCGCGGGCGGGGCGATGCTGATCAGACCGTGGTTCGTGAGGTCGCCGAGCAGGACGCGTACGACACCGAGCGGGAGGCCCGTGTCCGATGCCAGGTCCGCGACGGGCCGCGGGCCGCTGCCGCACAGGGCCAGCAGGTCGCGCTGTTCGGGCGGCAGCGCTGTCCCGGCGGTGGCTCCGGTGGCTCGGACGACAGACATGAGGTCGATGCGCTCGGCGCCGTTGTCCGTGTGGGCGCGGCCCGCGGTCATGGCGTAGAGGCGGACGAGAGGACCTGCCGCTTCGTCGTAGCGGTCGGTCCAGGCGTCGGTCCTGTCGGGGTGCGGTGCTTGCCGGTTCAGGTGCGGTCCTTGCCTGTTCGGGTGCGGGTCGCGCCGGTTCGGGGGCGGGGTCGTCATGGGGCGTCGTCGCCGTCCGTCCTTGTGGGGACGTCGAGGTGTTCGCGTACGCGGTCGACGAGGATCGCCATCTCGTACGCCACCAGGCCGATGTCGGCATGTCCGTCCGTGAAAACGGCGAGGCACGAGCCGTCGCCCGCGGCCACCACGAAGAGAAAGCCGCCCTCCAGCTCGACCATCGTCTGCACGACGCCGCCCGCGTCGAAGTGCCGGCCCGTGCCCTTGGCGAGGGAGTGGAAGCCCGCGGCGATCGCGGCGAAGCGCTCGGACTCGTCGCGGCCGAGACCCGTGGACGCCCCGACGCACAGGCCGTCGCCGGAGAGCATCACCGTGTACCGGACTTCGGGGACTCGCGTCACCAGATCGTCGAGGAGCCAGTCGATGCCCGCCCCCGATCCCGCAGGGGTGTGGTCGTCCCTGCCGCCGCCCAGGCTGGTGACGTTGTAGGTCGGGGTCATCAAAGACCTCCTTCAGTGGTGGTGTTCGGTTGTTCCCGGTGGGCCCGGCGGCGGCCGGAACTGAGGGAGGCCATGGTGGCTCGGGCCGCCTCGGGGGAGCGCCGGGCCGGGAGGGGTGCCGGGGGTTCCGGGTCGCCCTTGCGCAGCTCGGGGGCGAGATTTGCCTGCCGGACCCTGCGCGGGAGCCCGTCTTCGGTGGCGGGTTCCCTGCCCCCCTTGTCGGTTGTGTCCGTACGTTGCTGGGGTGCCGGGTCCGGGGCCGCGGGGGTGCGCGGCCCGGCGGGGACGGGGGCAGCAGGTCCGTCCGGCGCGGGCGGGTTCGGCACGGGCAGGTTCGGCGCGGGCAGGTTCGGCGTGGGCAGATCCGGCGCGGGCAGGTTCGGCATTGGCCGATCCTGCTCCGGCCGATTCGGCTCCGGCAGATCCGTCTTCGGCAGCGGGCGCAGGCCCGGCTGCGGGGCTTCGAGGATGTGCTGCGGGATGACGATCAGTGCCGTCACTCCGCCGTAGACCGAGCGGCGCAGCGTCACTTCGAGGTTCCGGCGCTGCGCGAGGCGGTTGACCACGAACAGGCCGAGCCTGCGGGAGTCGAGGAGGTCGACGTCCGTAGCGCGGATACGCTCGTTGGCCGCGGCCAGCGCGTCGTCTCCCATGCCGAGGCCTCGGTCCTCGATCTCCAGGACGGCACCGGCACCCACCTCTTCTCCGCGGACCACCACGGGAGTGTGCGGGGGCGAGAACTGGGCCGCGTTGTCGGTGAGTTCGGCGACGAGGTGCACCAGGTCGGCGACCGCGCTGCCGTCGAGTCGCAGATCGGGTATGCCCTCAAGGCGTACGCGCTTGATGTCCGCGGCCTCCGCGATGCCGGCCCGGACGGTGTCGATCAGCGGCACGGGGTTGCGCCAGGCGCGGCCCGGTGCGGAGCCGGACAGGATGAGCAGAGACTCCGCGTGCCGGCGCATACGGGTCGTCAAGTGGTCGAGCCGGAAGAGGTCTTCCAGCTCCGTGGGGTCGTCCGTGCGGCGCTCCATCGTGTCCAGAAGCGCCAACTGGCGGTGCAGCAGGGCCTGACTGCGGCGGGCCAGGCTGACGTACACGCCGGAGACGCCGGTGAGGACGGCCGCCCGGCCCGCGACGGCACGCAGTGCGGCACGCTGGACGGTGGTGAGCGCGGCTCCGACCTGCCCGACCTCGTCCCGGATTTCGGTGCGGGCGAGCGGCGCCTCCTGGTCGAGGTCGATGTCCTCGCCGTTGTGGATGCGGCGCATCGAGGCCGGAAGGCGGGTGGCGGCGAGTTCGAGCGCGGTGTTGCGCAGCCCGGTGAGGTCGGTGACGAGCCCGCGTCCGATCCGTACGGAGAGCAGCAAGGACACCACGACGCCGACGAGGCCGAGAATCACCGCAAGGCCCGAACTGCCCAGCGTGGAAAGGGAGTAGGGCTCGGCTGTCGTGCCCGCTGCCGTCGCTCGGCGCTCCGCGTCGGTGAGGCCCGAGAGGGTCGGCACCGCACCCGCCCGCCACTGCTCGGCAGTTACGGCGCTCACGGCACGGTCCGCACCGGCGTTCAGCACGGCGTCCTGTGCTTCGGTCACGCGGCTCGTGGACTCGCCGTCGAGGACTTGGCGGTACGCGTCCGCGTGCGACGGCTTCAAGTCCGGTACGGCTGCTCGCGTCAGCTCACGCTGCAGCGTGACGTCCCCGACGAACGCGCGGAACTGCGCAGGGGACATGGTTCCGGCCGCCCCGGCGGCGCCGAGTACGGCGTCCTGCCGGCTCAACGCCTCGCGGGCGCGGGCGAGTTCGATCACGTCACGGGAGTCCGAGCGTGCTTCGATCCGCTCTCCGCGTTCGGTGCCTGCGAGCCCCGTGCGCACCGCGAAGGCCCGCTCGACGGCGGTGGTGTAGCGGGCGAGAAGAGCATCCACTCCAGCGGTGCGGTTCTTGGCGGACTTGCGGGTCCCGGTGAGCGACCGGGCACTGTCCTGGAGCCGTTCGATGCGGTCCGGCAGCTTGGTGTCGAGTGCGGCGATGTCGGTGGTGTTGGACCCGATGCCGGAGCGCAGGGCGGTGACGGCTTTGTCGGTACGGGACACGGCCGCGTCCAGGGCGCTCTCGGTCGCGGCGTCCGGGGCCGCGCGGTAGGCGACGGCTGCGGTGCGCTCGGCCTGCACGGCCGTGGTGAAATCCGAAATGGGCCGGATCAGAGCGGAATTGATCTCCTTGAGCTGCTCGGTGGCCGAGACCTGGGATGCGGTGGTGACCGCGGCGTGGCCCCACAGGGCCATCAGCGAGACGACCGGGACGGTCAGCAGCGTGACGACCTTGGCTCTGATCGATTTGGGGCGCAGCCGTTCGGGCAGCAGGGGGCGTTCGGGCATGGCGAAGCATCTCCTTGGCGGAGCAGGAGTGTTGGGGGCGGCGCGAAGGGCGCGGGGCGAAGGGCGCGGGGCGTGCTGGGCTGCGACGCGGCTCAGGTGGCCGGCAGCTCGACCTCGCGCAGCGGCCGTGCGGCGGCCTCGTTCTGGGCGCGCTCCTGTGCGCTCGGCGACAGGGCGACGTAGGCGCAGGTCAGGAAGAGGAAGGAGCCGAGGACCACGGCCAGCGGCAGGATGAAGGAGGTGGCGCTCGCGCCGTCGAGTGCGGTGGTTCCGGCGTGGACGGAGACGTCGGCGGCCGCCATGCCCGTGTAGTGCATGCTGCTGACGGCGAGGCCCATGACGAGGGCGGCGCCGGCGGCGATCGCGGGTCCGCGGATGGTGAGCGCGGCCCACAGCGCGGCCGACGCGGCGAGGATGGCGATGAGCACGGAAGCGGCGGCGACGACGGGATCGTACGAAATGTCACCGTTGAGCCGGACCGCGGCCATGCCGATGTAGTGCATCGCGGCGACGCCGAGTCCGGTGCCGAGCCCGCCGAGCAGGACGGACCGGACGCGGGAGCCGCCGTAACCGGCGACGAAGACGCCGCCCCCGACGACTCCGATGGCGACGACCAGGCTCAGCAGCGTGAGCGGGATGTCGTAACGGATCGCCGTGCCGTCGACGGTGTAGCCCAGCATCGCGATGAAGTGCATCGTCCAGATACCGGCCCCGATCGCGATCGAAGCGGTGACGAGCCAGTTCCTTCTCGATTTTCCTTCGGCGGCCAACGCCCGGACGGTGCAGCGCAATCCCAGCGCACTGCCGACGACAGCCATGGCGTACGACAGGGCCGGAGTGATCCAGCCGCCTGCCAGATGATGCATGTGACCCACGGAATTCCTCTCGCTCAGCGAGGTCGGCCCCCCGACGGTCCGGGACGCTAACACGCAGGCGATCTTCCGCAACACCGGTGGAATCATTGGCAAAAGCCGTCTACCAGCGAGTAGGCCCAAGATCAGGGGCCACCGTGGCTGCAGCGCATCGTGGGCCCGCGGATTCAGGTGCGACCCTTGTCACGCCGCGCCTCGGGGCGCTTCGGGCATAGGGGTCGAGACAACCGGAACGTGTCACTCCGGCACGGAGACGGCATCGGCCCGGCGTCGCCGGATCTCTCCCGCCTGTCGGTCGAGGCAGTCCGTCAAGGTCGCCCCGAAGAAGCTGTACTTCACCGCCTCCGGATTTGGCACCGACTACAGCGCCCCGGTCAAGTAGCGCACCCCCGAGCCCGCGGCGCCCTTCGCATCGGCTACGGATGCCGCCGGGCTGCCGAGGTCTGGCGGTGCAGCCCCCCTTCCCCCTCGGGCAGCGCCTCGCCCCGCGCCTCGGCGCCCGTCGGCGGGGTCCCGCTCCCGACCATCCGGCGCGGCTTCGGGATCTGGGCTCCCTCCCCGTACATCCACTGGGACAGCGCCACCCGCAGCCGCTCCGTCGGCCGCACCCGCCTGCGTACGCCATGTTCGTCCGTGTCCGGCAGCGCTTCGAGCGGGGTCGGCTGTTCGTGCTGCGTCAGGCGGTACAACTCGCCCTTGTCCAAGGGTTCGTGGACCTCGACGAACTCCCCGTGCGGCAGCCTCCGTATCCGGCCCGTCTCCCGCCCGTGCAGCACCTTGTCGCGGTCCCGCCGCTGGAGCCCCAGGCAGATCCGCCGCGTGACCACGAACGCGATCACCGGGCCCGCGAACAGCGCCACGCGCACGAACCATGTGACCGAGTTCAGGGAGAGATGGAAGCGCGTCGCCCAGATGTCGTTGCCTCCGCCGATCAGCGCCACGAAGAAGATCGTGAGCCAGGCGACGCCAAGTCCCGTGCGGACGGGGCGGTTTCGGGGTCGGTCAAGGAGATGGTGTTCGCGGTGGTCGCCGGTGATCCACGCCTCGATGAACGGATACACGCCGATCATGAGCAGGATCAGAGGGAACACGACGAAGGGGATGAAGACGCCCAGGGCCAGGGTGTGACCCCACAGGTTGACCTCCCAGCCGGGCATCACCCGGACAAGGCCCTCCGCGAATCCCAGATACCAGTCCGGTTGTGCGCCCGTGGAGACCTGGTCGGCGCGGTAAGGGCCGTACGACCAGACCGGGTTGATCGAGGCGATCGCCGCGACCACCGTCACGACACCGAAGACCAGGAAGAAGAATCCGCCCGCCTTGGCGAGATACACGGGGAAGAACGGCGCGCCCACGACGTTGCGTTCGGTCTTTCCGGGGCCGGGGAACTGGGTGTGCTTGTGGTAGAAGACGAGAATCAGGTGCGTCACGACCAGCGCCGCCATGATGCCGGGCAGCAACAGCACATGGATGGAGTAGAAGCGCGCCACGATGTCGTCGCCGGGGAATTCGCCGCCGAAGAGGAAGAAGGAGAGATACGTTCCCACGATCGGGATGGAGAGGATCGCGCCCTCGACGAAGCGCAGCCCCGTTCCGGACAGCAGATCATCCGGTAGCGAATAGCCCAACAGGCCTTCGAACAGGGCCAGTACGAGCAGCAGCCAGCCGAACACCCAGTTCAGCTCGCGGGGTTTGCGGAACGACCCCGTGAAGAAGTGCCGCATCATGTGGACCAGCATGGCGGCGACGAAGATCAGTGCGGCCCAGTGGTGGATCTGCCGGATGAGCAGACCGCCGCGTACGTCGAAGCTGATGTCGAGTGTCGATGCGTACGCCTCCGACATCCGGACCCCGTTCAGGGGGATGTAACTGCCGTGATATTCCACCTCGTTCATGGACGGGTGGAAGAACAGGGTGAGGTAGATGCCGGTGATGATCAGGATGATGAACGTGTAGAGACAGATCTCGCCGAGCAGGAACGACCAGTGGTCGGGGAAGACCTTGCGGAGGTACTTCCGGCTGATTCCGTAGACGCCGAACCGTCCGTCGGCCCAGTCGGCGACGCGTTCGCCTCCCGGTGCCCGCTGCTCGGTCCGTTTCGGGGCGGTGCTCTCGGACATCCCTTGCCTCCCGTGGGCGCTCACACACGGGACGGTCCGGACCGGCGGACTGTGACATGCGGAGCCGATATGTGGCCCATGTCACGGAAGGGCGGGCCGCGTTGGCGCGTCGTGAGTCGGCGCCGCGAGGGGGCGCTCCGTCCGATGCGCCGCGAAGGGGCGCACCGTCCGATCTGGTGCGCCCCTTCGATCACCCACAGGTTCGAGCCTGGGGTCAGGCCTTCCTGTCCCTCATCTCCTGCTGTCGCGCGGCGCGGTCCTCGGCCATGCCGCGCTCCGTCTGCTGGCGCTGTCGATCACTGCGCTGGCCGGCCTGACCGGGCTCCTGCTGCTGACGCTGACCCTGCCGCATGGGGTCCTGCTGGGGGTTGTTCCCCTGCTCGCGCCGGCGGGCAGATCGCTCTTGCTTACCCATGAGTGTCACTCCTCGTGAGTGTCGGGGGAATGGGTGCCCTCATCGTGGCACGCGCGGACACTCAGGGCATATCGGGCGATTACTCTGTGCGATCAGGCCTGTTCCGGCATCCCCCACGCCTCCCGGAACCGCTTCAGGGCGAGCCGTGTCGCGGCCGGGGACATGGCGAGTTCACGGCGCGCTTCTGCCAGGCGTTGCAGGTCCCATTCCGTTCCGGCGTCCTTGATGTCATCGAGGGTGGGGAAGTTCTTGCGGCTGAAGAAGTCGAGGAGGGTCAGCATGAAATCGCCGTATGCCCCCAACTCGTCCCACTGGCGCCGGGTTTCGAGTGAGGGGACGGCGTCCGCAGCGGTCTCCGTGGGTGGTGAGGCCGTGTCGATCAGTCGCCGGACGGCGTCGCGTGCGAGGGACGTCTGCTCGTCCCCGGGCCGTTCTTGCAGGAGCAGGACGGCCAGGCGGGTGTCGTCCATGCGCTGTGCCCAGTCGGGCGGGTGGTCGGTCCTGGCCAGCAGGACGCGGAAGCCCGCCAGGGTCTCCCTGAGTTCGTCCCACAGCAGGGCGTGGGCTACTTGGGGCAGTTGATTGCGGCCCGTGCTGGGGATGGCGACCATCCGGCGTGTGTAGCGGATCAAGTCGCGTGTGATGCCGCCGGAAAGGCAGTGCGCGAGGGCGATGAAGGGGGTGGTCAGGCCCGGGACCCGGTTCTGGAGTATGGCGTGTGATTCCTCCAGGGTCCGGGGCTCGATATGGACTACGTCGTCCAAAGAGCTGTCGATGATGTCCCGTACCGGGAGTCCGCGGCGGACGAAATCGGCGCCGACGTCCTCGGCGACGGAGATGAGGAAGTAGACGTTCGGAATGCCGAAGACCGCCTTGATCTCGGCGAGCAGCGATCTTGCCTCTTCCGCGGTGCCGATCCGGTCGATCTCGTCGATGACGATGAAAATGCGACCGTTGCTGGCCGCCTTGGCCATACGTTCCAACAGGTCCCGGAAGTGGACCACCAGCTCCGGGAAGGTGAGCGTGCGCGAGGAGAGCGTTGTGGTGCGGCCCGCGCCTACGGTTCCGGCGGAGAAGGGCGTCAGCCCCGTCGTGGTCGCCAGGCTTGTGCTCTGCGCGGTCCGCAGGAGATAGAGGTAGTTGACGCATTCCTTGAGGAGCGGTGACTTCTTCTGCCACCTCGGCAGCGAGACGAGGATGCCGAGACCGAGCAGCGCGAGCGGTACGCGCGTCAGCCACGGGTGGTCCGTCCAGAGCTGCACCGCGGATGCCCGGACGTCATCCCACATACGCGTCAGCCATCCGGAGAAACCGCCGTCCAGCGACCGGTTCATCGCCCGAGCCGCCGGTGCGAGCGCGACGGACAGCAGGACCGCGGCGACGAGAAGCCGGCCCCAGAACGACACCGCCCCGCGGATCCGCCGCAGGATGTGCTTGCGCAGCTTGATGAGGAAGACGAACGAGGAATCGGGCGCCCGCCCGTGCAGCGCGAGAAACTGCTCGCACACCCGCTGGAACAGCGAGAGCAGGAATTCCTGCGGGACGTAGGCGGAAGGGATTTCCACGGGGACCACGAGGTTGTCGTCCCCGCGCCGCTTCTCCGCCAAGTCCCTGAGGAGAGTGGACTTCCCGACACCGCGCGGACCGGAGATCGCAATGGTCCCGCCGGCCATCAACTCCATCTTCGCGTCGAGGTTCTCCTGCTCGCGGTGCGGAACGACGTATCGCAGATCATGCACCTCGACGAGCCCCAGGATGTCGGGAGTGACGAGCAGGGTGTTGTGGTCCTCGCCGATCAGACGTCTGAGCACCGGCCCCACTTGAGCCGCGAGGGCGTCCGGCAGGGAACTGCGCCACTGGCGGCGTACGAAAGCGACTTGCCAGCGCAGGGTCACCAGCCAGATCAGCAGGAAGAGGCGCCTGACCGATAAGCGCGCCCGTCCGTACTCCTCCACCGCGTGGTCGCGCTGCTCCACGGCGTCCTGGTATTCCTCGTACTCCCCGTATCCCGAGGCCAATACCTCACCGACGACATGCTCTCGGTGGAACTCCGCCGTGACCTTCTCCTCGTCCACGCCCGTCATGTGCTGCTGCGCCAGATATCCCCTGAGCACCTTGTCCTCGGCGTGCAGGCGGCGGACGGCGTCCTGGTAGATCACCTCGTCCGCAAGCCGGTTCCAGACCGCCTTCGCCGGCTCTGGGTCGTCCACCGTGCCTCCGCCGCATCACTCGGGCCGTCGCGGCACGGGGGCCCCGGTCGCCGCACCAGCCGTGACTCTAAGTCATGCGGGACGGCGATCAGCGGCCAGCACTGCCGCGAGGCCCTCCTGCAGATCTTTGACGAAATACTCGGGGACCTCCAGCGACGGGAAGTGTCCCCCCATTTCGGGGCACTTCCATCGGACGATCTGTCGGTACCGCTCCTGTGCCCAGGGGCGCGGACACTTCTCGACGTCGCGGGGATACATGGTGATTGCTGACGGGACGTCGACCCGAAGGTTGGGATCGAGCGAGTTGTGGCTCTCGTAGTAGATGCGGGCCGCCGATGCGCCGGTCCGCGTCAGCCAATACAGGGTGACGTCGTCGAGAATCCTGTCTCTGGAAATCGTCTCGAACGGGCTGTCCTCGGTGTCCGACCACTCGGCGAACTTGTCGAGGATCCAGGCAAGAAGCCCGACCGGTGAGTCGACGAGCGAGTAGCCGATGGTCTGCGGTCGGGTCGCCTGCTGCTTCGCGTACGCCGCGCGGTGGCGCCAGAAATGGCGGGTTTCCTCGGTCCATTTGCGCTCGACCGCCGTAAGGCCGTCCGTGGTCAACCCGGGAGGTCCCTCCGCGAACGTTGTGTGGATGCCGAGAACGTGCGCCGGGAACCTGCCGCCGAGAACCGTGGTGATATTGCCTCCCCAGTCGCCGCCGTGGGCCACGAACTTGCTGTAGCCGAGCCTTCCCATCAATTCCACCCATGCGGCCGCGATCTTTTCGGTTCCCCACCCGGTGGTGGCCGGCTTGTCGCTGTAACCAAAGCCTGGGAGCGACGGGACCACGACGTGGAACGCCGGCGCGTCTGCATCTTTCGGATCTGTTAGTTCGTCCACTACATCGATGAACCGGGCAATGCTGTCGGGCCAGCCGTGCGTCATGAGCAGAGGAGTGGCATCCGCGCGCGCGGATCGGCGGTGCAGGAAGTGGATTCCCAGATCATCAATGGTCGTACGGAACTGGCCGATGCGGTTGAGGCGCTCTTCGAACGACCGCCAGTTGTACCCGGTGCGCCAGTAGTCCACGACATCGACTAGGTCGGCGAGCGGAACGCCCTGTTCCCATCGGCGAGGGTCGGGCGCGGCGCGATGGACCGTCTCGGCCTCCGGCAGCCGCGCCGCGGCCAGCCGCGCGCGCAGATCGTCGAGGTCGGCGTCAGGTGCGTGGGCTTCAAATGCTTGTACGTCGCTGGTTGGACGGGGCATGAGACCTCCTGGCCGTCGCGGAACCGGCCCTGACCTTCGAAGAACCGGCTATGGCGGTTCCACTATGCCGCGCCTTCAAGCCGGCGCGCAACCGGCTATGGTGGTTCCATGCGTGCTGGATTTCCTGACTTCCGCCTCGGCAACGTGCTGGCGACCAGCTTCACGGGGACTCTGTCGGAGCGTCATGGCGACGCTGTGGAGCGCATTCCCGCACCGCACAGGCTCGTCGACTGGCTCGCAGTGAACGGCCTCGCCGTGGACTCCTGCACCACCGCCCAGCTCGAACTCGCCCGGGAACTGAGGGAGTCGATCCACGCCGCCGCGACGGCGGCCGCGATCCAGGAAGCTCTCCCCGCGTCTGCTGTCCAAGTCATCAATGACTGCAGCGCTCAGGGTCGGGCCGCAGCGATCCTGACGCCCGAGGGCAAGCGGCGATGGCTGCTCAGCTCGGCTTCCTGCGTGGAAGATGCCCTCAGCGTGATCGCCGCCGACGCGATCAGCGTCATCGCGGGCGAACGAGACGGAAAGTTGGCCTTGTGCGCATCGCCGACCTGCCGAGCCGCCTTCTTCGACACCAGCCGGAGTCGCACCCGCAAATGGTGTGACATGAACACGTGCGGGAATCGTCAGAAGAAGGCGCGCTTCAGATCCAGACTCGTCAGTACGTAGATGCCGAGCGCCGCGAAGAGGCCGACCGCCCAGCCGTAGTCCGCCAGGGGCTCGAGGAAGGGGATGAGGCCGTCCGCGGGGAACGGGCCCTTTCCGGGGGCCGAGTAGGAGCCGCCCACCGCGAGGGTGCCGCCGACCGTGAAGGCCAGCAGGGCGCGCCAGTTCCAGCCCGCCGTGTACCAGTAGCGGCCGTGCGGGCGGTAGAGGTCGGCGAGGTCGAGGACCGTGCGGCGGATGATCCAGTAGTCGGCGATCATCACGCCCGCCACCGTGCCGAGGAGCCCGCCGACCACCCCGAGCCAGGTGAAGATGTACAGCTCGGGCGTCGCGGTCAGCTTCCACGGCATGACCAGGACGCCGATCACACCCGTGATGAGCGCCCCGGTACGGAAGTTGATCAGCTTCGGGGCGAGATTGGACAGGTCGTACGCGGGAGAGACGACGTTCGCCGCGATGTTCACCGAGACCGTCGCGACCAGGACCGTCACCAGGGCGAAGACAAGGCCGAATACGTTGTCCGTCTTCGCCGAGAGCTCCACCGGGTCCCAGATCGCCGCTCCGTAGACCGCCTGCGAACCGGAGGTGACGAGGACCGAGAGGAGCGCGAAGGCCGTCATCGTGGTCGGGAGGCCAAGCGACTGGCCCCAGACCTGGGCCCGCTGGCCCTTCCCGAAGCGGGTGAAGTCGGGGATGTTCAAGGACAGGGTGGCCCAGAAGCCGATCATGCCCATGAGGGAGGGGAAGAAGACCTTCCAGAAGTCCGCGCCCCAGCCCAGTTCCGACGGCTGGTCCAGGAGCGGACCGAAGCCGCCCGCCTTCGACGCCATCCACACGAGGAGCACCACCGCACCGATGAGGACGAACGGCGCCGCCCAGTTCTCGAAGCGGCGCAGAGCGTCCATTCCCCGGTAGATGACGGCCAGTTCGAAGGCCCAGAAGGCCGCGAAGCAGAGCCAGAGGGTCCACGGATAGCCGCCCACCTCCGAGGCGTTCGCCCAGCCGCCGAAGATCTTGCCGAGGAGGAGGAAGATCCCCTGGCCGCCGATCCAGGTCTGGATGCCGAACCAGCAGCAGGCCACCGCCGCCCGGATCAGCGCCGGGAGGTTCGCGCCCCGCAGCCCGAAGGAAGCGCGCGCCAGGACGGGGAAGGGGATGCCGTACTTGGGTCCCGCGTGGCCCGTCAGGAGCATCGGGAGCAGCACGATCACATTGGCCAGAGCGATGACGAACACCGCCTGTTTCCAGTCCATCCCGAGGGCCACCAGGCCGGAAGCCAGCGTCCACGAAGGGATGTTGTGGGCCATGCCCACCCACAGGGCCGTGTAGTTGTACACGCCCCAGGTCCGCCGCTCCATGGGGACCGGAAGAAGGTCCTCGTTCGCGAACCGGGGGTCGTCCAGGGTGACGCCGTCGGCGAGGGACACCCGGCCGTCGGGATCGGAGCGCTGAGTCGGGATCGTGTGCTCGGTCGCGGTGGGGTGAGCCGCGGGGGGAACGGGGGGAGGGCTGGCCGGGGGAACGGAGGGAGGACTGGCGTCGTTCATGGGCAGGCCGTTCTTGACAGGGCACGCCCGGCCACGATGGCTCGTGCGGAGGTGCCACGTGACAGGGACAGGGCGCTGTGCGGGTGCCGTGATCCAACGCGGAGTGGAGAGGACTGTACAACTCCCCTGACACTTACGGGAGTAGCAGTTCACAGATGGGGAGAGGCATGAGCGGGGCGCAGGGGGACATAACGGTCGGGCAGCTGCTGCTCGCCGAGTATCAGGTCGTCAAGGACGAGCAGAAGGCCCGGATCGGGTTCCGCGACAATCTCCTGTACGTGACGCTGGCGGCCGTCGCGGCACTCGTCGCCGCCACCGCGCAGACCGCACGGGCCTCGATGCTCCTCGCATTGGGGCCCGTCTGCGTCGTCCTGGGGTGGACCTACCTCGTCAACGACGAGAAGATCTCGGCGATCGGCGCCTATGTGCGGGGCGATCTCGGGCCGCGCCTCGCGGAGTTGGCGGCCACGGACGAGAGGGCGGCCTCCGCGACCCCCTCGGCCTTCGGCTGGGAGACCGCCCATCGCGGTGACGCGCGGCGCCGCTCGCGCAAGGTCATCCAGTGCCTGGTCGACCTGGTGGCGTTCTGCGTGGTGCCGCTGGCCGGCCTCGTCGTCTTCTGGGCCGACGGAGAAGGGGGCGGACTGCTGCTGGCCCTCTCGGTGGTCGAGGCGGCGGCGATCGCGGGCCTCGCCGCCCAAGTGGTGGGGTACGCCCGGCCGTTCGGCAGGGGATGAGGAGCAGCGGCGGCCCCGCTCACGGCCGCACCGTCGTCACCAGCCACACCCCCGCCCGCATCCGGACACCGCTCTCGGTCGAGGCGACGCGGCGGATCGTCGCCGACCCGCGCCTGGGTGACGTACGCGTCGTGATCCTCACCAACTACGGCCTCGACGAGTACGTCTTCGACGCGTTGCGGGCCGGGGCCAGCGGGTTCCTGCTCAAGGACACCGAGCCCGCGGATCTGTTGCAGGGCATCGAGATCGTCGCTCGCGGGGAGGCTCTGCTCTCGCCCTCGGCGCCCGCGACCGGGCCCAACTGGTCGTCTTCGCCTACGAGTCGGGGCTCGTGGCGGCCCGGAACGCGACTCCATAGCGGTGGATAGGAGTGGATAGAGGCTGATAGAGGGCTACTTGGGCGTGGCATGATCTCCGCGTGGCCGTCATACCGTTCAGACACGTCGCAGCCCTCACGGCTGTCGCCCTGCTTGCCGCCGGGTGCGGGCTCTCGGAGGAGATCGAGCGGGAGCGGAACCCTGAGCGTACGGCGGATGCCGCTCCTGAGGGTGGTCCTACCGGTGGCGCTTCGGGGGTACCCACGGCGCCCGGCCTGGGATCGAGGACGCCGATCCCCGTCGAGGAGGAGACGGTGCCGGACGCGCCCACCTCCTCGTGCCCCGCCTCGGGCGTGCGGATCGAGCCGGGCATGGTCGACGCCGCCATGGGTCTGCGCGCGATGAGCGTGACGTTGACCAACTGTGGGAAGCGCGCTTACCGGCTCAACGGCTATCCGGGGCTGAGCGTGCTCGACGAGCATCGCGAACCCCTCGACGTACAGATCCTCCAAGGGCCGAAGCCCGTCACGCAGATGGACGACCCCGGGCCGCACCCCGTCACGCTGAAGCGCGGGGAGTCGGCCTATACGGCGCTCGTCTGGCGCAACACCGTCACCGACACGACGACGACCGCCGTCAGCGGCACCTATCTGGAGGTCACCCCGGCCAAGGGCGCCCGCAAGGCGACCGTGACGCCGCAGGGCCGGATCGACCTCGGCAACACCGGCCGCATCGGCACGACCGCCTGGCAGAAGAGCCCCACCAGCGACGCCGGGGCCGGCAGGCCTACGGCACCCGCGCCGTCCACTCCGCCGAGCTGAACTTCGTCCGGGCGAGCTCCTGGGCCCTGGCCATCTCCTCGTCCGTGACCTTTCCCGGCGTCAGGCCGTACCGCGTGCGGAAGGAGTCGAGCATCCGCTCGATCACGGCCTCGCGGGGCAGCCCGGTCTGGCGGCGCAGCGGGTCCACACGCTTCTTCGCGCTCTTCGTGCCCTTGTCGGAGAGCTTCTCGCGGCCGATGCGGAGCACCTCGACCATCTTCTCCGCGTCGATGTCGTACGACATGGTCACGTGGTGAAGGACCGCGCCGTGCCCGCCCGCCACCCGCTTCTGCGCGGCGCCCGCGACCTTCCCCGCGTCGGTGGCGATGTCGTTGAGCGGCTGGTACCAGGCCTTCACGCCCATGTCGGCGAGGGCGCCGAGCACCCAGTCGTCCAGATACGCGTAGCTGTCCGCGAAGGACAGGCCCTGCACGAGGGAGTCGGGGACCGAGAGCGAGTACGTGATGGCGTTGCCCGGCTCGCAGAACATCGCGCCGCCGCCGCTGATCCGGCGCACCACCTGGATGCCGTGCCGCTCGGCGCCTTCCCGGTCCACCTCGTTGCGCATCGACTGGAAGCTGCCGATCACGACCGCCGGTGACTCCCACTCCCACACGCGCAGGGTCGGCGCCCGGCGCCCGGCGGCGACCTCGGCGGTGAGCACCTCGTCCAGGGCCATCAGGAGCGCGGGTGACTGCGGAGCATCGTGGATCAGCTGCCAGTCGTAGTCGGTCCAGTCGGTGGCGTGCGCCAGGGCGCGGCGCACGGCGATGCCCACGCCCTCCGAGGTGAGGCCGTACATGACGGTGCCGTCGGGCAGCTCCGCGTCGATCCGGGCGGCGAGGCCCGCCGCGTCGGTGTCGGCGGGCGCGCCCTCCAGGGCATGGCTCAGGACGTCGAACGCCTCGTCGGGCTCCAGGAAGAAGTCCCCGGCCACGCGCACCTGCCGCAGTACGCCGTCTTCGACGTCCAGGTCGACAACGACGAGCTTGCCGCCGGGAACCTTGTACTCACCGTGCACCGCGCTTCCTCCCGATTCATCGCCTTGGGCGCCTATATCAGGACAATTTCACACGCCGCGGATAGGTTCGCGCTCAGGGTGGTCAGTCGACCGTCGGCGCCGGCCCGGATCAGGAGGCGACCAGGGATCCATGAGCGACGCCGACACCAGCGACAAGGCGGCCACCAACGGATCCGCACCGGCGGCCAAACTCACCCTCCTGACGCTGACGACGATGGTCGTCGGCTCCATGGTCGGCGCCGGCGTCTTCTCGCTGCCCAGCCGGTTCGCGGACGAGACCGGCGTCGCCGGTGCGCTCATCGCGTGGGCCATCGCGGGCACCGGCATGCTGATGCTCGCCTTCGTCTTCCAGACCCTCGCCGTCCGCAGACCCGATCTGGACGCCGGTGTCTACGCCTACGCCAAGGCCGGGTTCGGTGAATACCTCGGCTTCTTCTCGGCGTTCGGCTACTGGGCCAGCGCCTGCGTCGGCAATGTGACGTACTGGGTCCTGATCATGTCGACGGTCGGCGCGATCTGGCCGGGCCTCGGCGAGGGGGACACCGACCTCGCCGTGCTGCTGTCGTCGGCGGGCCTCTGGGGGTTCTTCTCGCTCATCAAGCGGGGCGTCAAGGAGGCCGCGGCGATCAACCGCGTCGTGACGGTCGCCAAGATCGTCCCGATCCTCTTCTTCGTCGTCCTCGCGCTCTTCTACTTCAAGGCGGACGTCTTCGCCGACAACTTCGGTGGCGCGGACTACTCGGGCTCCCTCTTCAACCAGGTACGCGGCACGATGCTCGCCACCGTCTTCGTCTTCCTCGGCGTCGAGGGCGCCAGCGTCTACTCGCGCCACGCCAAGCGCCGCAAGGACGTGGGAAAGGCGACGGTCCTGGGGTTCCTCAGCGTCTTCGCCGTCTTCGCGTCGGTCACCATCGTGTCGTACGGCATCATGCCGATGAACGAGATCGCCGCACTCCGGCAGCCGTCGATGGCCGGAGTCCTGGAGTCCGCGGTGGGCACCTGGGGCAAGGTATTCATCAGCGTAGGGCTGATCATCTCGGTGCTCGGCGCGTATCTGGCCTGGACGCTGATGTCCGCCGAAGTCCTGTTCGTGGCGGCCAAGGACGAGGACATGCCGCGCTTCCTCGGCCGCGCCACCGCCGCCGACGTGCCCGCGCCCGCGCTCCTGATGACCACATGCCTGACGCAGGTCGTCCTGATCGTCACGTCGTTCTCCGACGACGCGTTCAACTTCGCGCTCGACCTGACCAGTTCACTCTCCCTGATCCCCTATCTGCTCGCGGCCGCGTTCGCGGCGAAGATCGCGCTGCGCCCGGACGATCGCACCCACGGGGGCAGGGGGACGCGCGGCGAACTCGTCGTGGGATCGATCGCGGTCATCTATACGGCGTTCCTGCTGTACGCGGCAGGCCTCAAGTTCGTCCTCGTCTCGTTCATCATCTACGCCCCCGCCACGATCCTGTTCGTGATGGCCCGGCGGGAACAGGGCAGACGTCTCTTCTCGCCACGCGAACTCGTCATCCTCGTCATCTCGACCGCCGGTGCGGTGGTCGGCGTCATCGCCCTCGCAGTCGGCTGGATCAGCCTCTGATCCACCGTCAACCCACCTGTCCACACGCCGTATTCGCATCGGAAAGGCACACCGTGACAAGCCCCGACACGCCGAGCGCCCCGAACTACGGCGTCCACTCCGAGGTCGGCACACTGCGCAAGGTGCTGGTCTGCGCGCCCGGTCTCGCCCACCGCAGGCTGACCCCCACCAACGCCGACGACCTGCTCTTCGACGACGTCATGTGGGTGGAGAACGCCCAGCGCGACCACGCAGACTTCGTCAACAAGCTCAAGCAGCGCGGTGTCGAGGTCGTCGAACTGCACGACCTGCTCACCCGGACCGTGGCGATCCCCGAGGCCAGGAACTGGCTCCTGGAGCGGAAGATCACCGCGAACGAGGTCGGGCTCGGACTCATCGACGACACCCGCGCCTTCCTGGAGACCCTGGCGCCGCGCCGCCTCGCCGACTACCTCATCGGCGGCCTCGCCACCGCGGATCTGCCGGACGAGTTCCGCTCCGGCTCTGTCGCGCTCGTACGCGAATCCACCGGCGTACGCGAGTACTTGATGCCGCCGCTGCCGAACACGCTCTACACCCGCGACACGACATGCTGGCTGTACGGCGGCGTCACCCTCAACCCGCTGTACTGGCCCGCCCGGCACGACGAGACGCTCCTGATGAAGGCCGTCTACCAGTTCCACCCCGACTTCACCGGCGCCCGCGTGTGGTGGGGCGATCCCGAACTCGACTGGGGCCAGGCCACGTTCGAGGGCGGCGACATCATGCCGGTCGGCAACGGCGTCGTACTGATGGGCATGAGCGAGCGCACATCGCGGCAGGCCATCACGCAGGTCGCGGCCTCGCTGTTCAAGAGCGGCGCGGCGGAGCAGGTCGTCGTCGCCGGCATGCCCAAGCTGCGGGCCGCGATGCACCTCGACACCGTCTTCACCTTCGCCGACCGCGACATCGTCACGCTCTACCCGAAGATCATGGACGCCGTGCACTCCTTCACGCTGCGCCCCGGCGAAGGACCGGCCGGCATGGACATCACCGATGAGGGCTCGCGTACGTTCGTCGACGTCGTCGCCAAGGCGCTCGGGCTCTCCGGGCTGCGGGTGATCGAGACCGGCGGAGACGTCTACGCCTCCGAGCGCCAGCAGTGGGACAGCGGCAACAACGCCGTCGCCCTGGAGCCGGGCGTGGTCGTCACCTACGACCGCAACACCCAGACCAACACCCTGCTGCGCAAGGCGGGCGTCGAGGTCATCACCATCGTCGGCGCCGAACTCGGCAGGGGCCGCGGCGGCGGGCACTGCATGACGTGCCCGCTCATCCGCGACGCCGTCGACTTCTGAACCAGGCCGCGGCTCAGTACCGCTGGGCCTTGACCAGCTTCGCGGAGAGCTTCGGCTCCGGCGGCTCGTGACTGATGGCGTACGCCTGGGCCCGCTCGCCGGGTTCGAGGTCCTCCTTGCCGATGTAGCGCGTCTCCACGGCCTTGCCGTCGGAATCCAGGAAGTCGACCTGCAGCGCGTACGACGCCTTCTCGTCGGTCCTGTTGGTGATGGTCACGACGGAGGCGAGCACACCGCCGGTCTCGGAGCGCGGTTTGCCCGTCATCGACACGTCGGACATCGCGTTCCCCTCGCCGTCCACGTCCTTCAGCTCGTCCTTCGCGGCCTTCTGGACCCGCTCGGACTCCGCGGACACGGACGCCTCGAACTCGTCCGCGCGCTCCGAGGCCGATTCCGTCGCCTCCGATGCCGACGCCCGTGCGGACTCGGCGGCCTCGGAAGCGGCCGACTTCAGGGGCGACGCGGTCTTCTCCGAGAAGGACTCCGATGCGGGAGCCGTCGGCCGTTCGCTGATCGTCCGGCTGCCCTCGCCGGAGGGGGCGTCGCCGTCGGTGCTGCACGAGGCGAGGGCGGCGGCCGTGACGGCGGCGGCCAGCGCGAGGGCGGCGGACACCGCCTTCCTGGGGCGTCGCGGCGCGCCGGGCGGCAGGGGGTTCATTCGGAGCGTCCTTTCACTGCTGCGACTGACGTCAGTACCGCAGGGCGCAGGCGATCCCGCCCTGGCCGGTGAGCGTTCCTTCGGGTACGAACCTGACCTGCGCGCCGGTGTCCAGGGCCCGCTCCACGATCTCGTCGACGATGTCCTCGACGGCGTCGAGATCGTCGGCGGTGGCCGGCACCAGATGTCCGCCGTCGTCGCGCACGGTCTGCCGGAAGGTGTCATCGACGGCGAGCAGCCGGACCCGGTCGGCCGTCACGTTCTGCCAGACCTCGTCGAGCCCGGCGGCGAACTGCCGCTTGCTCTGTGCCGTGTCCAACTCGCGTAGTACGCCGTCGAGTTCGGCCTTCTCCTGTTCGGCCACGAGGGAAGCGGCCGCCTGGCGCACCGCGTCCGCAGGGCCGTTTGCAAGGCCGCCGTGCGGCACCCGCGTGGCCTTCTTGGTGACCGTGCCGGTGTCGTCGAGGAGGGAGAGCGCCGCGGCTTCCCCGGCCACGAACAGGGGGCGCGGGTGGGCGTCGACGACAGCGCTCGCCGCCTGGTCCGCGTCACGCAGGAACTTGCGGGTCTGCTCGTCGCGGAAGGTGCTCGGCAGATCGCCGATCCGCTCCTTGCGCTCGGCGTCCGGGTCATCGAGGCTCCGGGTCAGCGGGAACCCGTCGGCGGTGTGCTCGGTGACCCGCTCCGCGGTGCCGTCCCACAGCGCGACACGGTCGGCGGAGACGGCGAGGACCCAGTACGGGCGCTCGGCGGCCCGGGCCGCGACGAGGTTGCGCGTGAGGAACGTGTCCGAGAGCACCACCCGCGACGGCACCGTCCTGGCGAGCGACCACACCTGGTGCTCACCGGGGGCGGCGAAGACCGCGAGCCCGTCCTCGGCGTGCACGAGATCGACCTCGGCCACCGCCCGGTCCAGCTGACCGGCCACCTCGGCGCGATGCTCCTTGGTCACGGCCGGGTCGGCGTTCAGGCGCTCCTTGGCCTCGGCGACGAGGTTGCGCAGCCGCACGGGATCCTGGGCGTTGTCCGGTTCCCTGCGGTGCGTCGGCATCAGGACCGTGACGGCCGGATAGGGGCGCGTCTTGCGCAGCTCGGCAAGGGCTTCCGGGGTGAGAGAGGGGTGCATGGAGCGGGCCCTTTCGGGACGGGGCGGCGACTCAGGGCCTGCTGGCCGTTACGCCACGCAATGCACCATATGACGGTTTTTTGGGCGTGGCATTTCGCCTCCGGGGGCGCCTGGCGGGGCGCTCTGCCCGGCCGTCTGCCCGGCTGTCGGCCCGGCTGTCACCTCAGCAGGAAGCCGAAGGCGTACCCGAGGGCGTTCGTCGCCCAGTGCAGCCCCATGGGGGCGAGCAGGCTTCCGCTGCGGCGGCGCAGTTCGCAGAAGAGGCAGCCCGCAAGGGCCGTGAAGAGGACGGCTCCCGCGTCCACGACGATCACGCCGAGCACGGAGTCCCCGAAGGCGCCGCCCAGCGCGGGCTTGGCATCGGCGAGACCGAGCGACGGCAGGATGTGCCAGAGGCCGAAGAGCCCTGAGGAGACCAGCGTCGCGGCGAGCGGCCCGCGGGCGCGCAGCACCAGGCCGAACAGCACGCCCCGGAACGCCACTTCCTCAAGCAGTACGGTGCCGAACGGGACCGTCACCAGGACCCGCACCGCGACCTCGCCCCCGCTCAGGCCGCTAGGGCCTGTCCGATGGGTCCTGCCGGGGTCGCGGGCCCTGGCACGCACTCCCCCAAGCTCTCGGCTTCGCTCGAGCAGGGAGGTGCCCCCTCCCGCGTTGTCGTCGGTTGCCAACGCTCCGCGTTGTCGCCCTCCTCCGCCTTGCAGCTGCACGCACCAGGGCCCGCTCGGCCCTGCTGAATCGGCACCCGGCGCGAAGACCGGCCTGACCCATCGGACAGGCCCTAGTCCGCTGGTCCTCGAACAGGTCGCGGGTGACCGGGAGCAGGGCCGCGCACGTGTACCCCGCGGCGACGACGCCGATGAGGGCCAGCGCCCATCGCAGGCCGCGCGCGAGGGTGCCGCGGGCGAGGCCCACGTCGGACGAGCGCATGCCGGACCAGTACGCGATCGCGAGCAGTACCGCCGTGGCCCCGAGGGAGGCCGCCAGACTCCAGTCCTTGGCCCACCGGTTGTTCGCGAGGTTGCTCAGGACCAGGACGGCGACGGTGGCGGCGAGCGCGGTGGCCGTCGTGACCGGCCGCCGCAGGAGCCGCGACGGCCGCGAAGCGATGCGCCGGGCGTGCACGCCCCCCATCGTGCGGGTACCCGTCGCGCGCGGCGACCTGGGACACGTACACCGAGCCTTGAGACGCGTACCGATCCTTCAGACACGTACGACACGCACCGAGTCGCCGCGCCCGCTCATGGGACTCAACCTGAGTTCATGGAACAGCGCGCGATCCGTCTGCGGCGCAGGCTCCGGCCCGTCGCCTGGATCGTGGCGGTGCTCTGCGTGGCCGTCCTGGCCGCGACGGCCACGGCGCGCAGCACGCTCCTCAGCCCCGGCTTCCACCAGCGCGTCCTCGACGAGCAGCACGCCTACGACCGCCTGTACAACGAAGTCCTCGTCGATCCGCAGACCCTCCCCGTCGCCCGCGACCTGCTGGGGCGGCTGCCGGTCCCGGAGGCGGCCGTCACCTCCAACCTGAAGATCGTGCTTCCCCCGGAGACCCTGCGCGCCATGACCGACCGGCAGATCGAAGAGGTGACCGGGTATCTGCGGGGCGAGCACGACACGCTGCGCCTCACGGCGGACCTGCGGCCGCTGCTCACCAATGTCGGCAACCTGGCCCAGACGTACTTCGCTGATCTCGTCGCCTCCGTGCAACGGCAGCCCGAACCCGACTTCCCGGCCTTCGTCGCGGATCTCGACCGGGCCGCGAAATCCCTGGCCACCGGGGAGCCGCCGGCCGGTCTGCCCACCCTGGAGCTGTCCAGGGACCAGGCCGTCACGGCCACGCGGGCGCTGCTCCAGGTGGTGCCGGAGGACCGCCGCGACGCGCTCCGCCCCGAGGTCGAGGTGGCGCTGGAGAGCGGGGACGTCGCCTCCGCGCTCGCCGCCGTCGGGCCCGAGGCGGTGTCGGACCGCACCCGCCAGGCCACCGAGCAGCTGCGCGGGACCGCCGACGGCGACACCTGGGACATCAGCGCCGACCTCGACACGTCCGGCGACGCGCTCGCCCCGCTGCACCGGGCGCGCTCCGTCACGCACCTCGCCCAAGGTGTGGTCGAGCCGCTCGCCGCCCTGCTCGGCGTCGCGGCCCTGGCGTTCCTGTGGCTCTCCGGGCCCGCGGCTCCCGCCCGCCGCCTGCTGGGGCTCGGCTGGGTGCTCGCCGCGGGCGGAGCCCTCACGGGGCTGTGCGTGGTGGTCGCCCGCGTGGCCATGGAGGGCGGCCTGATCAGCACGCCCGAGTCCTGGCCGGGATCCGTGTCACGGCTGGTCGACGACGTGGGGAGCGCGGCCGTGGACGGTGTGCTCACCACCGCGACCGTCGCCGCGTACATCCTGCTCGCCGCGGGCGCGCTGCTCGTCGCCGTCAGCTGGGTCTGGCAGGCGGGACCGGCCCTGACCGTCGGCCTCCGCCGCGTGCGACTGCTCTTCGTCGGGGTGGCGGGTGTCGCGCTCGGCGGCGTCGTCCTCGCGCCCCTCGCGGCGGGCCGCGCCGATCCGCGCGTCTGCCAGGGCAGCCCCCGGCTCTGCGACCGCGGCTACGACGAGATCACCCAGCTCACCTCGCACAACGCGATGTCCACCACGGCCGACCAGTTCATCGGGCCCCTGCAGGACCCCCGCATCACCGCTCAGCTCAACGACGGCGTACGGGCCCTGCAGATCGACACCTACACCTGGGAGCGCCCGGAGCAGATCGCCGAACGACTCGAAGGCTCGGACTTCTCGCCCCGGCTCCAGGGGCAGATCAAGGCCGCGATCAACAAGTTCAACCCGCCGCGGGACGGCCTGTGGCTCTGCCACTCGGTGTGCCGGGCGGGCGCCATCGGCCTCGTGCCCACGCTGCGCGAGGTCGGCGACTGGCTGCGGGCCCACCCCGACGACGTCGTCACGCTGATCGTGCAGGACGCCGTGGACGGCGAGGCCACCGCCGCGGCCTTCGAGGAGGCCGGGCTCACGGACCTGCTGTTCGAGCCCGACCGGGACCCGTCCCGCCCGTGGCCCGAGCTCGGCGAGATGATCGACAGCGGCAAGCGCCTCGTCGTGTTCGCCGAGCGCGCCGACGGGCCCGCGTCCTGGTACCGCAACTTCTACCGGTACGGCATGGAGACCCCCTACGCGTTCCGCACCCCCGAGGACATGAGCTGCGTCCCGCACCGGGGCGGCACGGACAAGCGCCTCTTCCTGCTCAACCACTTCATCACCATCGACGGCGGCAGCCGCCTCGACGCGGGCACGGTCAACACCCGCGCTGCGGTCCTCGACCGTGCGCACGCCTGCGAGCGGCAGCGCGGCAGGCCGGTGAACTTCGTCGCCGTCGACTACCTCACCATCGGCGACGCGCGGGGCGCGGTGGACGCGTTGAACGCGGAGCGCTAGCACTGTGGCGTCACGCACTGTTTGCGAGGTATGTGCGGCTGGGTGAGCATGAAGCGCAGTGCCCGTCGTGCGGCGCATCGGCGCGATCGCCGAGAAGCCGTACTGGGACCGCCCGGACGCCAGTTACCTCGTGCGACGCTGGCCGGACCTCACGGCCGCCTGCTTCGGGACCGTCTTCTTCTGGCTGTCCCTCACGCCCTCCCTCGTGCCCCGCCCCTGGCTGCTGCAAGGCGTCGTCGGCGGGATCACCGCGGCCATGGGCTACGCACTGGGCTCGATCGTGAGCACCGTGGCCCGTGCCCTCTTCTTCCGATTCCGATGGCGGCCAGGCGAACGGGTGCGGGCGCACCTCTGGCAGGCGTACTGGCTGCTCACCGAGAGCGCCCACTCGCAGCGCCGGCTGCGCGAACTCCGGTCATCATGCTGATCGCCGCCGCGCTCTGGGCGCTCTTCCTGCCCGTGGCCCGCGGCATCCGCCTGGGTTCGCGTACGTTGACCCACACCCTGCACCGCTTCGTGCCGCTGCCCGTCGCCATCGGCCTGGGGCTCGCGCTGAGCGCCCTGATCGTCACGCTCGGGCTGCGCGACGTCGTCTTCCAGCGCGGTGTCATCGACCTCGCCGACCGCATCGCGTACGCCACCAACGGCGGGACGGTCCACCGCCCTCGGTCCCCTCTGGTCTCCGGGGGTCCCGGCTGCGAAAGACCCCGTCCGCGTCTACGTCAGCGCGTCCGCGCCGGAGTCCTTCAGCGACGAGGACCCGTTCGCGGCCAAGGCCCGGCTGGCCGTCGAGGAGCTGGAGCGGACCGGCGCCTTCGAACGTAACGTGCTGGCGATCGCCGGGACCACCGGAACCGGCTGGGTGAACGCCGACATCACCGACCCCCTGGAGTACATGCACGACGACCTGCTGGCCCGGACGGACGGGGCGCTCATCGTCGGCACCCCCAACTTCGCGCCGATGTCCCAGGAGATCCGTGACGGCAGGGACACCGGGAGCCCGGTGTGGCGGCCGCTGTACGACGGCGGCAGGAACGTGCGGTTCGCGCCCCTCGTCACGTTCTGGCAGACGTCGGTCGACATGGTGGTGTCGTACGGCGTAGAGGCGTCGCACGGGCACCGGTACGGGGCGGGACCGGTGGACGGATGGGCGGCGATCGTGCCGCGTGAGGGGTGGACGACGGGGGACACGGAGCGGTTGCGGAGGTATGTGGCGGGGCGGGAGTGAGGGGTCGCCCGGCGTGGGGAGGCCCGGCAGTGGGTTGCGTGGGATTCACGCGGGGTCCACCCCGCGTACACCCGCTCCGCACGCGTTGTCAGCGCGGCATGCTCTCATGGATGCATGATCGAAGACTTTCTGGACAGCGGAGTACCCGCAGTAGAAGAGGCACTCCGCAAGGCTGCCGCCACCGAGGTCATGCCGAGGTTCCGGCAGCTCACAGCGGATGACGTCGTACAGAAGAGCGGCCCGCACGACCTCGTGACGGTGGCCGACCGCCTCGCCGAGGAGCAGCTGACCGCCGCACTCACGGAGCTGCTGCCCGGCTCCGTGGTCGTAGGAGAAGAAGCCGTGCACGCCGACCCCTCGCGGTACGAGGCGATACGGGGCGACGCGCCGGTGTGGATCGTCGACCCCGTCGACGGCACCCGGCAGTTCGTCCACGGCGACCCCGGCTTCTGCATGCTCGTCGCGCTCGCGTGGCGAGGAGAGGTCCACGCCTCGTGGACGTACGCCCCTGCCCTTGACGAGATGGCCGTGGCGGTGCGCGGCAAGGGCGCCTGGCTCGACGGGCGGCGCCTGGTGGCAGGCACGCCGGGCGAAGTCATCGAAGTGGCCACCTCGCACCCGGACTTCACCACCGATGACCAGAAGCGTGCGCTCCACGGCCTTCGGGCGGACGGCGTCGCGCCGCGGCCCTGCGGGTCGGCCGGTCTCGAGTATCTGGCCATAGCCAAGGGCGAGTTGGACGCGATCGCCTTCTCCTGGGAGCTCGCCTGGGACCACGCGGCGGGACTGCTGCTCGTGGCGGAGGCCGGCGGCGGCAACCGGACCGTGGCCGGTCAGCCCTTCCGGATAGCGGGCGGCAACGCCCTGCCGTTCACGGCCGCACGGGACGCGGCCACGGTCGACCGGGTGGTGGCGTTGCTGTCGGCCGGAGCCTGATCTGCGGTGCGCCGCCCGACTCGAAGTGGAAGTGGACGGTGGTGACCTCGAACTCGGTGACGGTGCCGACGGCAGGCCAGTCGCCGGGAGCCAGGGGGAGCGAGGCCAGGTCCACGAAGCAGCCGATCGGCAGCCCCAGGTCCACGAAGAGCCCGGTCCTTCCCGGACCCCACGGCAGCTCACTGACCGTGCCGGTCAGCCGCGTGCCCTGGGGGAGCGGGCCGCCCGGGCCCGGCGGTGAGGTGTTGCGGCCGTGGCGGGCGCGCCGCCACGCCTGCTCGAACTCCGCCTCGGTGACCTGCTTGGTGACCGGCTCGGCATCGTCCTCGACGGAGCCGTTGACGGGGCGGTTGACGGGGCCGTTGGCGGAGCCGTTCAGGAGTGCGCCGTACCGCGCCGTGTAGAGCCCCGCGCCCAGCGTTCCGAACTCCTCGTGGGTCCTGGCGAGTTCATCGCGCGAGGCGGCGGCACAGGCCGTGCCGTGCGGCTCGGAGAAGGACGCCTGGCGTACGACGATGGAGTCGACCCCCGTCTCGAACTAGTCGGTGGAGTCGCTGTCGGCACGGCGGAACCATCGCGTCACCCGGCAGAGGCTACCCGCGCCCACGGCGCTGTCGGTGGCCAGGCCTATCCTGGGCGGCAGTGGCCATCGGCTGACAAAGGAGTCCGAAGGTGCCGTCGATGCTTGATGCCGTCGTCGTGGGGGCGGGACCGAACGGTCTTACCGCTGCCGTCGAGCTGGCCCGCCGTGGCTTCTCGGTGGCCGTCTTCGAAGCCAGGAGCACCGTGGGCGGCGGTGCGCGGACCGAGGAGCTGACCCTTCCCGGGTTCCGGCACGACCCCTGTTCCGCCGCTCACCCGCTGGGTGTCAACTCGCCGGTGTTCAGGACCATGCCGCTCGACCGGTACGGACTTGAGTGGCTGCAGCCCGAGCTGGCGATGGCGCACCCCTTTCCGGACGGCAGCGCCGCCGTGCTCTCCCGCTCCGTCGCCGAGACGGCCGCCTCGTTCGGGCCGCGCGACGCGGGGACGTACCGCCGCCTCGTCGAGCCGTTCCTCCACAACTGGGACACCGTCCTGCGGGACTTCATGTCGCTGCCGACGACGGCCCTGCCGCGTGACCCGCTGACCCTCGCGCGCTTCGGGCTCGTCGGTCTGCCGCCCGCCACGTGGCTGATGCGGCGCTTCCGGGACGACCGGGCCCGCGCCCTGTTCTCCGGGCTCGTCGCCCATGTCATCGCGCCGCTCGGCGGGCTCGCCACCAGTGGGGTCGGCATGGTCTTCGCGCTGGCCGCGCACGCCCGCGGCTGGCCGGTCGTGCGCGGCGGCTCGCAGTCGATCTCCGACGCGCTCACCGCGTATCTGAAGGACCTCGGCGGCGCGGTGCACACCGACTACGAGGTCAAGCGGCTCGACGACCTGCCGCCCGCCCGCGCGTACGTCTTCGACACATCCCCCACGGCGCTCGCGCGGATCGCGGGCCTGGGGCGGAGCTACGAGAACTACCGCTACGGCGCGAGCGCCTTCAAGATCGATTACGCCCTTGACGGCCCCGTCCCGTGGACCGCCAAGGAGGCGCGCGCCGCGGGCACCGTGCAGGTCGGGTCCAGTAGCGCCGACATCGACGCCGCCCTGCGTGCCGCGTCGCGCGAGAACCGCGCGCCCGACCGGCCCTTCCTCATCACCGTGCAGCCCGGCGTCGTCGATCCGTCGCGCGCGCCGGCGGGCAAGCAGGTCTTCTGGGCGTACGGCCATGTGCCGAACGGCTGGAGCGGTGACCTCACCGACGCGATCGAGCGGCAGCTGGAGCGGTTCGCGCCCGGCTTCCGGGACCGGGTCCTCGCGCGCGCCACCGCGGGCCCGGCGGAGCTGGCCGCGCGCAACGCGAACTATGTGGGCGGCGACATCGCCTGCGGCGCGGCGAGCGGGCTCCAGCTCCTGCTCCGGCCCAAGCTGTCTCTCTTCCCGTACAACACCGCGCATCCCGCGGTCTTCATCTGCTCGTCCGCGACGCCGCCGGGGCCCGGAGTGCACGGCATGTCGGGGCACAACGCCGCCAAGGCGGTATGGAGGAGGCTTCGCTCCGCATGACGGCCATCACGCTCGTCCAGGGCGACATCACCCGGCAGACCGCCGACGCGATCGTCAACGCCGCGAACTCGTCCCTGCTTGGGGGTGGCGGCGTGGACGGTGCGATCCACCGGAACGGCGGGCCGCAGATCCTCGAGGCGTGCCGGCGGCTGCGGGCTTCGCACTACGGCAAGGGGCTGCCGACCGGCCAGGCCGTGGCGACGACCGCGGGGCGTCTTGACGCGCAGTACGTGATCCACACCGTCGGGCCGGTGTGGTCCGCCACGGAGGACCGCTCCGACCTGCTGGCGTCCTGCTACCGGGAGTCGCTCCGCGTGGCCGCGGAGGTGGGCGCCAGGACGGTCGCCTTCCCCGCGATCTCCACCGGCGTCTACCGGTGGCCCCTGGACGACGGGGCCCGCATCGCCGTCCGGACGGTACGGGAGCATGCGGTGCAGATGCCGTCCACCTTCGACGAGATCCGCTTCGTCCTTTTCGACGCGAAGGCCTATGAGGCGTTCACGGAGGCGCTGGCGGAGGGGTGACCCCCAAGGTCCATGTCGGATTTTCGCCAGCCAGTGGTGGTCGGCATGCACGATCCTTGAGCCATGCCCACCACCCAGGCCGGCGCCGGCGTCATGCATCACGATGCCGACCGCTGCGTACGCGCCGTTCAGTCGAAGGACGCCCGGTTCGACGGGTGGTTCTTCACCGCGGTTCTCACCACCCGGATCTACTGCCGCCCCAGCTGCCCCGTAGTCCCCCCGAAGCCCGAGAACATGAGCTTCTACCCGAGCGCGGCAGCCTGCCAGCAGGCCGGATTCCGGGCCTGCAAGCGCTGCCGCCCCGACAGCAGCCCCGGCTCCCCGGAGTGGAACCAGCGCGCCGATCTGGTGGCCCGCGCGATGCGCCTCATCGGCGACGGCGTGGTCGACCGTGAAGGGGTCCCGGGCCTGGCAGGACGCCTCGGCTACAGCACCCGCCAGGTCGAGCGACAGCTCCTCGCGGAGCTCGGCGCGGGACCCCTCGCCCTGGCCCGCGCCCAGCGCGCGCAGACCGCACGGCTGCTCATCGAGACGACCATGCTGCCCATGGCGGAGATCGCCTTCGCCGCGGGCTTCTCCTCGATCCGTACGTTCAACGACACGGTACGAGAGGTCTTCGCGCTTGCCCCGGGCGAGCTGCGCGCCCGCGTCCCCAAGACGGCCACGGCCGCCGCCCCCGGAGTGCTCTCCCTCCGCCTCCCCTTCCGCGCCCCGCTCAACCCGGACAACCTCTTCGGCCACCTCATCGCCACCGCCGTGCCCGGCGTGGAGGAGTGGCGCGACGGGGCGTACCGACGCACCCTCCGTCTCCCCTTCGGGCATGGAGTCGTCGCCCTCACCCCTACCCCCGACCACATCGCCTGCCGCCTCAGCCTCACCGACCTGCGCGACCTCACCATCGCCATCAGCCGCTGCCGCCGCATGCTGGACCTGGACGCCGACCCGGTGGCCGTCGACGGCCAGTTGCGCGACGACCCGCTGCTCGCGCCGCTCGTCGACAAGGCGCCGGGACGCCGTGTGCCGCGCACGGTCGACGAGGCGGAGTTCGCCGTACGCGCGGTGCTCGGCCAGCAGGTCTCCACGGCCGCGGCCCGCACCCACGCCGCGCGCCTCGTCACCGCGCACGGAGAGCCGGTCGACGACCCGGAGGGCGGCCTCACGCACCTCTTCCCGGCGCCGGAAGCGCTCGCCGCGCTCGACCCGGAGGCGCTCGCGCTGCCGCGCAGCCGCCGCACCACGCTGACCACCCTCGTACGTCACCTCGCCGGAGGATCGCTCAAGGTCGGCGTGGAGAGCGACTGGGACGAGGCCAGGGCGCGGCTCACCGAACTCCCCGGGTTCGGCCCCTGGACGGTCGAGGTCATCGCGATGCGCGCGCTCGGCGACCCGGACGCGTTCCTGCCGTCCGATCTCGGAATCCGGCGCGCCGCACAGGAGTTGGGGCTTCCGCACACGCCGGCCGCGCTCACCGCGCGCGCCGCGGCCTGGCGCCCCTGGCGGGCGTACGCGGTCCAGTATCTGTGGGCCACCGACGAGCACCCCATCAACACCATCCCCGCGTGAAGCAGCGTCAAGCGAAACGCGTCAAGCAAAGGGCACTCTCATGCACCGTCAGCACACCCTCATCGACAGCCCCTACGGGCCGCTCACCCTCGTGTCCACCGACGGCACCCTCAGCGGCCTCTACATGACGGAGCAGCGCCACCGTCCACCCGAGGAGACCTTCGGCGACCGCGACCCCACGCCGTTCGGCGAGGCGATCAGCCAGCTGGAGGCGTACTTCGCGGGCGAGTTGACGGAGTTCGACCTGCCGCTGCGCCTGGACGGCACGCCCTTCCAGCGCACCGTCTGGCGACAGCTCCAGCTGATCCCCTACGGCGAGACCCGTACGTACGGACAGCTCGCGGACGCGCTGGGCAAACCCAACGCCTCTCGGGCGGTGGGCCTGGCCAACGGCAAGAACCCGATCGGTGTCATCGTCCCCTGCCACCGCGTGATCGGCGCGGGCGGCGCCCTGACCGGCTACGGCGGCGGACTCGACCGCAAGCAGCGGCTGCTGGCGTTCGAGGGCGCGACTCCCGGCAGCGAAGCCGCGCTCTTCTGAAGGCCGCCCCCGCAGCCCACTCGCTGCCCCCTCAGCCCACCCGCACCCCGCTCTCCAGCTCCACGGCCCCCGTCCCCGCGTCGAGCGCCGCGAGTCCCGCGAGGACCCGCAGCCCCAGTTCGCCCGGCAGATACTCGCGCAGCTCGTCGCGGGCCACCATGCGCCAGGAGAGCAGCTCCTCCTCCTGGAGGCGGATCGACTTCAGCTGGTCCTCGCCGAGCACCCCGCCGTCGTACAGATAGGCGACCAGCGGCGGCCGGTCCGCGCCGGGGACCCAGTCCACGACGAGCAGTGGCCCAAGATCGAGGTCCAGGCCGATCTCCTCGGCGGTCTCGCGACGTGCACCCTGACGTGGTGTCTCGCCGTCGTCCGACTCGATGGTCCCGCCGGGCAGCGCCCAGCCTTCGCGGTAGTTGGGTTCGACGAGCAGCACCCGTCCCTCGGCGTCCCTGAAGAGCGCGGCGGCCCCGGCGATGACGCGGGGGAGGCCTGCGATGTACGTGGCGTAGTCCTGGAAGGTCACACCGGAAGCCTAGACGCAGCGCCCGCCACGACCGCTCGGGTCACACGCGCTGCGCCTCCACCAAGTCCACGGTCCGTGCGGCCAGTTCACTGATCCGGGACCCGTCGAAGCCGAACACCGCACTGCGCACCCGGTCTTCGAGGGGATCGCGCCACTGGGCGGGGATCGCCTTGGCGCCGCACAGCACGCCCGCGACCGATCCGGCCGTCGCGCCGTTCGAGTCGGTGTCCAGGCCGCCGCGCACCGTCAGGGCGATGGTGCGGGTGAAGTCCCCCTCGCCGTAAAGGAGTCCGGCGGTCAGGACGGCGGAGTTCGGCACCGTATGGATCCAGCCGAGCCCGGCGGTCTCCTCCTCCGAGGTTGCGAGGGTCTCCTCCCAGCCGAGCCCGGCGTCGTGCAGCGAGAGGATCCGGCGCACCGTGCGGGCGAGCCTGCTGCTCGACGGGATCACGCCGAGGGCCGTGTCGAGCGCGGCACGGGGCGTCGGCGCGGTGAACGCGCCCGCGATGAGCGCCGCCGCCCACATCGCGCCGTACACGCCGTTGCCGGTGTGCGAGAGGACGGCGTCGCGGCGGGCGAGCGCGGCGGCGCGGCGCGGGGCGCCGGGACAGGTCCAGCCGAAGATGTCGGCGCGGATGAGGGCGCCGATCCACTCCTGGTAGGCGTTGTCGTAGGTCGCGGTGAGGGGCGGCTTGAGCCCGTTCGCGAGATTCCGGTACGCGGCCCGCTCCGCCGTGAAGGTCTGCAGATAGGGCAGGCGAAGCAGCCACAGCTCGCCGACCTGTTCCGTGCTGAATCCGAAGCCGTGCGTCTCCAGGAGGTCGAGGCCGAGGATCGCGTAGTCGACGTCGTCGTCACGGCAGCTGCCGTGCACCCCGCCCCGTACGCACCGCTGCCACTCGGGACGCAGCTGGAACTCCTCGACCCAGGAGGGGGGTTCGGGCAGATAGTCGGTGAGCGGCAGCGCGTCCGCCTGCCGCAGATAGCGCTCGATGCGATCCCGCGTCCAGTAGTCGCCCCGCTCGATGGGTTTGCCGAGCATGTTGCCGGCGATCCGCCCGATCCAGCCGCCGAGGACGCGGTCGGAGAGTTCCGCATGCACTGGGGTCATGCGTCCGGTTTACCGAATTCGCGGTGCTTCCGCGCGGTCAACGCGACGGCTTTGTCGCGGGGCATGAGAAGTTTGTCGGGTTTTCGACGAGAAACAGGGAGTGCCCATGGTGAAACAGCTCTGATCGATCATTTCCGCAGTCGTCATGACCCTTATATGGCGACTCGTGATGATTTGGAGACGGTGTACGTCGCTCTCGCGTGAGGGCGGCCATGGGCAGGCGGCCCCTCCTGCGGTTATGGTCGCAGCGGCGCGACTGCCTTGACGTGAGCAAGGCCGAAAAGCAAGGGGATGCAAGGTGGCGGACGCTGCTGAGACGGCGGGGCGTGTGCGGCATGCGCGGGATGCGCAGCATGTGCTCATTGCCGCGGACAAGTTCAAGGGGTCGCTCACGGCCGTGGAGGTCGCCGAGCGGGTGACGGCCGGGCTCCGCCGCGTCGACCCGAAGGTGGAGGTCGAGGCGCTGCCGGTGGCCGACGGCGGTGACGGCACGGTCGCCGCGGCGGTCGCTGCCGGTTTCGAACGCCGCGAGGTACGGGTCACGGGACCGCTCGGAGACGAGGTCACCGCGGCGTACGCGCTGCGCGACGGGACCGCCGTGGTCGAGATGGCGGAGGCGTCCGGCCTCCAGCTGCTGCCCGACGGCGTGTTCGCGCCGCTCACGTCCACGACGTACGGATCCGGAGAGCTGCTCCTGGCCGCGCTCGACGCGGGGGCGCGGACGATCGTCTTCGGTGTCGGCGGCAGCGCGACGACCGACGGCGGTGCGGGGATGCTGGCCGCGCTCGGTGCGGTGTTCGTGGACGCGGAGGGTGCGCCGGTGGCGCCCGGTGGCGGCCCGCTGGCGTCCCTCGCCCGTGCGGACCTGTCCGGCCTCGACGCGCGGTTCGCCGAGGTGGCCCTCGTCCTCGCCAGTGACGTGGACAATCCGCTGACGGGCCCGAAGGGCGCGCCCGCGGTGTACGGGCCGCAGAAGGGGGCGACCCCGGAGGACGTGGCCGAGCTGGACGCGGCGCTCGCGCACTTCGCGCGGGTGCTCTCCGAGTCGGTCGGTTCCGCGGCCCTCGAGTACGCGGAGTCTCCGGGGGCCGGAGCGGCCGGTGGCATCGGCTACGGGGCGCTCGTCGGGCTCGGCGCGAGCTTCCGGCCCGGGATCGAGGTCATGCTGGACGTCCTCGGCTTCGCGCCCGCCCTTGAGCGGGCCTCGCTGGTGATCACGGGTGAGGGTTCGCTGGACGAGCAGACCCTGCACGGGAAGGCTCCCGCCGGGGTCGCGGCTGCGGCGCGCGCCGCGGGTGTGGAGGTCGTCGCGGTCTGCGGCCGCTTGGCCCTCCCGGCGGAGGCGCTCGGCCGTGCCGGGATCCGGCGGGCGTACGCGCTTACTGATGTGGAGCCGGATGTGGCGCGCTGCATTGCCGAGGCCGGGCCGATTCTGGAGACGGTGGCGGAAGGGATCGCCCGGGACTTCCTCGTCTGACGTAGGGGCGGTCCCTGCGGGGCCTTCCCCAATCCCGCCCCTTCCCGAAACCATGGGGCTCCGCCCCCTGGACCCCCGTTCAAGATGGCCTCAAACGCCGGCCGGGCTGGATATATCCAGCCCGGCCGCAGACCATCCAGCCCGTCCGGCGTTTGAGGACGAACTCGGCGAAGCCGGTGATCGACGGTACGCAAGGCCGCTTCAACCCGGCGTCAGCCGATACGCATCCAGTGCCAGCGTCATCTCCATCAGATCCCGAGGCCGGGCCAACGACCGCGAGGTCAACTGCTCCAACCGCCGCAACCGGTTGAACACCGTGTTCCGGTGGCAGTACAGACGCCCGGCCGCCCGCCCGGCGGACCCCTCACACACCAGCCACGCGTCCAGCGTCTCGAGCAGCACCGCCCGATCCCCCGGTTCGAGGGCGAGCACCTCCCCGAGCACGTCGGACACCAGGCGCCCCGCCAGCTCCGGCTGGCTCACCACCAGAGCCGTCGGCATCCGCTGATCGAGCCGTACGATCCCGCTCGCGTCCGGCGGGCACGTCCGCAGGGCCAGTTCCGCGAGCCGCCGCGCATGGCCGAGCTCGGCGAGCCCCGCCACCACGGGGCTGATCCCGCCGGGACCGGGACACCGCCCGTCCAGGGCGGTGGCCAGCGCGTCAAGGCCCTCCTCCGCGCCCAGCGCGACCACCCCCACCTCCCGGTCAGCCCGCATCCGCCAGACGAAGCGGAACCCGGCCTGCTGGATCTGCCGGTGGAACGCCGCACGCCCGTCCCGCCGCTCGGCCCGCAGCACCACCACCGCGTACGGCCCCCGCTCCGGCAGATCGAGCCCGGCGGCCACCTGCGCGGCGAGCCCCGGCGCGGACTGGCCTTCAAGGAGGGCATCCAGGAGTGCTTGCAGCTGCTCGTCGGTGCGCCGCCGCAGCTCCATCTCCGTCGCCCGGTACGCGTCGGACGCGGCCGCCGCCTGCGCGTCCACCGCCGACCACACCATCGTCGCCGAGCGCATCAGGACCGCGAGGCGTTCCGGGGCCTGGCCGACGGTGCCTTCCAGGAGCGCGTCCCAGACCAGATAGCCCGCATTGCGGTACGAGTGCACCACCAGGTCGAGCGGCAGGCCCTGCTGCGCCCGCCGCCGCCCCGCCTCCTCGGCGTACTCCAGATCCCGGCGCGGCGACGCGCGCGGCGCGGAGATGGTCTCGATGCCGATCCGCATCGCCTCCTCGGCCTCCTGCCACTGCTGGTCGTACGGAAGCACCCGCGCGTACACCGGGGAGTGCTCGATGAGCTGCCGCAGATGTTCGTCCACCAGCTCGGGGACGCGTGGGAGGAGTGCCTTGCACGCCTCCTTGAGCACCTTCCAGTCATGACCTGTCCGAGGCCTGCGCCCGCTCACGGTGTTCCCCCTCGCCGCCGCCCGTCGCCCCTCTTCGTGCGGAGGATGCCACCGCTCGGCCGCCCCCGGCAGGCCCCTGACACGGGGTGTTGTGCCCGTGCACAACCGGCGGGCGATCCCGCTGGTCACCCGCAGCGATTCGGCCACAGGCCGTGGACGGGCGCCCCGCGCGGTGCTGGGGTGAGCGCCACGCGCAGGGCAGGCGGAGGGCAGGGGGTCCCAGGTGGGTGGTTCCGGACTTGTCGTACGGGACGCGTCGGTCGGATACGGGCCGGTGCGCGCGCTGCGGCAGGTGTCGATCGAGGTGCCGGACGGTGCCGTCGTCGCGGTCCTCGGCGGCAACGGCGCGGGCAAGTCGACGCTCCTGCGCGCCATTTCGCGCACGCTCTCCTTCCATCGAGGGGCGCTCACCTCGGGCTCGGTCCACTTCGGCGGGCGGCGCGTCGACGGGTGGCACGCGGACCGTGTCGTGGCCGCCGGGATCTCCCAAGTGCCGGAAGGCAGGCGGGTGTTCGCGCGGATGACCGTCGCGGACAATCTGCGGGCGGGCGCGCTGGGCTCGGCGGGGAGCCGGGCGGCGAAGGCCACCGCCCTGAGCCGGGTCCACGAACTCTTCCCGGTGCTCGCCGAGCGCGCAGGCCAGCGCGCGGGACTCCTCTCGGGCGGCGAGCAGCAGATGCTGGCGGTGGCCAGGGCCCTGATGGCATCGCCGAAGCTGCTCCTCCTCGACGAACCGTCCCTCGGGCTCGCCCCGTTGATGGCCGCCCGCATCGCCGACACCGTCCAGGAGATCAACGCGCAGGGCACCTCGGTCCTGCTGGTCGAGCAGAACGCCGCGCTCGCCCTGCGCCTCGCATCGCATGCGTACGTCCTTGACGTCGGCGAAGTGGCGCTCGCGGGCCCTGCGGACGAACTCGCCGCATCCGACGAGGTGCGCCGCCGCTATCTCGGCGTGGTCGACGAGACCGCGGCGGACGACGCCTCACGCGGCGTCGGCGCGCTCCCGGTGCTCGGGCGATGGGCGGGCCGACGATGACCGATGACCGTCCGGCGGCCGACGCGCCGCCCCTCGCGGCGGACGTACCGCCGCTGGACGTAAGGGAGTTGACCGTACGCTTCGCGGGTCTCACCGCGCTCGACGCCGTCAGCTTCACGGTCAGGCCCGGCACCGTGCACGCCGTCATCGGACCCAACGGCGCGGGCAAGTCCACCTGTTTCAACGTCCTGTCCGGGGTGTACCGCGCCACCGGCGGCACCGTCCGCTTCGGGGAGCACGAGCTGACGGCCATGCCGCCGCACCGCATCGCCGACCTGGGCGTCGCACGGATCTTCCAGAACCTCGCGCTGCCGCCGCGCGCCACCGTCGCCGACAGTCTGATGCTTGGCCGCCACCGGCTCACCCGCACCGGCTTCGTGGCAGCCGGACTGCGCCTTCCGTCGGCCGCCCGCGAGGAGCGCCTGCACCGCGAACGGGTCCGGGAGATCGCCGCGTTCGTCGGTATCGAGCATCAACTCGAAGCGCCTGCGGGCTCGTTGCCCTACGGGCAGCAGAAGCTCGCCGAACTCGCCCGCGCCCTGTGCATGGAACCCCGGCTGCTCCTTCTCGACGAACCCGTGGCGGGGATGACCGCGGACGAGCGGCGCCGCACCGCCGCCGTCATCGCCGGCGTACGCGACAGCCTCGGCATCTCGATCGTCCTGGTGGAACACGACATGGGGGTGGTGATGCGGCTCGCGGACGCGGTGACCGTACTGGACTTCGGCCGCCGCATCGCCGACGGCGCGCCCGCGGACATCCAGAGCGACCCCGCGGTCGTGCGTGCCTATCTGGGGGAGGGAGGTGCGGCATGAGGGGATCCGCGGATCGCGCCGCCGACGGCTGCGCACCACCCCGGGGGCTTCGCCCCCAGACCCCCGAACGCCCCTTGCCGTGCGCGGCGTCCGCACTGCGGGCGGCCGTCGCCGGAGCGTACGCGACTCGGGAGGCCCGATCATGACCACCTTCGTCGAACTCCTCCTCAACGGCCTCTCGATGGGCTCCGTCTACGCCCTGATCGCCCTCGGCTTCGTCGTCATCTTCCGCGCCACCGAAGTGGTGAACTTCGCGCACGCCTCGCTGCTCCTCGCGGGCGGTTACATCACCGCGTCCCTCCACGACGACATCGGCTTCTGGTCGGCGCTGCTCGTCGGCATCGCGGGCGCGGCGGTGGTCGGCGCCGCCGTCGAGTTCCTGGTGATGCGGCGCTACCGGGGCGCGGACCACAGCGTCCTTGCCATCGTCACCATCGGCGTCGACATCCTGCTCACCACCGAACTCACCCGGCGCCTCGGCACCGACGTGCTCGCGCTCGGCGACCCGTGGGGCGACTCCGTGCTCACGGTGGGGTCGATCTCCCTCGCGCACACACGGATCGCCGCGTTCGTCGCCGCTGCCCTCCTCATCACCGTCTTTCTGCTCGCCTTCCGGTACACCTCCTGGGGTGTCGCGATGCGCGCCGCCGCCGAGAGCCCGGAGACCGCCGCGCTGATGGGCGTACGGCTCGGCAGGGTCTCGCTCGGCGCATGGGCCGTGGCGGGCGGGCTCGCCGCCGTGGCCGCGCTCTTCCTCACTGTCTTCCCGACCCCCGGGCTCGAACGGGCCACATCACTGGCCGCGTTGAAGGCGTTCCCGGCCGCGATCCTCGGCGGCCTCGACTCCACCACGGGCGCCCTCGTCGGCGGCATCGTCGTGGGAGTGACGGAGTCGCTCGCCACCGGATACCAGAGCGAACTCACCTTCCTCGGACGCGGGTTGGGCGATCTCGCGCCCTATCTCGTCATGACCGTCATCCTCCTCATCCGGCCCGCCGGACTGTTCGGCACGAAGGAGCTCGCCCGTGTCTGAAGTCCTGGCCCGCGGCCGCGCGTTGCGCTCCCGAGGCCGTACGGCACTGCGCCGCCCCCGGGCATACGTCCGGGCCGCGGGGGCGGTTCTTCTGCTCGCCCTGCCCTTCTACCTCGACCGGTTCTGGCTGCAGGCGGGGCTCTTCGCCATGGCCGCCGCGATCGGCGCGATCGGCATCAACCTCCTCACCGGCGCGACCGGCCAACTCTCCATGGGACACGCCTTCTTCCTCGCCATCGGCGCGTACGGATACTGCGTCCTTGCGGGGGACGGCGAGGGCGGCCTGACCGGGCTCGGCCTTCCGACCTGGATCGCCGCCGCGCTCGCCGTCGGCATCGCGGGACTGGCGGGCGGGCTCTTCAGCCCCATCGCGGGACGCCTGCGCGGCGCGTACCTCGGCATCGCCACCCTCGCCCTGATCTTCATCGGGCAGCATGTGCTCTTCAACGCCCACGACCTGACGGGCGGCTCCAACGGCCGCGACGTACCGCCCCTGAGCGTCTTCGGGATCACCTTCGACGACAGTGAACTCGTCGTCGCCGCCGTGCCGTTCGGGGCCTCGGAGAAGCTCTGGTACGCGGGGCTCGTCCTCCTCCTGGGCTGCGGACTCTTCGCCCGCGGCGTGCTGCGCGGCCGGCCGGGGCGCGCCATGAACGCCATCCGCGACCACCGCATCGCCGCAGGCGTCATCGGCGTGCCCGTCGCCCGCTACCGGGCCGGTGTCTTCGTCCTGTCGTCGATGTACGCGGGCCTGGCCGGAGTGCTGCTCGCCCTGGTCTTCCAGCGCACCGTGCCGGACTACTTCGGCATGACGCTGTCCCTCGAATACCTCGCCATGATCGTCATCGGCGGCCTCGGCTCGGTCGCGGGCGCCGTGGCCGGTGCCGCCGTGGTGTCCCTGCTGCCCCAGCTCCTGACCCGGTACAGCGACGCCCTGCCGCTGGTCTCGGCCCCCGGCACCGGCGGGATCACACCGGGTGAGGCGTCCCGGTACCTGTACGGCGCCGCCGTCGTGGCGGTGGTCCTTTTCCTGCCCGGCGGTCTGGCCGGCATCGCCGCCCGACGCCCCAGGCCGAAGTCCGGCCCAACTCCAGTGGAATCAGTGGAATCAGGGGAGGAACGATGAGTTCACGCACACGGAAGCGGGCCACCGCGACGGTCACGGCGCTCGCCGCACTGCTGGCCCTGGCGGCCTGCAGCTCCAAGGCGAACGACGACGACGGCGACAAGAAGGGCGCGGGCGGGGTCAAGACCGGCGACGGCATCTCCGGGAAGACGATCAACCTCGGCGTGCTCACCGACATGACCGGCGTCTACGCGACCCTCGGCAAGAGCGTCACCCAGGCCCAGCAGCTCTACGTCAAGCAGACCAACGCCGACGGCGGCATCTGCGGCTACAAGCTGAAGCTGACCATCCGCGACCACGGCTACGACCCCCAGAAGGCGGTCGCCGCGTACACCGAACTGGAGCCGGACGTCCTCGGCTTCGCCCAGTTCATCGGCTCTCCCTTCGTCGCCGCCGTCAAACAGCGCGTCGACGGCAACAAGGGACTGGTCCTGCCGCAGGCCTGGTCGGCGAATCTGCTCGGCAGCCCGTATGTGCGGGTGGTCGGCTCGACGTACGACCTGGAGACGATCAACGCGATCGACTTCCTGATGAAGGAGAAGGGCCTCAAGAAGGGCGACAAGCTCGGCCATGTCTACTTCGAGGGCGACTACGGCGAGAACGCCCTGAAGGGCTCGCAGCACATGGCGAAGGAGTCGGGCCTCACCGTCGTCGAGCAGAAGATCAAGGCGACCGACAACGACATGACGGCGCAGGTGTCCGCCCTGAAGAAGGCGGGTGTGAAAGGCATCGTGATCAGCGCGGGGCCCCGGCAGGCGGCCTCGCTGGTGGGTGTGGCCGCGGCGGGGAAGTTCGACGTCCCGATCATCGGCAACAACTCGGCGTTCTCGCCCCAACTCCTGGGCACCCAGGCGGGCCCGGCCCTCGCGAAGAACTACTACGTGGCATCGCCGACCCTCCCGATCGGCGCGGACACGGCCGCGGCGAAGAAGCTGGTCGCCGACTACAAGGCGGCCTACCCGAAGGACGCTCTCGACAACGGCGTGACGGCGGGCTGGACCGCGGCCTCCGTCTTCGGCGAGGCCCTGAAGAAGGCGTGCGACAGAAAGGACCTCACCCGTGAGGGCGTCGACAAGGCGCTCCTGACCATCGACGCGTACGACACAGGATTCGGCGTCACACAGAACTTCACCGACCCCAAGTCCCCGTCCTCCAAGGAGAGCGTGATCCTGCGCCCCGACAAGAGCGCGACGGGCGGCATGAAGGTCGTCCGCGAACCGGGCGCTTCGGAGGCGGCCGAGGGATACACGCCGGGGGCGTGAGCAACGGCACAACGAGGCAGGGGCGGAGCCCAAGGCAAGGGCGGAGCCCCTGCCTCACCCCCGTGGATCCTCCGCAAGGTGCGCCCACCGCCGGTCCGCGGGCCCCCGGACCGCGCGCCATGTGTCGACGAACAGGCGCGTCGCCGTGAATCCGGGCCAGTCGGCCGGCAGCAGTGCTCCTGGCAGCCGCGGGTCCCGCTCGAACGTGGCCCGCCAGGCGTGCACGGCGCGACCGCGGCGCTCGTCGAGCGGGGCGGTCGCGCCCGTCGTCGTATCGGAGCCGTCTCCGCGCCGACGGGAGCTGGCGGGGCGCTTCGGGGCGCATGTGGTCGTGGACCCGGGGGTGCGCGACCCCTTCGACGCCTGGCGGGACGCGGCGTCGCCGGGACAGACCCTGACGGTCCTGGAGTGCCCGGGCCGACCCGGCATGCTGAACACGGTGGGGGAGGTGGGGTTCGGGGAGGTGGACGCGGCGTTCGTGATGCTGGCGGCCCCTGACGACCACGTGAAGGTACTGGTGCGGCCGGAAGTACTCAGCCTGTCCGGCGTGTGAGGACGAACTCGGCGAAGCCGGTGATCGACGGTACGCAAAAGGGGCCCGAACCAAACGGTTCAGGCCCCCAAAGCACGGTTCAAGCGCCGCTACGGCAACTGCGCCGCCCTGGCTTCCCTCCGGTTGCCCCGGAAGTTGTTCACCCTCCGAGCCGTGGCGAAGAGGGGAATCACCGCACCCAGGACCAGCTGCAGCGCACAGCCCGTCTGGAGGAGCAGCTGACCGCCCGGTGCCTCGAAGGCCCACGCGGCGAGGAGACCCATCGCAGCGACGATCCAGGCGAGCATCGCCACCGCCAGCGGCCCCCGCGGCTTCGGGTACTCGACCCGGCTCACCATCAGCCACGCCGTACCGATGATCGCGAGCAGCGTCGCCACGAACGGCAGCTCGAGCAGCACGATCGAGACGACCGTCAGCGCGCCGAACGGCGACGGCATGCCCTGGAAGGTGCCGTCCTTCACGGTCACGCACGAGAACCGCGCAAGCCGCAGCACCACCGCCAACAGGACAACGATCGCGCCCACCGCCGCCACCCGCTGATGCGCGTCGTCCGCGACCATGCCGTACACGAGGACGAAGTACGCGGGCGCCAGACCGAAGCTGATCAGGTCCGACAGGTTGTCCAGCTCCGCGCCCATCGGCGAGGACCGCAGCTTGCGCGCCACGAGCCCGTCGAAGAGGTCGAAGACGGCCGCGCAGAGCATCAGGATCACGGCGGTCGCGGCGGAGTGCCGCGCCATGCCGCTTTCGGTGCTGCCCTGGACGTAGGGGATGAGGATGCCCGTGGTGGTGAAGTACACCGCCATGAACCCGCACGTGGCGTTGCCGAGCGTGAGGGTGTCCGCTATCGAGAGGCGGAGTGAGAGAGGCATCTCCTCATCGGCCTCGTCCTCCGCCGCCTCCGGAACCCACCCGGCCTGTGTCTCAGGATCAACCACGGTCAATGCGAGTCACCCCAGCCACGGTCTTCTGACCGACCTCGACGTCCGCCTCGACACCCTCGGGGAGGTAGATGTCGACGCGTGAGCCGAAGCGGATCAGGCCGATGCGCTCGCCCTGCTCGACCTTCGTGCCCTGGGGCACGTAAGGAACGATGCGCCGCGCGACCGCGCCCGCGATCTGGATCATCTCGATGTCACCGAGCTCGGTGTCGAAGTGCCAGACAACGCGCTCGTTGTTCTCGCTCTCCTTGTTGAACGCCGGGACGAAACCGCCGGGGATGTGCTCCACGGACGTCACCGTGCCCGCGAGAGGCGCGCGGTTGACGTGGACGTTCAGCGGGCTCATGAAGATCGCGACGCGGGTGCGTCCGTCCTTCCACGGCATGATGCTCTGCACCACACCGTCGGCCGGCGAGATGACCCGGCCCTGGGAGATCTCGCGCTCGGGGTCGCGGAAGAACCACAGCATGCCCGCAGCGAGCGCGGTGGTGGGTACGGCGACGGCCGCGGCGGCCTTGGAGCGACGCGCGCGGACGAGGCTGATTGCCGCGGTGGCGACGGTCGGCAGGAGCCACGGCGATGCTCCGCGCGCAAGACGACCCTTGAGGATGCCATCGCGTGGTGCAGAGGTTTGGCTGTGGGGCATGGATGACCTTCGTAGCGGATGATGCCGCGCAGTTGACGGGGGGACGGCGGCTTTTCCGGGATGCTATCGGTTGTGAGCCACAACTGGGCAAGCCAGGAAGCTGAGTCGACGGCCGAAGAGCGTTGACAGGGTGTGATCTTCTTCTCGGTGAAAACACCCCAAATCAGACATCTAGCCCTGGAATCGATACTCTTCGAGCAGTCGCCGGCCAATGATCATTTTCTGGATTTCGGCGGTACCTTCACCGATCAGCAGCATCGGAGCCTCACGGTAGAGGCGCTCGATCTCGTACTCCTTCGAGAAGCCGTAACCGCCATGAATCCGGAACGCGTCCTCTACGACTTCTTTGCAGTATTCGGACGCGAGGTACTTCGCCATCCCTGCTTCGAGGTCATTTCGTTCCCCGGAGTCCTTTTTGCGTGCTGCGTTCACCATCATCGCATGGGCGGCCTCGACCTTGGTAGCCATCTCGGCCAGCTTGAACTGAATCGCCTGGTGCTGAGCGATCGCCTTGCCGAAAGTGTGGCGTTGCTGGGCATACGAGACACCCAGCTCAAATGCACGCTGTGCGACACCGCAGCCACGCGCCGCGACATTCACGCGGCCGACTTCGACGCCGTCCATCATTTGGTAAAACCCTCGGCCGGTGACCCCGCCGAGTACGCGATTGGCCGGAATGCGCAGTCCGTCCATGATGAGTTCGGTCGTGTCGACGCCCTTGTAACCCATCTTGTCGATCTTCCCGGGGATGGTGAGGCCGGGGCGGACCTCTCCGAAACCGGGCTCCTTCTCGACGAGGAAGGTCGTCATCGACTTATGGGGCGCCGTGCCCTCAGGGTGTCCTTCGTCACTCCGGCACAGAACGGCCACCAGAGTCGACGTGCCGCCGTTCGTCAGCCACATCTTCTGACCATTGAGAACGTACTCGTCGCCGTCCTTGACGCCCTTGGACGTGATCGCCGACACATCGGAGCCGAGCCCCGGCTCCGACATGGAGAACGCGCCGCGCACCTCGCCCGCCGCCATCCGCGGAAGGAAGGTGTCCTTCTGCTCCTGCGTGCCGTGCTGCTTGAGCATGTAGGCCACGATGAAGTGGGTGTTGATGATGCCGGAGACCGACATCCAGCCACGCGCTATCTCCTCGACGCACAGTGCGTACGTGAGAAGCGACTCACCCAGGCCGCCGTACTCCTCCGGGATCATCAGGCCGAAGAGGCCCAACTCCTTGAGGCCGTCCACGATCTGCTGCGGGTACTCGTCGCGGTGCTCGAGCTCCGTCGCGACCGGAATGATCTCCTTGTCGACGAAGTCCCGGACGGTGGACAGGATTTCCTGCTGGATGTCCGTGAGACCTGCGGTCTGGGCGAGTCGGCTCATGGCTACTTCTTCTCCTGGCTCTTCTTGGGGGTGTCCACCAGCTCCGGGCGGCCGGGCTGCTCGCCGCCGCGCTCCTTGATGTACGTCTCGGTGGGCACCATCACCTTGCGGCGGAACACGCAGACCAGCGTGCCGTCCTGCTTGTAGCCCTTGGTCTCCACGTAGACGATCCCGCGGTCGTTCTTCGACTTCGACGGAGTCTTGTCCAGGACGGTCGTCTCGCCGTAGATCGTGTCGCCGTGGAACGTCGGCGCCACGTGCTTCAGGGACTCGATCTCCAGGTTGGCGATCGCCTTGCCGGAGACGTCCGGCACGGACATGCCCAGGAGCAGCGAGTAGATGTAGTTGCCCACGACGACGTTCTTCCCGAAGTCGGTCGTCTTCTCCGCATAGTTGGTGTCCATGTGGAGGGGGTGGTGGTTCATGGTCAGGAGGCAGAAGAGGTGGTCGTCGTACTCGGTGACCGTCTTTCCGGGCCAGTGCTTGTACACGGCGCCGACTTCGAACTCTTCGTAGGTGCGGCCGAACTGCATGGGTCTTACGCCTCCGGGGCTTCGAACTTGGAGGTGCGGGTCATGCCGGCGGCACGCCCCTTGCCGGAGATGACCAGGGCCATCTTGCGGCTGGCCTCGTCGATCATCTCGTCGCCGAGCATCGCCGAGCCCTTCTTGCCGCCGGCCTCGGACGTGCACCACTCGTACGCGTCCAGGATCAGTTCGGCGTGGTCGAAGTCCTCCTGGGAGGGCGAGAAGACCTCGTTGGCGGCGTCGACCTGGCCGGGGTGCAGGACCCACTTGCCGTCGAAGCCGAGCGCGGCGGCGCGGTTCGCGACCTCGCGGTAGCCGTCGACGTTCTTGATCTGGAGGTAAGGGCCGTCGATCGCCTGGAGGTTGTTGGCGCGGGCGGCCATCAGGATCTTCATCAGGATGAAGTGGTAGGCGTCCGCCGGGTAGCCGGGCGGCTGCTCGCCGACGACCAGGGACTTCATGTTGATGGAAGCCATGAAGTCGGCCGGGCCGAAGATGATCGTCTCGACGCGCGGGGATGCCTGCGCGATCGCGTTGACGTTGTTGAGGCCCTGGGCGTTCTCGATCTGCGCCTCGATGCCGATCTTGCCGACCTCGAAGCCCATCGTCTTCTCGATCTGGGTGAGCAGGAGATCGAGCGCGACGACCTGGTCGGCCGTCTGCACCTTCGGCAGCATGATGCAGTCGAGGTTCTGGCCGGCGCCCTCGACGACCGTGACGACGTCGCGGTACGTCCACTCGGTCGTCCAGTCGTTGACGCGCACGACCCGCGTCTTGCCCGTCCAGTCGCCCTCGTTGAGGAACTTGACGATGGTGTGCCGGGCCTCCGGCTTGGCGAGCGGCGCGCAGGCGTCCTCCAGGTCGAGGAAGACCTGGTCGGCGGGGAGGCCCTGGGCCTTCTCCAGGAAGCGCGGGTTCGAACCCGGAACCGCCAGACATGAACGGCGGGGACGGAGACGGTTGATGGGCGCGGTCATGCGGGGACCTCCAGAGGGTCGAGCTTGTTCGCTTTCCGGATCTCGTCGACGATACGGCCGATGATCTCGGTGATGCCGAAGTCCTTGGGGGTGAAGACGGCGGCCACACCCGCCGCCTTCAGGTCCTCGGCGTCGCTGTTGGGGATGATGCCGCCCGCGATCACGGGTATGTCGGGCGCCCCCGCCTCGCGCAGGCGCACCAGGACGTCCGGTACGAGCTGTGCGTGCGAACCCGAGAGGATCGACAGGCCCACGGCATGTACGTCCTCGGCGAGCGCGGCGGCGACGATCTCCTCGGGCGTGAGCCTGATGCCCTGGTAGACCACCTCGAAGCCGGCGTCACGCGCGCGTACCGCGATCTGCTCGGCGCCGTTGGAGTGCCCGTCGAGGCCGGGCTTGCCGACCAGGAAGCGCAGCTTGCCGGTGCCGAGGTCGGCGGCGGTCTTGGCGACCTTCTCGCGGACGAGGGCGAGCGGCGTGCCCTCCTCCGCCGTGACGGCCACCGGAGCGCTCGAAACGCCTGTGGGGGCCCGGAACTCGCCGAAGACCTCCCGCAGGGCGCCGGACCACTCCCCGGTCGTCACACCGGCGCGTGCGCACTCCAGGGTGGCTTCCATGAGGTTGCCCGTGCCGGCGGCGACCTCCTTGAGGCGCTCCAGGGCCTTGCAGGGGCGCGGGTGGTTGAACGGCGGCTGGTAGCGGGTGTCGCGCCAGTGCTTGATGGCGTTCACCACGCGGTTCTCGACGGCCGGGTCGACCGTCATGATGGCGGTGTCCAGGTCGGAGGTGAGCGGGTTCGGCTCGGTCGTCTCGTAGCAGTTGACGCCGACGATCTTGTCCTCGCCGCCCTCGATGCGGGCCCTGCGCTCGGCGTGCGAGGAGACCAGCTGCGACTTCAGGTAGCCGGACTCGACGGCGGCCATCGCGCCGCCCATCTGCTCGATGCGGTCGATCTCGGCGAGGGATTCCTCGACGAGGGACTCCACCTTGGCCTCGATGACGTGCGAGCCGTCGAAGATGTCCGCGTACTCCAGGAGGTCGCTCTCGTGCGCGAGCACCTGCTGGATACGGAGCGACCACTGCTGGTCCCACGGCCGGGGCAGACCGAGCGCCTCGTTCCAGGCGGGAAGCTGCACGGCACGCGCGCGTGCGTCCTTGGAGAGCGTGACGGCCAGCATCTCCAGGACGATGCGCTGGACGTTGTTCTCGGGCTGCGCCTCGGTCAGGCCAAGGGAGTTGACCTGCACGCCATAGCGGAAACGGCGCTGCTTGGGATTGGTGATGCCGTACCGCTCGCGCGTGATCTGGTCCCAGATCCGCCCGAAGGCGCGCATCTTGCACATCTCCTCGATGAAGCGGACACCCGCGTTCACGAAGAAGGAGATACGCGCGACGACATCACCGAACTTCTCCTCGGGGACCTGCCCCGAGTCGCGCACGGCGTCGAGCACGGCGACGGCGGTGGACATCGCGTACGCGATCTCCTGCACCGGAGTGGCCCCGGCCTCCTGCAGGTGGTAACTGCAGATGTTGATGGGGTTCCACTTGGGGATGTTCGCCACCGTGTACGTGATCATGTCGGTGGTGAGGCGGAGGGAGGGGCCCGGCGGGAAGACGTGCGTCCCGCGCGACAGGTACTCCTTGACGATGTCGTTCTGCGTCGTCCCCTGGAGCTGCGTGATGTCCGCGCCCTGCTCCTCCGCGACCACCTGATAGAGCGCCAGGAGCCACATGGCCGTGGCGTTGATCGTCATCGAGGTGTTCATCTGCTCCAGGGGGATGTCCTGGAACAGGCGCCGCATGTCGCCGACGTGCGAGACAGGGACACCGACCCGGCCGACCTCACCGCGCGCGAGGATGTGGTCCGGGTCATAGCCCGTCTGCGTGGGCAGGTCGAACGCGACCGAGAGGCCCGTCTGACCCTTGGCGAGGTTGCGCCGGTACAGCTCGTTGGACGCCTCGGCCGTGGAGTGACCGGCGTAGGTCCGCATGAGCCACGGCCGGTCCTTCTGACGCTCTGTCATGTACGAACCCTCAGCCCTCAGATGTTCCGGAAGCGGTTGATCGCGTCGATGTGCTTGGCCCGCATCTCCGGGTCGCGCACGCCGAGGCCCTCCTGGGGCGCGAGCGCGAGGACGCCGACCTTGCCCTGGTGGAGGTTGCGGTGCACGTCGTAGGCGGCCTGCCCGGTCTCTTCGAGGGAGTAGACGCGGGAGAGCGTGGGGTGGATCTTGCCCTTGGCGATGAGGCGGTTGGCCTCCCAGGCTTCGCGGTAGTTGGCGAAGTGCGAGCCCACGATCTTCTTCAGGGACATCCACAGGTAGCGGTTGTCGTACTCGTGGTTGTAGCCCGAGGTCGAGGCGCAGGTGACGATCGTGCCGCCCTTGCGCGTGACGTAGACCGAGGCGCCGAAGGTCTCGCGGCCGGGGTGCTCGAAGACGATGTCCACGTCCTCGCCGCCGGTCAGCTCGCGGATGCGCTTGCCGAAGCGCTTCCACTCCTTGGGGTCCTGGGTGTGCTCGTCCTTCCAGAACTTGTAGCCCTCGGCGTTGCGGTCGATGATCGCCTCGGCGCCCATCGCGCGGCAGATGTCCGCCTTCTGCTCGCTGGAGACGACGCAGATCGGGTTGGCGCCGCCTGCCAGGGCGAACTGGGTGGCGTAGGAGCCGAGTCCGCCGCTCGCGCCCCAGATCAGGACGTTGTCGCCCTGCTTCATGCCGGCGCCGTTGCGCGAGACCAGCTGGCGGTACGCGGTGGAGTTCACCAGGCCGGGCGATGCGGCCTCTTCCCAGCTCAGGTGGTCCGGCTTGGGCATCAGCTGGTTGGACTTGACCAGGGCGATCTCGGCGAGCCCGCCGAAGTTCGTCTCGAAGCCCCAGATGCGCTGCTCGGGGTCGAGCATCGTGTCGTTGTGGCCGTCGGAGGACTCCAGCTCCACGCTCAGACAGTGCGCGACGACCTCATCGCCCGGGTTCCAGGCGTTCACGCCGGGGCCGGTGCGCAGGACGACGCCCGCGAGGTCGGAGCCGATGACGTGGTACGGCAGGTCGTGGCGCTTGGTGAGCTCGCTCAGGCGGCCGTAGCGCTCCAGGAAGCCGAAGGTCGACATCGGCTCGAAGATCGAGGTCCACACGGAGTTGTAGTTGACCGAGGAGGCCATGACGGCCACCAGCGCCTCACCAGGGCCGAGTTCCGGCACCGGGACGTCGTCGAGGTGCAGCGACTTGCGGGGGTCCTTGTCGCGGGTCTCGAGCCCGGCGAACATCTCCGTCTCGTCCTTGTGCACGGTGATCGCGCGGTACGAGTCGGGCAGGGGGAGAGCGGCGAAGTCGGCGGACGTGCTGTCCGGGGACTGAATCGCGTCCAGGATTTCCTTCACGGTGATGCCTCCGGCGAAGTGCGGTCCCCCTCTGAGGGGAACACGCTCTTGAGGGTTACGTCGGGTGCTGCTGGTGCTTGTGAGGGTGTGCCGTCGGTTCGGCGGAGGGTGAAGCTCGGCAGCGCTTGGTGTGGCGCGGGAGGTTGCCTGTGACGCAGGCGTCCGGGCGCACGAGCCGTGGCTTGTGGGGACAGCCGGCGTACGGAAGTTCTCTGCACGCCGGCCGCCCGGACAACATCAACGTATGGCACCGCGTGCCAAGTGACAAGACACTGGGTGCCATGAGTTTTTGATAGATGATCGATCAGTGCAGGTCAGAGGGTGTGCGGGCATGGCAGAGGGGGCGCTACCCGTGGGTAGCGCCCCCATAAAAGCCAAGGACAATCAGGGTGAAACCCGGACCTACGAGGCCCGCTCCCGCAGCGCCTTCTCTATCGTCCGCATGATCTCGTCGAGCGGTGCGTCCGTCCGGGCCACGGTGACCAGGACATCGCCCCCGGTGCTCACCGAGGCCGCCGGAGCGGTCGTGGTGTCACGCCCCGCCCCGATACCCGAACCGAAGGTCCTGCGGACGATCGCGAAGGCGTGGTCCAGCTGGGTCTCCACGTCGCCCTGGCCGCCCGCACGCAGCCAGCGCCGCAGGACGTGGTTGTGCGCGGTCACCACCGCCGACGCCGCGACCTCCGCGAGCAGCGGATCGTCGTTGCCGTCGTGGTGGGCCTGCTCGTCGAAGTGGCCCAGGAGGTAGCGCGTGAAGAGCCGTTCATAGCGGGCCACCGAGGCGATCTCCCGCTCGCGCAGTGTGGGCACTTCGCGGGTCAGGCGGTAGCGCTCCACGGAGACCGCGGGCGATGCCGCGTACATCTTCATGACTTCCTTGATGCCGCGGCACACCGTGTCGAGCGGGTGCTCGTGCGGCGGCGCCGCGTTGAGCACCGCCTCCGCCCGGATCAACGTGTCGTCGTGGTCCGGGAAGATCGCCTCTTCCTTGGAGCGGAAGTGCCGGAAGAAGGTCCGCCGGGCGACTCCGGCCTGCGCCGCGATCTCGTCGACCGTCGTCGCCTCGTACCCCTTGGACGCGAACAGCTCCATCGCCGCGGCCGCCAGCTCCCGGCGCATCTTGAGCCGTTGAGCGGCGGCGCGGCTGCCCGCCGCGCTCTCCGGAGCGTCGGGCGTAGCGGGCGTACGTGTGGACTTGGCGGCCTTGGGCATGACCCGAACGTACTGCATATGCGCAGTCGAGTGCTCCTGCGGGACGGGGCCGCCCGACGGATCGAGCAGCCCGCCCCAGTCCGTGCGCGGTCTTTCGCCGGGCGCGCTCCCGTCCGTCCGCGGCCTACCGCCGGGCATATTCGCGGAAGCCGCGGCCGGTCTTGCGGCCGAGGCAGCCCGCGGCCACCAGGTGTTCGAGCAGGGGAGCGGGGGCGAGGCCCGGGTCGCGGAACTCGCTGTGCAGCACCTTCTCGATGGCCAGCGAGACATCCAGGCCGACGACGTCCAGGAGCTCGAAGGGGCCCATGGGGTAGCCGCCGCCGAGCTTCATCGCGGCGTCGATGTCGTCGAGCGTCGCGTAGTGCTCCTCGACCATCTTGATCGCGTTGTTGAGGTAGGGGAACAGGAGCGCGTTCACGATGAAGCCCGCGCGGTCGCCGCAGTCCACCGGGTGCTTCTTGATCGTCGCGCAGACCTCGCGGGCCGTCGCGTGCACATCGTCGGTGGTCAGGACCGTGCGGACGACCTCGACCAGCTTCATCGCGGGCGCCGGGTTGAAGAAGTGCATGCCGATCACGTCGCCGGGACGCGAGGTGGCGCGGGCACAGGCGACGACCGGCAGGGACGAGGTGGTGGTCGCCAGGATCGCGCCCTGCTTGCAGACCTTGTCGAACGCGGCGAACAGCTGCTGCTTGATCTCCAGGTCCTCGGCGACCGCCTCAAGGGCCAGGTCGACATCGGCGAACGCGTCGTACGAACCGGCCGGAGCGATCCGGTCCAGGGTCTTGGCCGCCATCTCCGCCGTCATCCGCCCCTTCTCGACAGAGCGCGAAAGCGACTTGGCGATACGGGCCTTGGCGTTCTCCGCCTTCTCCTCGCTGCGCGCGGCGAGCACCACGTCGTAGCCGGCCTTGGCGAACACCTCGGCGATGCCGGACGCCATGGTCCCCGACCCCGCGACGCCGACCGACCGGATCTCCCGGCCGCCGATCTGCTGCCCGCCCTCCAGCGGGGTCAGCGCGTCACGCACCACGACCGAACTGCCCGGCTCCTCGTACGAGTAGAAACCCCGCCCCGCCTTGCGACCGGTCAGGCCCGCCTCGCTGAGCTGCTTGAGGATCGGCGCGGGGGCGTGCAGGCGGTCCTGCGATTCGGTGTACATCGCGTCCAGGACCGTGCGGGCCGTGTCGACGCCGATCAGGTCGAGCAGGGCGAGCGGGCCCATCGGAAGGCCGCAGCCCAGCTTCATCGCGGCGTCGATGTCCTCGCGGGACGCGTACTTCGCCTCGTACATGGAGGCGGCCTGGTTGAGGTAGCCGAAGAGCAGGCCGTCGGCGACGAAGCCGGGCCGGTCGCCGACCGCCACGGGCTCCTTGCCCAGGGCGTACGCGAGCTCGGTGACGGCGGCGACGGCGGCGGGCGCGGTCAGCACCGACGAGACGATCTCGACCAGCTTCATCGCCGGTGCCGGGTTGAAGAAGTGCAGGCCCAACACCCGCTCGGGGCGCGCCGATTCGGCGGCGAGGCGGGTCACGGACAGCGCGTTGGTGCCGGTCGCGATGATCGTCTCGGGGCGCACGACGGCGTCGAGTTCGCGGACGATCTGCTGCTTGATCTCGTACGACTCCGGGGCGACCTCGATCACCAGGTCGGCATCGGCCGCGGCGCTCAGGTCGGTGAACGTGCGAACGCGGGCGAGGGCGTCCTGCCGCTCGTCCTCGGTGAGGTGCTCGCGGCGCACGGCCCGCTCGGTCGAAGCCTCGATGGCGGCCACGGCCTGGACGGCCGCCGCCTCGCTGATGTCGATGCCGATGACCTCGCGGCCCGCGCGGGCCAGGACCTCGGCGATGCCGGTGCCCATGGTGCCGAGACCGATCACGGCGACGGTGTTCAAGGGAGTGTCCATGTGTGGACTCCAGGAGGGTGAGTGACGACTGAGGGGCGCACACGGGCACGGAACGGGGTGCCTGGCGTACGGAAGGTGGTGCTGCGTGTCGTGACCGGGCGGCGAAAGCGCGCACGCCCGTGAGGAGTCGACCGGCTCTGTCCCGGAGCCACGTCGTACTGGGTGGAGCTGAGGTACCTGAGGTACCGAACCGACAAGCACTCGCGCCGGCTGCGTCACCAGGCCGCCACGAGGAAGAGAACTGCTTACGAGGAGTGTGCCCCGCTCACATGAGACTAACCGGCGAGTAACGAGCGCGCCAGCCCCCGGTGTTTGTGATCTGCATCGCGGGGTCGGCAGCGCCCCGAAGGGGGCGCGGGGCTGCGACATATGCGGCTCCGCCGCGAAGGGGGTCCCCCCTGTTCGAGCGAAGTCGAGAACTTGGGGGAGCGACCAGCCACGACGGCGCCGCAGATAAGAGACGGCACCTCGCGGCAATTCCAGCGGAGCGCTTAGGCTCCCCGTCATGGACGTGGAGTTGCGGACGGTGACGGAACGCTTACGCCGCGAGGCGGGGGTCTCGAAGGCCTACGAGAGGCTGGCGGCGACCGCTGATCTCGAGGAACTGGCGGAAGTGCTCGCGGCGGCCGGGCAGCCGCTGTGGGCGCGGGAACTGGCGGCGGTCCGGCTCGGCGCGGCCGGGGACCGCCGGGCCTTCGAGTCGCTCGTGCTGCTGCTCAACCACCGGGATCCCTCGCGGTGCGCGGCCGCCGCGTACGCCCTGGGGCGGCTCGGCGACCCGCGCACGGCGCGCGCGGCCGCCGCCCTCGCCACCAATGAACTGCGCATCGCCTACGCCCTGCATCCGGTGCGCCTGCTCACCGAACTGCACGCCCCCGAGTCGGTGCCCGCCCTGATCACCACGCTGGAGCGCAGGCTCGTCCCCTACGACCCGTACGGGAAGATCGCGCTCGCGTGCGTGGAGGGCCTCGGCGCCCTTGGGGACCCGCGGGCCAGGGACGTCCTGACGAAGGCGAGCGGCCATCCGCGGCTCGCCGCGGCGGCGTCCGCGGCGCTTGCCCGGCTGCCCGACTAGGGCCTGTCCGATGGGTCAGGCCGGTCTTCGCGCCGGGTGCCGGACAGGCCCTGGCGACGCATCGGTGCCCTACAGCACCGCGTACGCCTCGATCTCCATCAGGCACTGCGGCGAGACCAGTGCGGAGACCTGGACCGCCGAGGCGGCCGGGAGGCGTGCCGGGTCCAGATAGGTGTCCCGGGCGGTGCGGATCGCGGGCATGTACGCCATGTCCGTGACGAAGTACGTCAGTTTCACGACGTCCCTGAAGCTGCCGCCCGCGGCCACGAGGCAGTGCCACAGATTGTCGAAGACCTGCCGCGCCTGCGCGGCGGGATCGCCGTCGCCGACCAGGTTTCCCTCCTTGTCCAGGGGGAGTTGGCCGGAGATCGCCACGAAGCGGCCCGTGCCCATGACCACGTGCGTGTACTGGGTGGCGGGGGAGACGCCGTCGGGGGCGCTGATGTGGGTCAGTCGGCTCATGGGTCCATCTTGGACCATGGAGCCCTCAACGCCCCCGACGGTCTTGGGTGTTGCCCGGACTACGGTGTTGCCCGGACGACCGGGTCTCGGCTCAGCCGCGGAAGCCGATCAGGCCGTGCAGCGTGGCCCCGCGCTCCGAACCGGCCTTGGTGCTCTGCGGCTTGGGGTCGGGCAGCGCCTTGCACACCGCGTCGATCTCACCGCCGCTGCGCGGCACCTTCCCGTTCTCCAGATAGGTCGCCAGGTGGCGGTCCAGGCAGCTGCTTCCGGACAGGGTGATGCCGTGGTTGCCGCCGCCCTGTTCGACGACCAGGCTCGATCCGTGCAGCTTGCGGTGCAGGGTGACGCCGCCCTCGTACGGTGTGGCCGCGTCGTCCGTCGCCTGGAAGAGGAGCGTCGGGGGCAGCTGCGAGTTGGACACGTCCGTCGGCTGGAGCGATTCCGTCGGCCAGAACGCACACGGAGCGTTGTACCAGGCGTTGTTCCAAGCCATGAACGGCGCCTTCTCGTGGACCCGCCAGTTGTCGTCGCGCCAGGTGCCCCAGTCGCGTGGCCAGGACGCGTCACGGCACTGCACGGAGGCGTAGACGCTGTAGCCGTTGTCGCCCGCCGCGTCGACGGCGCCGAATTCCTCGTACGCCTCCACCAGCGGATCCGCGTCCTTGTCGTTCACGTACGCGGCGAACGCCTCGGCCAGGAACGGCCAGTAGCCGTTGAAGTAGCCGCCCGGGAGGTAGGTGTCCTCCAGCTCGCCCGCGCCGACCTTCTTGCCCGCGGGCTTCTTGGCGACGGCCCCCCGCATCGCGTACCACTTGGCCTCGACCTTCGCCGGGTCCTTGCCGAGCTTGTACGTCGTGTCGTGCCGGGCGACCCAGGCGGCGAACGCCTTGTGGCGTGCGTCGAAGGCGTAGTCCTGCTGGAGGTTGTCCTCGTACCAGACGCCCGTCGGGTCGACCATCGAGTCGAGGGCCATGCGGCGTACGCGGTCCGGATAGAGCTTTCCGTAGACGGCGCCCAGGTAGGTGCCGTACGAGTAGCCGAAGTAGTTGATCTTCTTGGCGCCGAGGGCGGCGCGGATCGCGTCCATGTCCTTGACCGCGCTCACCGTGTCGATGAACGGCAGCACGTCCGCGTACTTCTTGGCGCAGGCCTTCGCGAACGACTGGGTCCGCGTGAGGTTCGCCTTCTCGATCGCGGGCGTGGCGGGCACGGTGTCGGGGCGCACCGGGGAGAAGTGGCCGGGGCGGCAGTTCAGGGCCGGTGTGCTCTTGCCGACGCCGCGCGGGTCGAAGCCGATGACGTCGTACTGCGCCGCCACCTTCGCCGGCAGCGACTTGGCGACGAACCCGGCGAGCGACAGACCGCTGCCGCCCGGGCCGCCGGGGTTGACCAGGAGCGGGCCCTGGGACTTCTTCGCGGTGTGCGGGACGCGGGACAGCGCGAGGGTGATCTGCCGGCCGTGCGGCCGGTCGTGGTCGAGCGGCACCTTCAGCGAGGCGCACTGAAGCGTGGGGTAGTCCTTGGTCGCGCACTTCTTCCAGGTGAGGGTGGGCGTACGGGGGGTGCTTGTGCTGTCGGCGCTCGCTGCGGGCACCGCGGCCGTGACCATCGTGGCCACCACCGCGGCGACGCCGCACAGGGCGACGGCGCGTTTCTTCATCGGGCCTCCCGGGGCGGGGGGTTCGGGACCGTGGGTGCCACGGCCCCCGCGGCATCGTCCCGGAAAGCTCGCACGGAAGGAGGCGTTCTGCCGATGAATGACCTGAAGGTGCACCGTTCAGTGCAGCGCCCTTAAGGGGCGCGGGGAACTGCGCGACCGGCCGACGACGGCCTGCGGCGGCCAACGGTCCGAACTCCGCAGACGCGTCTGCCTGCGGCGGCACACGAGCGGGTGCGGGCCGCCCTGGGTTGCTCGCGCCCACGCGGCGGAGCCGCAAATGTCACAGCCCCGCGCCCCTGACGGGGCACTGGCGCAGGCCGCCCCTGCGCGAGTCACAGGAGCGTGAGCTGGGTGCCGCCGGGCGTGGGGGCGGGCGCCGGCTCGGTCTGCTCGGGTGCGCGGATGCGGCCGGCGGCGCCCGCGCGCGCCGGGCCGATGCCGAACTCCTCGGCCAGTTCGTGCACTTGCCGGGTGATGCGGCGCTGGTACCACTTGGGGGCGTAGGCGCCCTCCGCGTACAGCCGCTCGTAGCGGCGTACGAGATACGGATGGTGCTCGGCGACCCACTCCATGAACCACTCGCGGGCGCCGGGCCGCAGATGCAGCACCAGCGGCGTCACGGAGGTGGCCCCCGAGGCGGCGATGGCCCGCACGGTGGCCCGCAGCTGCTCGGGCCGGTCCCCGAGGAAGGGGATGACGGGAGCCATAAGGACCCCACACCCGATCCCGCGCTCGGTCAGCGTCCGTACGACGTCGAGCCGCCGCTCCGGAGCGGGCGTGCCCGGCTCGACGGTGCGCCACAGCTCGTGCTCGACGAAGCCGACGGACACGGAGATCCCGACGTCGGTCACGGCGGCGGCCTGCCGCAGCAGATCGAGATCGCGCAGGATCAATGTGCCCTTGGTGAGGATGGAGAAGGGATTCGCGTGATCCCGCAGCGCGGCGATGATCCCGGGCATGAGCCCGTACCGCCCCTCCGCGCGCTGATAGCAGTCCACGTTGGTGCCCATCGCGATGTGCTGACCGTGCCAGCGGCGCGATGCGAGGTGACGGCGGAGCAGTTCGGGCGCGTTCACCTTGACGACGATCTGGCTGTCGAAGCCGAGCCCGGTGTCCAGGTCGAGGTAGCTGTGCGTCTTGCGGGCGAAGCAGTAGACGCACGCGTGCGTGCAGCCCCGATACGGATTGACCGTCCACTCGAACGGCATGCGGGACGCCCCCGGCACCCGGTTCACGATCGTCTTGGCCCGAATCTCATGAAAGGTGATTCCACGGAACTCAGGGGTGTCGAAGGTCCTCGTGGTGACCGCGTCCGCGCCGAACAGCGCGGCATCCGCGACACCCCGTGACGGCCCGTCGGCGAGGTTCTCCCAGCGCATGACGCCTCCTCGGTAGCACTGACCACAGAATAGAACACATGTTCCCTTGATCGTGCGACCGGATACCTCGCGGACCCCGATTTGGGGCCCCGGTGCGCAGAGTGGTTGGCTTTGCCGGAATCTCTGAGTCACCGAGTGCTGGAGGAAGTGCAATGGCGCAGGTCGAGGCGACCACGGAGCGGGTCATCGTGGGTCGGCCGGAGGATGTCTTCGACGCGCTGGCCGACTACGACGGCACGCGCGGGAAGATCCTTTCGGAGCGCTTCAGCGAGTACGAGGTGCGTGAGGGCGGGGACGGCGAGGGGACGCTCGTCCACTGGAAGCTGCAGGCCACCAGTAAGCGGATCCGTGACTGTCTGCTCGAGGTCAGCGAGCCGACCGACGGTGAGCTCGTCGAGAAGGACCGCAACTCCTCCATGGTCACCACCTGGACCGTCACCCCGGCCGGCGAGGGCAAGGCGCGCGTCGTCGTCTCCTCCGTCTGGAACGGCGCGGGCGGGATCGGCGGCTTCTTCGAGAAGACCTTCGCGCCCAAGGGGCTCGTGCGGATCTACGACGAGGTGCTCGGCAAGCTGGCGGCCGAGGTGGAGAAGTAGGACCTCAACTCCTGTAGCCCGTAGGGGGTGTTGCCAGGCTCACCGTTTCGAGTGGTTCTCCGTTCGGTGCGCTTGTACGCCGTAGGGCTCCCACCGGCGCTTACGTCTGCCGGGCCCCGTGCCGGGGCGGCTCGTCGCGCTTGCTCGCAGTTGTCGCGTAATGCGAGAAATGTGCGGCGCAAGCGTGACGAGGGGAGCAGGACGTGGGCGGGACGACGCTGGTGAAGGGCGCCGAGCGGGGCGAGGCGGCGGTCCCGGAGGCGGCAGAGGGGCCACCATCGCCGCCGCCGCACGACTCCGCCTCGGCCGCGGAGGGGCTCAGCCCCGCCCGCGTCCGGATGGTGTTCGTCGGGCTGATGCTCGCGCTGCTGCTCGCCGCGGTTGAGCAGATGATCGTCGCCACCGCCCTCCCCAAGATCGTCGGCGAACTGCACGGCCTGGACAAGATGTCCTGGGCGATCACTGCCTATCTGCTCACCTCGACGATCGGGCTTCCCATCTACGGGAAGCTCGGGGATCTGTTCGGGCGCAAGGGCGTCTTCCAGTTCGCGATCGTCATCTTCATCGTCGGTTCTGCGCTTGCCGGTTGGTCGCGGACCATGGATCAGCTCATCGCCTTCCGCGCCATCCAGGGCATCGGCGCGGGCGGCCTCATGATCGGCGTACAGGCGATCATCGCGGACATCGTGCCGCCCCGCCAACGCGGCCGCTACATGGGCCTGATCGGCGCCGCGTTCGGCCTCGCATCGGTCGCGGGACCGCTGCTCGGCGGGTTCTTCACCGACCACGTCACCTGGCGCTGGTGCTTCTACTTCAACGTGCCGTTCGGCCTCGTCACCCTCGCCGTCGTCACCCTCGTACTGAAGCTGCCCAAGCCCACCGCGAAGGCCCGACTCGACGTGCTGGGCGCGCTGTTGCTCGCCGCGGCCTCCACCTGCCTGGTGCTGCTCACCAGTTGGGGCGGGACCGAGTACGAGTGGGGCTCGCGCGTCATCTTGGGGCTCGGTGGCGGCGCCGTCGTCTCGACGGTGCTCTTCCTGGTCGCCGAACGCTTCGCGGCAGAACCGATCATTCCGCTGCGCCTCTTCCGTGATTCGGTCTTCAACATCACCGGTCTAGTAGGCATGGTGGTCGGAGTCGCCCTCTTCGGAGCGGCCAGTTATCTGCCGACCTTCCTGCAGATGGTCGACGGCGCGACCGCCACCGAGTCCGGCCTTCTCATGCTTCCGATGATGGGCGGCGTCGTCGGCGCCTCGATCCTCGCCGGGCAGCTCATCAGCCACACCGGGCGCTACAAGATCTATCCGATCGTCGGCGGGATCCTGTCGGTCGTGGGGATGTGGCTGCTCTCGCGGCTCGAGGCCGACACGTCCCGGTTGAACTACAGCATCTGGATGGCCGTGCTCGGCGCGGGCGTCGGTCTTGTCATGCCGGTGCTCATCCTCGCCGTGCAGAACGCCGTACGCCCCGCCGATCTCGGCACCGCCACCAGCGCCAACAACTACTTCCGGCAGATCGGCGGCAGCGTCGGCGCCGCGATCTTCGGCACCCTCTTCGCCGACCGGCTCGCGGACTCGCTGGCCGAACGGATCCCGGCCGGGTCGGGCCTTCCGGACCCCGAGTCCATCACCCCGCAGCTCGTGCACGCGATGCCCGCCGAGCTGCGCGAGGGCTACATCCAGGCCTACGCCGACGCGATGCCGCGCATCTTCCTCTACCTGGTGCCGGTGCTCGTCCTCGGCATGCTGATCGCCTTCTTCCTCAAGGAGACCCCTCTGTTGTCCAGCGCAGCGTCCCAGAACGCCCCCACGGCCGAGCCCACGTCCATCCCGCAGGCCCGTACCGCGCACGCCGCCGGGGTGCCCGTCTGCGGCACCGTGCAGCACCCGGACGGCACCGTCGTACCCCGCGCCGCCCTGACCCTCATCAATGTCGGGGGCCGGCAGATCGGCCGGGGCGCGAGCGGCGAGGACGGGCGGTACGCGCTGTCCACGCCGGGCTCCGGATCGTTCGTCCTGATCGCGGCCGCAGGCGGTCACCAGCCGCAGGCGGTCACCGTCACCGTCGGCGAGCGCCCCGTGGAGCTCGACGTGGTGCTCGGCGGCGCGGGCCGGCTCGCGGGCAGCGTGCTCACCGCCGACGGGTCCCCGGTCAGGGACGCCGCGGTGACCCTCACCGACGTACGCGGCGAAGTCGTCGCCACCACCCGCAGCGGACGCGAAGGGGGCTATGTCATCACGGAGTTGGTCGCGGGCGAGTACACCCTCGCCGCCAGCGCCCCCGCCTTCCGCCCGGCCGCCCTGCCCGTCACCGTGCAGGCATCGCGCGAGACCCGCCAGGACGTGGAGCTCGCGGGCGGCGCGGTGCTGCGGGGGACCGTGCGGGCCGGTGGCGGGCGGCCCGTCGAGGACGCGCGCGTGACACTGCTCGACGCGGCGGGGAACGTGGTGGACACCCTGACGACCCGGGAGGACGGCAGCTTCCGGTTCGTCGACCTGTCGTCCGGCGAGTACACGGTCATCGCCGCGGGGTACCCGCCGGTGGCGACCGTGCTCCAGGTCGCGGGCGGCGGACGGACGGAGCGGGATCTGCAGTTGGGGCACGAGGACTAGGGCCTGTCCGATGGGTCAGGCCGGTCTTCGCGCCGGGTGCCGATGCAGCAGGGTCGAGCGGGCCCTGGTGCGTGCAGCTGCAAGGCGGAGGAGGGCGACAACGCGGAGCGTTGGCAACCGACGACAACGCGGCAGATGGGCGTGCCAGGGGTCGCGACCCCGGCAGGACCCATCGGACAGGCCCTAGAGAGTGGGGTGTGAGGAGTAGGGGGAACGCCCCCTGCCGGCGCCGGATGCGCGCTCCGGCGTGGGCCAATTCCCCTATTGCGCCGCAAGGCAACCCGTGCCGGTCGTACGGTGGTTGGGGCGGCGCGGCTGCACGGTGCCGCCGGAAGGAGCGTTGGCCATGGATCAGGGCACCCCGGGCGGGCCGGTGGCGCAGCACGCCGTGGCCGGCCGGATCCCGCTCGCCGTGGTCGTCGTCGACGGCGCGGGCCTCGTCTCCCACTGGAGCACCGGCGCACGGCGGCTGTTCGGATACGCGAAAGAAGACGCTGTGGGCGCCCCGGCCGGCGACCTGCTGCCGGTGGCAGGCGCGATCCCCGACGAGCGCGAGCCGTACGGAACGTACGACGGTCTGGGCCCCGACCTGGAGACCTCCCTCGACGGGCGCATCTCCTATCCGGCCGCAGGGCGCGCGCGGCTCTCCGTGCCGGGGGTCCCGGGGCATGAGCAGACCCGCGTGGACGTCCTGTGGTGGGCCTACCCGCTCGTCGGCCCGGGCCCCGAGCGACTGCTCGTCCTCGCTGCGGACGCCGACCGGCTCGTCGACGCGGACAGCCTCGAACCGGGACAGGTGGAGCGGATAGCACCCGGCTTCGCCCTGCACACCGACTTCCCCGGAGCGGACGAGCTTGCGGGCAGGCTGCCCGAGATCCTGCCCAGCATGAGCGTCGGCGAGAGCTCCCGCATCGTCGCCCAGATCCTCGAACTGGGCTATCCCGTCCTGGAGTTCAGCAAGCACGACCGGGTGCCCGTCACCCCGGACTGGGGCGTCGCCCGGCGCACCGAGCGCAAGGAGCGCAGGCGGCGCGACGAGGAAGCGGTCGCCGCGGGCCGCATCCCGGTGCCGGACCCCGCGGACGAGGGCGAGGACCTCGAGTACGCGGCGGTGCGCGAACGCCTGGAGTTCCTCAACGAGGTCAGCGGGCGCATCGGCTCCTCCCTCGATCTGTCGCAGACGATCCTCGAGGTCAGCCGGGCCGTCGTGCCGCGCTTCACGGACGTCGCGGGCACCTATCTGCGCGAACAGGTCGTCGCGGGCGAGGGGTTCCCCGAAGGGCCGCCGGACGAGACGACGCTGTGGCACCGGGTCGCCGTGGAGCACACGGACGAGCCGGGCCGCTGGGACGATGTCGTACCGGTCGGCGAATCCATGCCCTTCCCGGCGCACACACCGTTCTTCCAGTGCATGACCTCCGGCGATCCGGTCCTCGTGCCGCGCATCAGTGAGGAGATGGGCAACGCGATCGCCTCGCAGTTCGAGAAGCGCGACATCCGCCCGCTCATCAACCACCGCTCGATGCTCGTCGTACCGCTGAAGGCGCGCAATGTGGTGCTCGGATTCATGATCCTGCTGCGCCATCAGGAGCGGCCCGTCTTCAACGACATGGACCGCGTCACCGGCGCCGAACTGGCCGCCCGGGCGGGCCTCGTGCTCGACAACGCCCGCATGTACACGTACCAGGAGAGCGTCGCCGACACGCTCCAGGACAGCATGCTGCCGCACATCGAGCCGCGCATGACGGGCTGTGACATCGCCACGCGCTATCTGCCCGGTACGCTCCTCGGCCGGGTCGGCGGCGACTGGTTCGACTCCGTGAAGCTGCCCGGCTCGCGGACCGCGCTCGTCGTGGGCGATGTGATGGGCCACGGCCTCAACTCGGCCGCGATGATGGGCCAGTTGCGCACGGCCGTACAGACCATGGCCGCCCTCGACCTGCCGCCCGCGCAACTCCTTCGCAACCTCGACGACCTGGCGCAGCGGCTCGGCGAGCACTATCTCGCGACCTGTCTGTACGCGGTCTACGACCCGATCGCGGGGGAGCTGCACCTCGCCAACGCGGGGCACATCCCGCCCGTCCTGGTCCGCGCCACCGACGGCCGCAGCGAGCTCCTCGAACTGCCGACGGGGGCGCCCATCGGCGTGGGAGGCGTGCCGTTCGAGGCGGTCAGCGTGCAGGTGACGCCCGGCGACCGGCTCCTGATGTGCACCGACGGCCTTGTCGAGGTGCGCGGCGAGGACATCGGCGTCGGCCTCGCCACCCTCACCGAGTCCGCCGCCCACCCGGCGGCCTCCATGGACGCCGCCTGCGACACGATCATCCGGGCGCTGAACACGCGCGGTGGCCGCAAGGACGACGTGGCCCTCCTGATGGCCCGGCTCAACGGCGTCGCGGAGGAGGACGTCGCCCGGTGGGGGCTCGCGCTCGACCCCAGCGAGGTGAGCAGGGCCCGCGAGCTGGTGCGCGGACAGCTGCGGGACTGGTCCCGCGACGCCCTGGTCGAGACGGCGGAGCTCCTGGTCAGCGAGCTGGTCACCAATGCCGTGCGGCACTCACGCGGCGGCCGCCTCGAACTGCGCCTGGTCCGTTCCGGGCCCACGCTGATCTGCGAGGTCGAGGACGACGACCACACCCTGCCCACGCTGCTCAACGCGGGCCCCGGCGACGAGTTCGGACGCGGTCTGCGGATCGTCAGCGTGCTCGCCAAGGAGTGGGGCACGAGCCGTACGAGCACCGGCAAGACGGTGTGGTTCGAGCTGGCGCCGCCCCGCCGGTGAGCCGGCTCTCAGGGGTGCGCCCGGCGGGAACGTATCGAATGCGCGGTGAAGAACGGCGCGGGTGGCTTGTCCGCGCTCCCCGGGCGCGGTAGACCGATCTTGCCGTCGGATTCGGCGGCCGCCGTCGCATCCTGGGGAGCTGGGCATGAGCGTCACGAGTCGGTACAAGGAGGCCTGGGAGGGGTTCTGGCAGGAGGCCCCCGAGGAACAGGGAGCCGTCTTCTGGGACTCCGACCCCGCGCTCACCGTCGGCATCCATCTGGCCCTCTTCGAACCGCACATGGCGGCCATCGGCCTGCCCGTGGTGGACCTCGGCTGCGGGAACGGCACCCAGACCCGCTTCCTCGCCGACCGCTTCCCGCGCGTCATGGGCGCCGACCTGTCCGCCGCCGCTCTCGAACACGCCCGGCACGCCGACCCCGCTGGGCAGGCGGAGTTCCGGCAGGTCGACGCGGCCGAGCAGGCCGAGGCCGAGCAACTGCACGCGGAACTCGGCGATGTGAACGTCTATATGCGCGGCGTGCTCCACCAGTGCGAACCCGCCGACCGCCAGCCGCTCGTCGACGGGATCGCCGCACTGGTCGGCGAGCGCGGCAGAGCCTTCGTGGTCGAGCTTGCGGAGGCGGCGGGCCCCGTCCTCAAGGGCCTGGCCCAGAGCCCCGCGGGCCCGCCGCCCAAGCTCGCGCCGGTGTTCGCGCACGGCATCGCGCCGGGCGAGGTCGCCGACGATGCCGTGCCGGGGTACATCGGGGCGGCAGGCCTCACCGTCCTCGCCGAGGGCGAACTACCGCTGATCACCACGGAGTTCACCCCGGACGGCACGCGGATCGAGCTGCCGTCGAGGTGGGTGGTGGTGGGGCGGGCGGGGTGACGTCACCTTCTGGGTACGTCACTTCTTGAAGGTCATCGGGATCAGCAGTCCCAACCGGGCGCGCGCCGGGGCGCGCCGGAGGGCTCCTGGTGAGCCGCCGGTTGATGAGGACGACGCCGGTGATGCTGATCAGGCCGCCGATGAGTTCGATCGGGCGCGGGGTCTCGCCGAGCCAGACGAATGCGACGGCGAGCGCGACCGGCGGGACGAGGTAGAGCGCGCCGGTGGCCCCCGCGACGGTGTACCGGGACACCGCGTAGCCCCAGGTCACAAAGCCGAGCGCGGACGGCAGGAGGCCCAGGTACACGGCCGGTCCGACGGCGGACGCGGGGGCCCGCGTCAGGCCGTGCAGGGCGTCCGGCGCGAGCGGGAGCAGGAAGAGGGTGCCCGCCCACATGGCGTAGCAGGCGACTTCGAGGCCGGTGTACCGCTTGAGGAGCGGCTTGGTGGCGAAGTGGTAGACGCCCTGCACGAGTGCCGCGGCGAGCACGACGAGCGCGCCGGCCGACAGGCGCGTGGAGCCGCCGGCGAGGGCGATGAGCGCGGCACCCGCCAGCGCGATCAAGCTGCCGAGCGCGGTGTTGCGGGTGAGGGCCTCGCCGAGGAAGGCCGTGGCGAGCAGCACGCTGAACACGGGGGCGACGGTGACCAGCAGGCTGGCCGTACCGGCGGGAACGTGCACCTCGCCCCCACGAGCGCCAGGGCGGCGGACGCGACAGCGAGGCGCAGCAGGGAGAGGCCCGCGACGCCGAGTCCGTCCAGGCCGACGCGGATGGCGGGGAAGGCCGACGCCCAAAGGACCACGGTCGCCGCGAGGGCGAGAAAACGGGGAGAGAAGTGGGGAGAGATGTGGGGAGAGATCGGCAGGTGGTGCGCGCTGAAGTTCACGGTCCCAGGGTTCCGCCTACCATTGGAAAGGTCTATTTACTCTTTCTTCTCCTATCGAGAAGGTGAGCTTTTTGTTTGATGTACGTCGCCTTCGTCTGCTGCGCGATCTGTCGCTGTACGGCACGGTGACGGCCACCGCCGAGGCCCTGCACCTCAGCGGCCCCGCCGTCTCCCAGCAGCTGGCCACCCTGGAGAAGGAGGCCGGCCTCCCGCTCCTGGAGAAGCAGGGCCGCACGCTGCGCCTCACCTCGGCGGGCCGGCTCCTGGTCGAGCACACCGAAGTCATCCTCGGCGGGCTCTCCGCCGCCGAGGCCGATCTGCGGGCGCTGCGCGGGGGCCGCCGCGGTGTCGTCCGCGTCGCCGCCTTCCCGACCGCGGCGCGGGCCCTGCTCCCCACCGTGTGGCGGGCCCTGGCGCCGGATGCCGAGACCGGCGCCCCCGAACTGCACATCGTCGAGCACGAACCGGGCCCCGCCGCCGACGCCCTGCGCCGCCGCGATGCGGACCTGGCCGTCGTCCACGCCTACAGCCTGCTCCCGCGCACGCTGCCCCCCGGCTGCGAGCAGCACCACCTCCTCGACGACCCGGTGCTGCTCGCCCTGCACCCGGAGACCGCCGCCCGGCTCCGCATCGAACCCGGCCGGAAGGCGGACCTCGCCTGCCTCGCCGACGAGAACTGGCTGCTGCCGGGTCCCGAGACCTCCTGCCACGAACTCACCCAACGGGCCTGCGGGGCCGCCGGTTTCGTCCCCCGGGCCACGGCCATGGCCAGCGACTTCTCCGTACTCTCCGCTCTGGTCGGTGCGGCGGCGGGCGTGGCCCTCGTCCCCCGCATGGCCCTGCCCGCCGACACCTCCGGCATCAGCCTGCACCCCCTCGCCCGGCCGGTGACCCGCACCGTCTCCGTGCTCAACAGGACCGGAGACGCCGGCCAGCCGCAGCTGGGGCTCGTCCTCGACGCACTGCGACTCGTGGCGTCGAAGGAGGCGGAGGCGGCGGAGGCGTCGAAGGAGGCGGAGGCGGCCGAGGCGGCGGAGGGGAGCACCGTGCCCGGGGCCTGACGGCGACGCGGGCGGCCTCCGACATGCCGGGGCCGCAGCGCCGTGTCAGGATCGCGGGCGGGGATCGTACGCCTATGGAGCCGTGGAGCCGCGCCATGCCGAGCGATGCAGCCAGCAGCCGTGGCCCCCTCTGGGCGGACTGGCTCGACGATCGGCCGCCCGCAGCGGGGGCCGCGGTGATGGCCACCGCCGTGCTCTCCGTCGGACTGCATCTCCTCGGCGTCGAATGGGCGTCGCGTGTGCTGCTCGTCGTGGCCGCCGTGGTCTGGCTGGCCCTGGCCTCCGTCTTCGGCCGCCATCTGCTGACCGAACGTGACCGCTGGCGGCACGAGATCGACACGTCGCCCGCGCTGACCGCCATCGCCGCGACGGGGGTCCTCGGCACGCGGCTCTCGCTCCTCGGCAGGCAGCCCGTGTCGGTGGCGCTGCTCTGTGTCTGCGTACTGCTCTGGCCGCTGCTGATGTCCCATGTCATCCGGCACTGGCAGAGCAGACTGCCGGGCGCCGCCTATCTGGTGTGCGTGGCCACCCAGTCCATCGTCGTGCTCGCCGCGACGGTGGCGACCGCCGACCGGCAGGCGTGGCTGATGTGGCCCGCGCTCGCCTTCTTCGCCGTCGGCCTGCTCCTGTACGCCGTCGTGCTGCGGCGCTTCGACTTCCGCCAACTCGCCACCGGCCAGGGCGACCACTGGATCATCGCCGGTGCCATGGCCATCTCCGCGCTCGCCGGATCGAAGCTGGTCGCCGCATCCGTCCCGCACGGCCCGCTGCACTGGGCGACCCCGGCGCACGACGTCCTGCGGACGGTCACCCTCGTCACCCTCGGCCTCGCGCTCGCCTGGTACGCCGTCCTGGTCGGCTGCGAACTGCTCCGCCCACGCCTCCACTACGACGTACGCCGCTGGGCCACCGTCTTCCCCTTGGGCATGACGGCCGTCGCATCGCTCTCCGTCTCCACGGCCGCGGACATCCCGGCGCTCTGGACCTGCGGGAAGGTGCTGTTCTGGCCCGCCCTGGCGGTCTGGGCGGTGGTCACGACCGGGGAGTTCCGCGCGGCCCGCAGCGGCATCGAGGCGGGCCGCACCGCGAGCGGCAGCCCGCGTGTCAGTCGGCGGTGAGGGTGCCGGGCTGGTCGTGGGTGGAGCAGTGGATGCCGCCGCCACCGGAGGCGATGGTGTCGATGCGGATCTGCACGATGTCGCGCCTGGGGAAGTGCTCCTGGAGGATGCTCTTGGCGCGCTTGTCGGCCTTCCGGTCGCCGAACCTGGGGATGAAGACGGAGTCGTTGGCGACGTAGAAGTTGGCGTACGTGGAGACGAAGTCGTCGCCCTCGCCGGTGATCTCGTACAGGTCGGGCTGCGGCAGATCGATGACCTCGAAGGGGCGCCCCTTGGCGTCCGTCGCCCTGTTCAGTACGGACTTCGCCCGGTCGGCCGCGCGTGACCAGGAGTCGGCGGGCGTGTCGGGGTGCGCCCTGTCCAGGAGCACCACACCGGGGGCGGTGAACCGGACGAGGCTGTCCACGTGGGCGTCGGTGATGTCCTGGCCGCGCACGCCGGCCAGCCAGATGACCTTCTTGATGCCCAGCGTCCGCTTGAGCTCGGCCTCGATCTGGTCCCGGCTCTTTCCGCGGTTGCGGTTGTCGTTGACGATCGAGCTCTCGGTGATGAGGAGAGTGCCATCGCCGTCCGTCTCGAAGGAGCCGCCCTCGGCGACCAGGGGGGCCTTCCTGCGGGGGATGTCGTACGCGGACAGGAGGGTGCGGCCCACCTTGGCGTCGTTGGTGTGTGTCTGCTTGTTGCCCCAGCCGTTGAAGTTGAAGTCGACGCCGATGACCTTGCCGTCCTGCTCCACGAACACCGGCACGGTGTCGCGGGCCCACAGGTCGTCGACGGTCAGCGGAATGACCTCGACGTCGCGCCCGCACGCCTTCTGGGCGGCCTTCTGCTGGTCGGGCCTGGCCATCATCACGACGTACTCGTACTCCGCGATCGCGCGGGCGATCCCGGCGATGTCCTCGCGTACGTAGCGGAGGTCCTCCTCCCACACCGACTCCAGGGCGGGCCACGACATGAAGGTGCGCGCGTGACTCTCCCACTCGGCGCCCATGCGCAGCCCCTCGGCCGCCGTGTCCTCGTCACCGGCGGTGCTTGCGGCCCCCGCCGACTCGTCGCCGGGGCCGCACGCCGAGGCGCCCAGAACCACGGCGCCGATCCCGGCGAGCGTGCGCAGGGCCGTGCGGCGGGAGGGGCGGTGGGGGAGAGGGAGAGACACGGTGAACTCCGATCATCGTGATGGGGATCAAGCTATCCACCGGTATGGCGACTCTGAACTCTGACACGAACTGAAAATTCAGTCAAAGAGGGGAGTGACGCGTCGCCCGGTAGGGTTCGGATTCATGGCGCCTCGCACTACTCAGATCCTCGAAGCGGCCGCACGGCTCATCGCCCGTCGCGGAGTCCGCGGCCTGCGCGTCGAAGAGCTCGCCGCCGAGGCCGGCGTATCGACCGGGCTGATCTACTACCACTTCAAGGACCGCACCGGGATCCTGCGCCACACGCTCGAGTTCATCAACGACCGCGCCGAGCGCTACACCACCGGCCGCGAGGCGGACGCCGAACCGCTCGCTCCCCGCGAGGAGTTGGAAGAGACCCTCCTCCTGGAGCTGCAGGACACCCCGGTCGTCAGGGAGAACAGCTCCGCCTGGGGCGAGTTGCGGGCGAGCGCCGTCTTCGACGAAGTGCTGCGGGAGGACCTCGCCAGGGCGACTCTGGTGTGGGTGCAGGAGGTGGCGGCCCTCCTCGGTCAGGTGCGGCCGACGGCCCCGGCGCCCGCCCTTGCCGCGGCCGGCGAGCGGCTCACCGCCCTGCTCGAAGGGCTCAGCATGCGCTGGCTCAGCGGCGGTCTGCGGATCGACCACGCGCGTGACCTGATGCGCGGCGCCATCGACGCCGAGCTGGCGCTACTGCTGGAGAAGTAGCGCAAGGCCGTCCCTTGACGGTGGGCTGAAAATTCAGTCAGTGTCTCTGTGGCTCAGTGACTTCGCTGAACTTCTACCGGCCCGTGTGGTTCCCCGCCCACACCGTGGGGGCCCGGCCCGACCACGGGCTTGCCTGTTCGAGTTGGCCTGCGAGGCGGAAGAGGCGGCCTTCGCGCCCATGACCGGCGGCGAACTGCATACCGATCGGGAGTCCCGTCCCGGCGTCGGCCGCCACCGGCACGGACATGGCGGGCGTGCCCGCCACATTGAACGCCGCGCTGAACGGGGCGAGGTCGAAGAGGCGGCGAAGCCAGCCGAGGCCGTCCAGGGCATCCGCGCCCTCGGCATGGCTGCCCAACGGCACGGGAAGCTCCGGCAAGGTCGGGGTGAGCAGCATGTCGTGGGCGTCGAAGTACCGTGCCAGGCTTCGGGCGACCCGGTTCCGGATCGTGAGAGCGGCGACGAACTGGGCGCCGCTGACCCGCTGTCCGTAGTGGTAACTGGCGAGGACGGGCGGCTCGAGGGTCGAGGGGCCTATGGGGCGATCGAAGGCGGCGGCCAGCTCGTCGATCGACGCCGTGAGATTCGCCGTCGACAGACGGGCGTTGGCCAGGACGAACTCCTCCCAGTCGGCGCCGAGTTCGACTTCGGCCTCCACCACGTGGTGGCCGAGGGATTCCAGCAGGCGCACGGTGCGAGCGAGAGCGTCGGCCACCGGTGTGGTGGTGCGGCGTCCGCCCCACGCGTGGGTGAGGACGCCGATCCGCAGCGGGCCCGGGTGCCGGGTGACTTCCTCCGCGTACGGCCGGGACGGTTCCGGCGCGGAGTAGGGGTCACCCGGTTCCGGGCCGCGGATCTGGTCGAGCAGTGCCGCACTGTCGCGGACCGTGCGGCTGACGCTGCCGTGCACGCCGAGGCCGTTGAAGATCTCGTCGAAGTGGGGGCCCGCGGAGACCCGGCCACGGGTGGGCTTCAACCCGAAGAGGCCGTTATGGGCGGCGGGGATACGGATCGATCCCGCGGCGTCGGTGGCGTGGGCGATCGGGACCACCCCGGCAGCGACAGCCGCGCCCGCGCCCCCGCTGGATCCGCCCGCGCTCCGCTCCAGGTTCCACGGGTTGCGGGTCGCGCCGTACAGCACTGGTTCCGTCGTATTGCTGTAGGCCAACTCCGGTGTCGTGGTGCGCCCGAACGTCACGAGGCCGGCACGGCGGAAGCGCAGCATCAGGGCGGAGTCGGCGCCGGAGACGTTGCCGGCCGCGAGACGGCTGCCCAGCTCCATGCGCCTCCCGGCCATGGCGACCGCGATGTCCTTGATCAGGAAAGGGACTCCGGACAGGGGTGTGCTGCCGGGGGTGGGCTCGTCGTCGGCCTGCCATGTCTCCACGATCGCGTTGATCCGTGGATTGACCGCCTGTGCGGCCTCGCGTGCGGCGGCCTCCAACTCGGCGGGGGTCACTTCGCCTTGGGCCACCAGCTCCGCGAGCCCGACCGCGTCGTGGCTCACGTACTCGGAAACTCTCACTGTCACTCCCCGGGGGACGAGCGATACCGTTCGGTGCCTGACGATACCGTACGGTATCGCATGGGACGCGCTGGTACCGTGGCAGGGGGAGACCCCCGCGAGCAACCGCCGTCAACCGACCGGACGTCACGGAGCAGTCATGGCATCGACCGTCAGAAGGCCGAGCAGGGTGGCGAAACTGCCGCCCCGGGAGCGCATCCTCGACGCGGCGGAAGAGCTCTTCCAGAGCGAAGGGATCCGGCGGGTGGGCGTCCAGGCGATCGCCGAGAAGGCCGAGACCACCAAAATGGCGATCTACCGGCACTTCGATACCAAGGATGCGCTGGTCGCGGAGTGGCTGCGGATCGTCGCCGCCGACTATCAGGCGGCCTTCGACCGGGTCGAGGCCGAACACTCCGGCCGGCCCAGGGAGCAGATCCTCGGCCTGGCCCGCTTCATCGCCGATGGGCTGCCGGACATCTCGCACCGGGGCTGCCCGTTCATCAACTCCCTCGCGGAGCTGCCCGAACGCTCCCATCCCGCACGGCAGGTGATCGAGCAGCACAAGGCTCTCCAGACCCGCAGGCTGGTCGGCATGTGTGCCGAAGCCGGTCTTTCCGACCCCGAGCAGGTCGCGGCCGAGATCACCTTCGTACTCGAAGGCGCGCAGGTCAGCACGCAGAACGGCAGCATCGACCGGGCGGGGGAGCGGCTGATGAGAATGGTCGAGCGCCTTCTAGTACGAAGGTGATGTCGTGGCCGGGGTCGTCGTGGGGGCGGCAGTCGCCTGCGCGAGAAGCCGGATGGCCGTACGGCCATCCGAGCCGGCGGGGGCGGTCGCCACGACGAGGACCTGCTCGTCGGAGATGCTGAGTGCCTGCTGGGTGACGGTCATCGGACCCACCAGTGGATGCCGCATCTTGTGTTCGGCGATGGTGCAGGGGCGCACCCGGTGGTCGGCCCACATCGTCGCGAACTCGGCGCTCCTCATGCTGAGTTCACCGATGAGGGAGGCAAGCAGCGCGTCATCGGGATGACGGCCCACCGCATACCGCAGATTGGCCACGACGGCCCGGGCCTTGCCCTCCCAGGTGAGGTAGAGGTCGCGTGTGTGGGTGTCGAGGAAGAGGAGCCGGGCCATGTTGGGCCGGTCGGCCGGACGCTCCGGCGCCGACGGGTCGACATGGCCGGCGAACAGCGCGTGGCCGAGCGGGTTCCAGGCCAGGACGTCGGCGCGGCGGCCGGTGACGACGGCGGGCACGTCGGGCATCGAGTCGAGGAGCGTACGGGTCTGTGCGTCGACCCGCTCCGGCGGCGGCCGACGGGCGGGGCGGCGGCGCCGGACAGCGGCGCCCGCGAGGTCGCGCAGATGCAGGCGCTCGGCCTCGTCCAGGCAGAGCGCGTGGGCGAGCGCGTCGAGGACCTCCGGGGACGCGTTGTGCGAGTGGCCTTGCTCCAGGCGCGCGTAGTACGAGGCGCTGACCCCGGCGAGCAGGGCGAGTTCCTCGCGGCGCAGGCCCGGGACGCGACGCCGTTCCCCGTACGTGGCAAGGCCGATGTCCTGGGGCCGCAGCCGGGACCGGCGGGCCTGCAGGAACGCGCCGAGCGCGCTCTGCCCGCTCTGCCGGCTGTCTCCGCTGTCTCCGCTCTGTCCGTCCATGCGGCCCAGTATCCGTGGCCCGCAAGCCGGTTGCCTCTCCCTGGCGGGGATAGGCAGGGGAGGGTGTGGCCGACTGCCGGGGCCCCGCGCAGCCTTGGGGTCATGGACACCATCGAGACCATCGAGTTGGGCAAGGTCGGCGTGACCCGGGTCCGCGAGTTCTACGGACCGATCGGGTTCACACCCCACGCCTTCGTTCCCGAGAGCAGCGAGGACGTCTGGGCGGCACAAGAGGGCTGGCTGAGGCCGGAGTTCATCGACGGAGAGCCACCGGTCGTCAACGCCGCGTTGCAGACGTGGGTGCTGCGCAGCGAAGGCCGGGTCATCCTCGTCGACACCGGGGGCGGCAACAACAAGCCGCGGCCCGGCACCCCCTGGGATCATCTCGAGACCGACTTCCTGGGCAACCTGGCCCGGGCCGGAGTCGAGCCGGGGGACGTCGATCTCGTCGTCAACACCCATCTGCACGCGGACCACGTGGGCTGGAACACCCGCCTCGACGGCGGCAGTTGGGTGCCCACCTTCCCGAACGCCACCTACCTGATCCACCGGAACGACTTCGAGTTCTGGAACCCGGCGAACGGCCACACCTCCGTCCTCGGCGACGGCAATGCCCATGTCTTCGAGGACAGCGTCGCCCCGGTGCACGAGGCGGGCAGGACCCTGCTGTGGGAGGGCGACGGCTACCGGATCGACGCGCATCTTCGCCTGGAACTCGCCGCAGGTCACACCCCCGGCTCCGCCGTGCTCACCCTCGAATCCGGCAGCGACCGGGCCCGCCGCGCGGATCGGGCCGACCGGGCCGCGTTCGTGGGCGACCTGCTGCACAGTCCCGTACAGATCCTGGAACCGGACGCGAACAGCTGCTTCTGCGAGGACGCGGGCCGGTCACGTGCCGCCCGGCGCCGGCTCCTCGGCTGGGCGGCCGACCACGGCGGACTGCTGTTCCCTGCGCACTTCGGGGGCCACGGTGCCGCCGAAGTCGCCCGGGACGGCGGCGGATTCGCCATCAAGGGCTGGGCTCCCTTCACCCCGTACACCCCGGTCACCCCTGGCGACGAGGGCTGACCGGCGATGACGACGACAACCTCTCGCCACCACATCGTGGAAACCACCCTCGGCTCCGTCCGGGGCCTCAAGCAGGACGGCATCGGGGCCTTCCTGGGCATCCCGTACGCCGCCCCACCCCAAGGCGCGGGCCGGTTCGCCGCGCCCGAGCCGCACGCGCCCTGGGCGGGGATCCATGACGCCACCGCCCCCGGGCCGACCGCCCCGCAGGCCGCGCGCCGTCTCGGCGGCCTCGACATGTCCCCGTATTTCGGCCCTGGTTGGGTCCGGGGCGCGGACTATCTGACGGTGAACGTGTGGACACCCCGCAGCGGAGCGGACAGGGGTGCCCGCGGGCTGCCGGTCATGGTCTTCGTCCACGGAGGCGGATTCACCGCAGGCTCGACCAGTGCTCCGCTCTACGACGGCACCGTACTCGCCCGGGAGGGCGTGGTCCTCGTGACGGTCAACTACCGGCTCGGCGTCCAGGGTTTCCTCGACCTCCCCGGCGCGCCGCGCAACCGCGGGCTCCTCGACGTGGTCGCCGCGCTGCGTTGGGTACGGGAGAACATCGCGGCCTTCGGTGGGGACCCCGGGGCCGTCACCCTGTTCGGCCAGTCCGCAGGGGCCACGATCGTCTCCGCAGTGGCGGCCGCGCCCGAGGCCGATGGCTTGCTGCGGCGGGCGATCGTGCAGAGCGGTAGCGGGCTCGGCGCCTTCACCCCGGAGCAGGCCGCCCGGGTGACGCGGGCGGCGGCGCGGGAGTTGGGGGTCGAGGCGCATGCCGACGCCTTCGCCGCGGTGCCGGACGAGTCGCTCGTCGAGGTCGTCGATCGACTCGCCGGGATCGACTTGCGTACGCCGGGCGCGTACGACCCGCTGATGGGGCTGACCCCGTTCAGTGTGGTGCTGCCGGTGCAGCCCGCGCAGGCTCCGCCCGCCGCCGTCGACCTGCTTCTCGGGACGACGACGCAGGAGGGCAACCTCTATCCGGCCGCCGACGGCGAGGACGCGTTCGCCGAGGCCACGAGGGCGCACCCCGACCCGCACAGGCTCCTGGCCGCGTACCGGGCCGCCGCTCCACCCGGCACGACGGATGCCGAGCTGCGTTCGGCCGTGCTCGGCGACGCGCTGTTCGGCCGGGGGACATGGGCGCTGGCGGAGGCGTACGCGACCGCGGGGCGCCGCACCTTCCACTACGAGTTCGACGGGCGAGGCGCGATCGGTGCCGCGCACGCGGTGGAGGTCCCGTTCCTGTTCGGCCGGACGAACCTGCCCGAACTACGCGGCGCGCAAGGCCTGTTGGGGCTGGACCCGGTTCCGGGCGGCCTGGCGGAACGGCTCCGATCCGCGTGGGTGCGGTTCGCCCGTACCGGAGACCCGGGCTGGGACCCGTACGACACCGAACGCCGTACGACGATGCGGATCGCCGAGCAATGGGTCGCCCTGTCCGACCCGCGCGGAGCGGTACGCCGGGCGTGGACCAGCAGGGGCAACGCCGACTGACCTGCAGCTGCTCCTGCCCGCCCCTTCACGTTGTGATGGGCACCGTCGGATCCGAACTGGTACGGGAGTTGACCGGAACCACGACAGTGGACATCGTCGCGCTGCGATCGGGAGCCGTGGCTCAGCGCGGCCAGAGCTGGATCAGCCACTCCTCCGTGCCGTGGAAGAACATCTCGCCGGCCGCGTGCCGCTCCCGCGCGGCTTCGCGGCCCAGGCTCGCCGCGCGCAGCCGGTAGACGCCCGGGCCGCCGAGTTCGACCGGCTCGCCCGACGGGTAGCCGTCCCACTCGTTGAGCTGCACCTTCCCGTGCCGGAACAGCTCGAACTCCACCGTGTCCAGGGTGTCCCAGCTGCCCGGCGGCGCCGGCGGTTCGCCGGACCAGCTCTCCAACCGCACATGCGGGTGGAAGTCGGTGGTGGCGCACCGGAAGAGCGCGCCGCCGGGCCCGGCGAGCACCGTCCAGCGTTTCGGGGCGGTGCCGGCGGCCGCCTGCGGATCGGCACCGTCCTCCAGGCCGCGCAGGAAGAAGGTGAAGTACGAGATGCGGGGCTCGGCGGTGTTCGCGCCGAGGAGTTCGGCGGACGGGGGAGTGGCCGTCACCGGCTCACCTCCAGCGGTCAGCTGCGGATATGGACGTGGAACGCGTCGGAGTCGAGGATACGGTCGAGCTTGTAGAACTCGGCGATCCGTTCCCGGCCCTTCCTGTTGTCCTCCTCAGGAATGGGCTTGGCGGCGTAGTTCTGATGGGCTGGCTGCGCGCCCGCGCTCTGGTACGTCGACGCGAAGGGGTACTCGTCGCACTGCAGGCCGCGGGATCTCCTTGTCGTAGTAGTTGCGGGCCAGGGCCTGGCCGCTGGACGGCGCGCCGGGCACCTCCTTCGCCCCGTACACCGGCTTGGTGCGCTCGGGCCGGAACTGCGCGTCACGGATGTTGCGCGCGGTCTGGCGCACCTCGCGGTCCCGGATGCTGATGCTGCTCATCACCGGTACGACGACGTCGAACACGCACGCGCTGCTCCGCCCCGGAATGTAGGAGGCCGAGTCGCAGCGGAAGCCGCCGCGGCCGGTGGTCAGGGACTTGTGCCGGTCGCCCTGGATGCCGGTGAAGCGCTGGGTGATGTTGTAGTACGCCCGGTTCTCCGGCACGTCGCCCGAGTTCGGCGAGTTGAACCAGTGGTACGAGCCGCTGAGGTTCGCGCAGGCGATGCTGTGGCGGAGCTTGAGACCGGAGACGTCGCCCCTGACCTCGATCTTGTCGAGGAGCGTGCCGTAGTAGATCCGGCGCTGTCGTTCGTAGCCCTCACCGATGGTGGTGGCGCGGAACTTGAAGGAGCCAGCCGGAACGAACCTGCTGGAGCTACGTCACGGGCATGAACTCGGGCAGCGTGAGGGCCGAGTGGGCCGGGCGCCCCTCCGGGGAGGGCGGCATGGTGCTGAGCTGTCGCAGCATGGCGTTGCGCTGCTCCAGGGCCCGGGCGGTGGTGGGGAAGAGGGTGGCGTCGCCCTTGCCGACCTGGTCCTGGTTCGCGGTCACGAACCCGCGGGTGCTGTCTTCGTACGCGGCGAAGCCCGCGGTGTGGTCGCGGTCGGCCAGGGAAGCGGCGAGCATGTACGCACCGACGAGCGCCAGGCTGGAGCCCTGCCCGGTGAGGAACGACGGTGCGTACGCGGCGTCGCCCACCAGCGCGACCCTGCCGCTCGACCAGCGGGGCATACGGATCTGGCTGACCACGTCGAAGAACAGGTCGTCCGCGTCGCGCAGGGCGGCGACCATACCGGGGACCTCCCATCCCGCGTCGGCGAAGACCGCGGCGACCAGGTCCCGTTGGGCCTCCGGGTTCCGGAACGCGTCGAACGGCGGCTCCGGGTGGGCGAAGTTCAGGAAGGCGTGCACTTCGTCGTCGTCCCCCACGGCGTAGAGTGCCGCGGCTCTGCCCGGGGTGTTCCACAGCACGGTCTCGTGGGAGAGCCCGAAGGTGTTGCGCATCGTGAATCCGGCGAAGCAGTAGCCGAGGTACCGGTGGAACTGCTCTTCGGGGCCGAACAGGGCCTCCCGGGTACGTGAGTGCAGCCCGTCCGCACCGATCACCATGTCGAACGTACGCCTGCCGCCCCCGCGGAAGGCGACATCGACCCCATGGCCGCCCGACTGGTCGAGGGTGTCGATGGAGTCGTCGAACAAGAACTCCACGTCGTCACGGACCGCCGAGTGGAGAGCCTCGGTCAGATCCCCGCGCGGCACCTCCAGGTCCTCTCCCGCGACGCCGCCGGTGACGGTGTGCGGGTCGAGCGAGGCCACCTCGCCGCCGTCCGCGTCGAGGAAGGTCAGCCGGCGCAGGTCGATGTGCGCCTCCCGCAGCCGCGGCAGGATCCCCATCCTCCGGACGACCTCAAGTGCGGTGCCGCGCACGTCGATGGGGTAACCACCGCTCCGCGGTGCGCTCGCCTTCTCGACCACCGTGACCGCGAATCCGTGGCGGTTGAGCCAGAACGCGAGGGCGGGACCCGCGATGCCGGCCCCGGATATCAGGACCTTGCGCCTGGGCGTGGAACGGATGTCCCTCAACTGACGGATATCCCTCAACTGATCGGTGGGGGTCATTTCTTGGCTCCTTTGCTCATGGAACGGACGATAAGCAGGGACAGCGCCGCGACGACGCCGGCGATGAGGAAGCCGGCGACGAAGGCCGATTCGTCCGGGACCTTCGATCCGGAAGGGGTCCCCGAGGTAAGGAGCACGCCACCGAGCATCCCGCCCATGGCGGAGCCCAGCACGCGCGTCACCAGGATCAGGCTGGTGGCGATGCCGGTGTCACTTTCATCGACGGAAGAGACGATGCCGGTCACCATGGCCGTCACGCACAGGCCGTTGGCAAGCGCGATGAGCGCCTTGCCGGCGACGATGTGCCAGACCTCGGTGTGTGCGACTGACAGGGCGAGCATGGCGGTGGCCATGAGAACGACCGCGGTAGTGGCCACGGCACGCGAGCCGAAACGCCGCTCCCCGAGCCCACCGGCCGGCCCGGCCAGCGTCCCGGCCACGGCGCCGGGCAGGAGGATGAAGCCGATCATGGTGGCGTCGGCCCCGAAACCGTACCCGTCGCCGGACACGTCGAGCAGTTGCGGAATGAGGAAGACCCCCGTCGCGGTGCCGAGGCAGATCACGAACGTCAGCACACACGACTTCCAGATCACAGGCCGCGCCAGCATGCTCAGATCGATCAGCGGCGCGGCCGCACGACGTTCAACGGCTGTCCACCCGGCCACGAAGGCGGCCAGCAGCGCGAAGAGGGCGAGGAGCACGAGCGGCTGCGAGCCGGCGTCGGGCGCCACCGCGAGGGCGAGCATGAGCGTGACCAGTATCCCGCTCAAGAGAAGCATCCCCGGCCAGTCGATCCCGGCTCCGTCCGGCCGGCCCGGCTCATCAGTCGGCATCAGCCTGTTCACCAGCAGGGTGAACCCGATGACCGCGAACGTCGGCACCGCGAACATCCAGTGTCGGGAGAGCGCTTCCGCCACGGGCCCGGCCGCAAGGAGCCCCACCATCGAGCCACCCACGAACATCCCGCTGACCAGCCCGATGGCCACCTTCGACTCCCGCGCGGGGAGGTGTTTGCGCACCACGATGAACGACAGGGGCAGCGCGCCGATCATCGCCCCCTGCAGTACCTGGCCGAGCAGCAGCACGGGCAGGTTCGGCGCCACCGCGGAGACCAGGCCACCGACCGAGACCACCGCCATCAGCCGGACGAGGACCCGTTTTCCGCCGTAGCGGTCGCCGAGCTTGCCCGCGAGCGGTGTGACGAGCGCGCCGGTGATGGCGAGCACGATGTTGAGCACCGCCCCTGTGGACGGACTGATGTCCAGCTCGCGTTGCAGGAGCGGGAGCGTCGGCGCCACCACCGACTCCAGGGCCCCGGTGGCGACGGCCAGCATGCCGAGGGCCCAGATGGCGGCCTTTTCGACGCGGACCGGTGGAGCGAGCGTTGCGGTCATGGACGAGACGTCCTTTCCGGCATGGGCGGCGAGCAAGGACATGTGCCGAGTTCGATACTACACTACACCGTGCAGTGTAGGACGGTTAAGATGTGCCCATGCCGACCACGAAGACGCCGACCACCAAGACACTGCGCGAGGGGTCCACGCCGAAGCGGGCCGCCATCCTCACGGCGGCCCGGGAACTGTTCCTCGCCGACGGCTTCGACCGGTCGAGCGTCGACGCGGTCGCCGCCCGGGCCGAGGTGTCCAAGCGGACGGTCTACGACTACTTCGGCGACAAGCAGACGCTGCTGCGAGCAGTCGTCGACGCCGTCGGCCAATCACTGATCACCACGATCCGCCGCACCCTCGACGACACCCTCACCGACGTCACCGATGCCGCCGAACTCGAGGACGCCCTGGTCACGTTCTCCATGCGCATCGCGACCGACATGCTCGGCTCGGCGGAGTACGCGACGCTGCAACGACTGGTCCGTGCGGAATCCGGCAACCTGCCGCACCGGGGCTACAACGCCATGGCCGACACCCCCGACGAGGCGATCGCCGAGCGGTTCGCCGCCCTGGCCGCGGCCGGGCTGCTCGACGTCCCCGACCCCCGGCTCGCGGCCGACCAGTTCATCGCGCTGACCTTCGGCGTCGCCCTTGACAGGCTCGGTTCCGCGAACGCCGCGCAGGACACCCGCGTCCGGCCACTCGTCGTAGAGGGAGTGCGGACCTTTCTCCGGGCGTACCGGACCAGGTAACTGACGCCTGGGAGACCGCTACGCCCCGGCGTCGAAGGCCGGTTCACCCTCGATGAACGTCATTTTGACCTCGGTGGCGTGGACTTGAGTGACCGGCACTTCGAAGGGGTTCTGGCCGACGACGATGACGTCGGCGAGCATGCCCGGTTCGATGCGGCCGACGCGGTGCGCCATGCCCTCCTGGCGCGCGGAGTTGACCGTGAACAGGTCGAAGGCCTGTTCCAGCGTGATGGCTTGGGACGCGCCGAAGCTGTCGGAACCGCCCCCTGGCTGCTGCCGGGTGACGAGCGTTTCGATGGCGGACCACGGATTCACCGACGGCACGACGCACCAGTCCGACCCCGGCACGACCAGAGCGCGGGCTTCGAGCATCTCCCGTACCGGCCATACGCGTTCGACCGCTGCCGGGCCGACGGCGGCCGCGATGTCGGAGCAGATGGGGGAGGGCCGCCACAAGTAGGGAGAGACTTCGAACGTCGCGCCGATCCGCGCCGCGCGCTCGATGTCGGTCTTCGCCACGAACGTGCAGTGTCCTACGTTGTGCATGCACGGCCCGTGTCCATTGGCCGTGCGGGCGGCCTCGACGGCGTCAAGGGCAGCCCTGACCGCCGCATCGCCGGCCGCGTGGAACTTGACCGTGATGCCCATCCGATCGAACCGGGTCACCGCCTGATCGAGGACCGCAGGCGCGATGGCGAGCAGCCCGTGCCGGGCGGCCTCGTCGTCGCGTCCCTCCACCGTGCCCTGGTAGGGGTCGATCATCGCCGCCGTACGGCTGTCGGTCGGCACCCCGTCGAGGAAGACCTTCACGCAGTCGGGCGTGATGTGACCGCTCGCGTAGAGGTTCCGTGTCGCGATCACCTCTTCACACACAGGGTCGTTGGGGGACCACACGAGGCTGAGGCGCACGCGCTGCCTGACGGCTCCGCGCGCGGCGAGTCGGGTGTAGGCGCGCAGCTCGGCTCGCGGCCCGGCGGTGAACCCGACGGCGGCTTCGGTGAACGACGTGATGCCGTAGGAGAGCATTTCTCCGAGGGCCCACTCCAGGGCCGCCTCAACCTCTTCGTCGGACGGCTTGGGGGCCGAGGCGGCGAGCAGATCGGCGGCGGTCTCGCGCTGTATGCCGCTCGGGTTGCCCGCGCCGTCCCTCTCGAAGACGCCGCCCGCCGGGTCGGGTGTGCCGGGGCCGATTCCGGCGGCCCCGAGTGCCGCGCTGTTCGCCCATGAGCTGTGCCCGCTGGTGTCCTCAAGGAGGACCGGATTGACGGGGGCGACGGCGTCGAGCACGGTCCGATCCGGGACGGTGCCGAGCGCGGATGTGTCCCATTGCCCGCCGAGAACCCACGCGCCGGGGGCGGCCCGGGACACGTGCTCGGCCACGATGCGGAGGGTGTCGGCCAGGCTCGAACCCTGCGGGACCTTGCAGCGGCGTTCGCGGACTCCGGCGTAGATCGGGTGCACGTGCAGGTCGTGCAGGCCCGGTAGAACGGTGTCGCCGGCCAGCTCCACCACCCGCGTGTCCGGGCCGCGCCGACGCAGCACGTCCTCGCGGCCGCCGACCACGTCGATGACACCGGCGCGTACGGTGAGCCCCTCGACCCAGCCCGACGACGTCTTGACGTGCCCGCCCACCAGAACCGTGTCCGCGTACTGATCGGCCATGGCGCTCCCCCTCTCCACCGCCGCTTCTCCACATCCGGCTCGGCGACTCAGCGGCGGTTGATGAATCCGGCGTCGACGGGCAGCGTGACACCGGTGACGTAGCGGGCCTCGTCCGAGGCCAGCCACAGGATGGCGTTGGACACGTCGACCGGCTCAACTGTGTCCACCGGAAGGGCATTTGGCGCCCCCTCGGACAGCATCGGGTCCTGGGCGACGAACTCGACGACGGCGGGGTCGGTCACCATGCGGGTGGCCACGCCGGTGGGGTGCACGGAGTTCACCCTGATGCTGTGCGGGGCGAGGTTGTTGGCATACGTACGCATCAGACCGACCACACCGTGTTTGGAGGCGGCGTAGCCGAGGCCGCCGTTACTGGCCCCGCCGATGCCGACAAGCCCTGCGGTGGAGCTGACGATCACGATCGAGCCGCCCTGCTCGGCGGCGACCATCGACGGGACGGCCACTTCGACGGTGTGGAAGGTGCCGGTGAGGTTGACGTCGATGGCGTCGTGCCACGCCTGCACCCGGTCCTCCACAAGGAGCGGTGCGATCCCGGCGTTGGCCACGACGATGTCGATCTGCCCGAACTCGTCGAGCCCGGCGTCGTACGCCTCCTGGAGGGCGGCTCGATCGCGCACGTCCGTCTGCCGCGCCACGACACGGCGGCCCAGGGCCCGCACTTCCTCGACCGCGTCGCCCAGTTCCTCCGGTGTCGACTGCGGGTAGGGCACGGTGTCGACCGGCCGGCACATGTCCACGATGACCAGGTCGGCGCCTTCCTCCGCCATCCGTCGAACGTGGCTGCGGCCGAGTCCTCCGGCCGCGCCGGTGACGAAGGCCACCTTGCCGTCGAGTCGCCCCTTCATGGTTCCGGCGTACCGCAGGGATCAACGAACGTCATCACGCCGCAATGTTCCGGCGAGAACCGAGTGTGTTCGCCCTTCGCATCGTGGCTGATATCGCCGTCGACGCGTAACGTGAAGCGGCATGAAGATCCATGTCACCGCTGGGTGCTGTCGCGGACCGCTGTCGGTTGCGGCAAGGCGAGCCTCCGGCCTGCGACGGGACAGCTCGTCATGAAGATCCTCATCAGCGCCGACATGGAGGGCGCCACCGGAGTGACCTGGCCGGCCGATGTGCTGCCCGGTACGCCGCAGTGGGAGCGGTGCAGGGCGATGTTCACCTCGGACGTCAACGCCGCCGTGCTCGGCTTCTTCGACGGCGGGGCCGACGAGGTGCTCATCAACGAGGCCCACTGGACCATGCGCAATCTGCTGCTCGAGCAGCTGGACGAGCGGGCCCAGATGCTGACCGGGCGTCACAAGTCGCTCTCCATGGTCGAGGGCGTCCAGTACGACGACGTCGACGGCATAGCGTTCATCGGGTACCACGCGGGCGCGGGCATGGAGGGCGTGCTCGCGCACACCTACCTCGCCAACTCGATCACCGGCGTGTGGGTCAACGACGTACGCGCGAGCGAAGGGCTGCTCAACTCGCATGTGGTCGCCGAGTACGGCGTGCCCGTCGTGCTCGTCACCGGCGACGACCTGGCCTGTGAGGACGCGCTCGGCTATGCGCCGGGCGCGCTGAAGGTGGCCGTCAAGGACCATGTGTCGCGGTACGCCGCGGTCTGCCGGACGCCGGCGCGCACCGCCGCCGACATCCGGGCCGCGGCGAGGGAGGCGACGGCGCTCGCATCGCGCCACCAGCCGGTCCGGGGCGGCCCGTTCACCGTCGAGCTCGAGTTCGACGCCGAGCATCTGGCGATGGCGTCGACCGTCGTGCCGGGCGTGCGGCCAAGTGGCGAGCGGAAGGTCGCGTACACCAGCGAGACCATGTACGAGGGCATCCGCACCTTCAAGGCGGTCACGACGATCGCATCGGCAGCCGTGGAGGAGCAGTATGGCTGAGCAGCCGGCGGAGCAGCCGGGGGAGCAGGGGAGACCGCAGGTCGACGAGACGGCCCTCGACGAGGTCGTGCGGTTCACGTCCGATCTCATCCGCATAGACACCACCAACCGCGGCGGCGGCGACTGCCGGGAGCGGCCCGCCGCCGAGTACGCCGCCGAGTGTCTGGCCGGTGCCGGGCTCGAACCGACGCTCCTGGAGTGCTCACCGGGGCGTACGAACGTCGTCGCGCGGTTCGAGGGCACGGATCCGTCGGCCGACGCGCTCCTTGTCCACGGCCACTTGGACGTCGTGCCCGCGGAGGCCTCCGACTGGAGCGTGGCCCCGTTCTCCGGAGAGCTCCGCGACGGTGTTGTGTGGGGCCGGGGCGCCATCGACATGAAGAACATGGACGCGATGATCCTGTCCGTCGTGCGCGGCTGGGCCCGTGCGGGCGTGCGGCCCCGGCGGGACATCGTGATCGCGTTCACCGCGGACGAGGAGGCGAGCGCCGAGGACGGCTCGGGCTTCCTCGCCGACCGGCACGCTTCCCTCTTCGAGGGGTGCACGGAAGGCATCAGCGAGTCCGGTGCCTTCACCTTCCACGACGGGCGGGGCAACCAGCTCTACCCCATCGCGGCGGGGGAGCGCGGCACCGGCTGGCTCAAGCTCACCGCGCGCGGCAAGGCGGGCCACGGCTCGAAGGTGAACCACGCCAACGCGGTGACCAGGCTCGCGGAGGCGATCGCCCGCATCGGGGAGTACCGCTGGCCCGTGCGGCTCACGCCGACGGTCCGTGCGGCGCTGCTCGATCTGGCCGCGCTCTACGGAGTGGAGGCCGATCCGGACGCGCCCGGATTCGACGTGGACGCGCTCCTGGAGAAGATCGGCCCTGCCGCCTGCCTCGTCGAGCCGACGGTGCGGGGCAGCGCCAACCCGACGATGCTGCAGGCCGGTTACAAGGTCAATGTGATTCCGGGGGAAGCCGTCGCCTACGTGGACGGGCGATTCCTGCCAGGTGGCGAGGAAGAATTCGTCGCCACCCTTGACCGGCTCACCGGCACGGACGTCGACTGGGAGTTCCACCACAGAGAGGTGGCGCTGCAGGCGCCGGCGGACTCGTCGACGTACGCGAAGATGCGAGCCGCCGTGCAGGAGTTCGCGCCCGAAGGGCATGTGATGCCGTACTGCATGTCCGGCGGCACCGACGCCAAACAGTTCTCGCGCCTTGGGATCACCGGATACGGCTTCTCGCCGCTGAAGACCCCGGAGGGCTTCGACTACCAGGCCCTGTTCCACGGCGTGGACGAGCGGGTGCCGGTCGACGCCCTGCACTTCGGCGTCCGCGTTCTCGACCGCTATCTGCGAACGGCCTAGGGAACAAAGGGACATGGGGGAAGAGAGGGACATGAGAGAGACCCAGGCGTACGGATCGTGGCCGTCACCCATCGACGCCGCACTCGCGGCCGCCCACGACGGCTCTCCGGCCCAGGTGGGCTTCGTCGGGGCCGAGGCGTGGTGGACCGAGCCGCGGCCCGCGGAAGGCGGCAGGCGGGCGCTGGTGCGGCGGAGCACGGACGGGGTGGAGGAATCGGTACTGCCCGCTCCGTGGAACGTGCGCAGCCGGGTCATGGAGTACGGCGGGCAGGCCTGGGCGGGGGCCGAGGGCGCCGCGGGTCCGCTGCTCGTCTTCGCGAACTTCCCGGACCAGCGGCTGTACGCGTACGAGCCCGAACGCCCCGGCGACGGGCCGCGCCCGCTCACCCCGGTCTCCGACGTGGGCGGCGGGCTGCGCTACGTCGATCCGTGTGTGCACCTGGACCGGGGCGAAGTCTGGTGCGTCATGGAGGAGTTCACGGGCGAAGCGCCCACCGACGTACGCCGCGTCGCCGTCGCCGTGCCGCTCGACGGCTCGGCGGCACAGGACCGCGACGCGATCCGTGAACTCACCGACGAACGGCACCGGTTCATCACCGGGCCCCGGCTCTCGCCCGACGGCCGCCGCGTCGCGTGGATCGCCTGGGACCACCCCCGGATGCCGTGGGACGGCACGGAACTCCTGGTCGCCGACGTCCGCGCGGACGGCACGTTCGGCGCGCCGAGGGCGGTCGCCGGTGGCCCGCGGGAGTCGATCGCGCAGGTGGAGTGGAGCGTCGACGGGCAGCTTCTGTACGCCGGTGACCAGACCGGATGGTGGAACCTGTACCGCAAGGACCCGGCCGACGGCGGTCGCGGAACGCCCCTGTGTTCGCGCGACGAGGAGTTCGCGGGACCCCTGTGGCAGGTCGGCTCCGGCTGGTTCGCGCCGCTGGACAGCGGCCTTGTCGCCGTCGTGCACGGCAAGGGCGCCACCTCGCTCGGCGTGCTCGACCCGGAGACCGGCGAGGTCGTCGACGCGGCGGGCCCCTGGACCGAGTTCGCTTCGACCATCGCGGTGAGCGGCGCCCGGGTCGCCGGCGTCGCGGCGAGCCCCCGCAGCGCGTACGAGGTGGTGGAGCTGGACACGAGCACCGGCCGCGCCCGCGTCATCGGCGCCGCGCACGACGACCCGGTGGACACCGCGTACTACCCCGAGCCGCGCATCCGCACCTTCAGCGGCCCGGCAGGACGCGAGATCCACGCGCACATCTACCCGCCGCACCACCCCACCCGCATCGCCCCCGACGACGAACTGCCGCCCTACGTGGTGTGGGCGCACGGCGGCCCCACCGGCCGCTCGCCCCTCGTGCTCGACCTGGAGATCGCCTACTTCACCTCGCGCGGCATCGGCGTCGCCGAGGTCAACTACGGCGGCTCGACGGGCTACGGCCGCGCCTACCGCGAACGGCTGCGCGAGCAGTGGGGCGTGGTCGACGTCGAGGACTGCGCGGCCGTCGCGCTCGCCCTCGCCGACGAGGGCACGGCGGACAGGGACCGTCTCGCGATCCGCGGCGGCAGCGCGGGCGGCTGGACCACGGCGGCGTCGCTGACCACGACGGACGTGTACGCCTGCGGCACCATCATCTATCCGGTCCTGGACCTCACGGCGTGGGTCGACGGCGGGACGCACGACTTCGAGTCGCGCTACCTGGATTCGTTGATCGGGCCGTTCGACGAGGTGCGGGCACGGTACGTGGAACGCTCGCCCGCCGAGCACGCCGACCGGGTCACCGCGCCGTTCCTGCTGCTCCAGGGGCTCGACGACGTGATCTGCCCGCCCGCGCAGGCCGAGCGGTTCGTCGCCGAACTGGAGGGGCGCGGCGTGCCGTACGCATACATCGCCTTCGAGGGCGAGGGGCATGGATTCCGCCGCGCGGAGACGCTGGTCCGTGCCCTGGAGGCGGAACTCTCCCTGTACGCCCAGGTGTTCGGCCTGAACCTGACGGGGCCCGTCCCCACCCTGGAGCTCGTCAAGTGAAGCCGCTGACACGGCCCGCGCGTCTGATCCCCGGCGCGCGGGTCGCCGTCGTGGCCCCGAGCGGGCCGGTGGAGCAGGACCAGCTGGAGCGGGGGCTCGACATCCTGCGCGACTGGGACCTGGAACCGGTCATCGCGCCCCATGTCCTGGACCAACACCGGGAGTTCGGCTACCTGGCGGGCACCGACGTGGACCGGGCGCGGGACCTGGAGCGGGCGTGGTGCGACCCCACCGTGTCCGCGGTGTTCTGCGCGCGCGGTGGGTACGGCGCCGCGCGGATGGCGGACCTCGTCGACTGGACGGCGATGCGGGCCGCCGGACCCAAGGTGTTCGTCGGCTACAGCGACATCACCACGCTCCATGAGGCGTTCGCCGCGCGCCTCGGCCTCGCCACGCTGCACGGCCCGATGGTCGCGGTAGCCGACTTTCTCAAGAACACACGGGCCCAGGACCATCTGCGCGCGACGCTCTTCGAGCCGGAGAGCGTGCGGGTGATCGCCCCCGAAGGCGCGTCCGCGCTGGTGGCGGGGCGGGCCCGTGGTGTCACGCTCGGCGGCTGCGTGAGTCTGCTCGCCGCCGACCTGGGCACGGCCCACGGGCGGGCGTCCGCGCGCGGCGGGCTGCTCTGCGTGGAGGACACCGGCGAGGAGGCATACCGGCTCGACCGGATCCTCACGCAGTTGCTGCGGGCCGGGTGGCTGGAAGGCGTAGCCGGGATCGCGCTCGGATCCTGGGTGGACTGCGAGCCGGCGGGCGAAGTGCGGGCCCTCTTCGCCGACCGGCTCGGCGGGCTCGGCGTCCCGATCGTCGAAGACTTCGGATTCGGCCACTGCGAGGGCGCGTTGACGGTCCCGTTCGGGATTCCGGCCGAACTGGACGCGGCCGCGGGGACGCTGACGCTTGAGGTGCCTGCGCTGGTGTGAGGTCCGCCTGCCGGGCGCCGGTACTGGATCTCTGCCGAGATCCGGGGCGCTGGGCGTCCGTCAGGGTCTGCTGCCGGATCTCGGTCGGGGGCTGCGTGCCGACCCTCTGTCAGGGGCTGCGTGCCGACCCTCCGTCAAGATCCGCGCAGTGGGCCTTGGTCAGGGTTCGTGTGCCGGCCCTCTGTCAGGGGCCTCGTAGTGGACGCGCGTCAGGGCTTGCGTGCCGGGTCTCCGTCGAGATCCGCGTACTGGGTCTCCGTCAGGGTTCGCGTGCCGAGCCTCTGTCAGGGTCCTCGTGCTGGACGCGCGTCAGGGCTTGCGTGCCGGGCCTCCGTCAAGGTCCGCGTATTGGGCCTTCGTCAGGGGTCGCGTGCCGGCCCTCTGTCAGGGGCCTCGTACTGGACGCGCGTCAGGGCTCGCGTGCCGGGCCTCCGTCAAGATCCGCGCACTGGGTCTCCGTCAGGGTTCGCGTGCCGGCCCTCTGTCAGGGTCCGCGCACCGGACGCCCATTAGGGCTCGCGTGCTGACCCCCCGTCACATTCCGCGTGCCGACCCTCCGCCAAGACCTGCATACCGGGCCTTCGCCAAGACCTGCATACCGGGCCTTCGCCAAGGCCCCCGTACTGATTTCCGACAAGATCCGTCGAGAAACGCCCGTCACGAGCGTTGACCCCGGTGTGATGCGTGTCACAGCATGACCCTGGCCGGTTACTGACCGGTCGGTATTCGGCTGTCCTCAGCGTGGAGGTCTCGTGTCCCGTCGTACTGCACCGCTTCGTGCCGTCTCCCGGTCCCGCGCGCCGCTCGCCCTCGCCCTGGGTGCCGCGCTCGCCGTCGCGGCCCCCGCCCCGGCGAGCGCGACCGGAAAATACACCGTCACCGCACTGAAGTTCACGGTCGACGTGGGTGGCAGGAGATGCACCGTCGACGCCGATCTCTACCGGCCCGCCGGAGTGGACGCCGCGCACCCCGCGCCCGCCGTGCTCACCACCAACGGCTTCGGCGGCAGCAAGTCCGACGGGACCGCGGACAACGGCAAGGCCTTCGCCGAGCGCGGCTACGTCGGGCTCGTCTACTCCGGGCTCGGCTTCGGCAAGTCCGGGTGTCTGATCTCCCTCGACAACCCGAAGATTGACGGCAAGGCGGCCTCCGGGCTCATCGACTTCCTCGCGGGCAAGCGCGCCGCCGACGACGGCACGACCATCGACTACGTCACCAAGGACGCCGGGGCCGACCCCCGTGTCGGCATGATCGGCGGCTCCTACGGCGGGGCGATCCAGCTGGCGACGGCCGCCGTCGACCACCGGGTCGACGCTCTCGTACCGATGATCACCTGGAACGATCTGAGCTACTCGCTCGCCCCGAACAACGTCTCCGACCGCAGCGTCCCCGGCGCCGCCAAGTGGCAGTGGATGAACGGCTTCTATCTCATCGGCGAGGGCCAGCCGCTGCTCGTGCGGAGCCTGGACCGGTCCCGCGTCAACTCCGTGACCTGCCTGCACTTCGCCACGCAGGCCTGCGAGACGATCCGCACCCTCAACTCGGGCCGCTATCCGGCGGACAAGACGGCCGCAGTCCAGGAGTACGCGCGCAGCGTCTCGCCCGTCTCCTACCTGCCCCGGGTCAAGGCGCCCACCCTCCTCGTCCAGGGCCAGGCCGACAGCCTCTTCAACCTCAACGAGGCGCAGGCGACGTACGAGACGCTGAAGGCACAGGGCACCACGGCCAAGATGATCTGGCAGTCCTGGGGCCACAGCGGCGGCCTCACCGACCCGGCGTCCGGCGAACTCAACCTGTCCAAGGGCAACTTGGAGACCAGCTACGTCGGCAAGCGGATCCTGTCGTGGTTCGACCGCTACCTCCACCGGAAGAAGGGCGTCGACACCGGACCCGCCTTCGCCTACCACCAGGACTGGGTGTCGGGCGACAGCGGACCGAACGGCTCCTACGCCACCGCCCCGCAGGTGCCCGCGCTCAGCCGGCAGCTGTATCTGTCCGGCGACGGCAAGCTCGTCGACAACCGCGCGAAGGTCGCACGCGGCAGCCGCGAGTATCGGAACAGGCTGATCCCGACGAGTCACTCGGAGGGCTCCATCGCCGGGATGACCGGGCTTCCCGACCCCGCACCGCACGACACCAAGGGCACCCACCTCGACTGGACGAGCGAGCCGCTGACCGCCCCGGTGGACGTGGTGGGCGCCCCGAAGGCGACCCTCAAGGTCGCCTCGCCCCGGACGGAGAAGGTGCAGAACTCCGGCGACGCCGCCGACAAGCTGGTCCTCTTCGCGAAGCTGTACGACATCGCGCCCGACGGCAAGAAGACGCTGGTGCACCGGCTCGTGGCCCCCGTGCGCGTCCCGGACGTGACCAAGCCGTTCACCTTCTCGCTGCCGGGGATCGTGCACCGGTACGAAGCGGGCCACAAGCTGCGGTTCACCGTCGCGGCCAGCGACGATGCGTACGTCGGGAACAGGGGCGTCAAGCCGGTGACGGTCACCAGCACGCCCGAGGACACCGGGGTGCTCCAACTGCCCGTCGTCCGCTGAACCACGGACTCACCCGTACGGCCCATACCCCCACCCCGGAGCGGCACCCACCGCGCGCAAACCCTCCCCGGCGGCCCATGCTGGTCGCCAGGGGAGGGAGGCCGAAGCTCCGACGGAAGGGTCCACGCATGAGTCCCAGCACCTCCACGGGCGGCTCGAAGAAGAGCGGCTCGGATGGCGGAGCCCGTGGCGTCCGTGGCGTCATGACGCCCGCCAGGGTGGCCGTCCTCGCGCTCGCCGTCCTCGGCCTGATCTTCATCTTCGAGAACACCCGCCACACCAAGATCAGACTTCTGATCCCCGAAGTGACGATGCCCCTGTGGGTGGCACTGCTCGGGACGGGCCTGATCGGCGCCCTCTGCGGGGCGTACTTCATCCGGAGGCGCAAGTGATCGCAGGCTTCAAGCGCGTGGGAGTCGTCGCAGGCGCGGCGCTCGCGGCGGGCGTCATGACCGTGACGACGGCGGCCGCCGCGGGGCCGCCGATGCCGGACTTCCGGGGGAAGGGCCTCGTGCGGGTCTTCTCGGGCCTCGACTACCGCACCCGCGTCGACGTCCACGACACCAGCGGCCTCGACCGGCACGTGCTGTGGCCACCCAGCTGGAAGGTGTGCTCCCAGACCCCGGCCCCCGGCAGGGAGCTGACCGGGCAGCGGGTCACCATCGGCGTGGTGAAGAAGCACGAGAGCTGCCCGAAGTGAGTGGACCATCCATCTCGCCGAGGGGCCGCGCATCGGCATACGCCCCTACACCTACGCCGACGGCCCCGAATTCACCGCACGCGCGCGGGAGAGCCGCGAGCTGCACCGCCCCTGGCTGTTCCCGCCCGCTACCGACGAGGCCTGGGCCGCGTACGCGACGGCGCTGATCGAGGACGGCTCCAAGGCCGGGTTCCTGCTCTGCGAGCGTGCGGCCGGCGGCGCCGTCGCCGGGTTCGTCAACATCAACAACATCGTCGACGGCGGCTTCCGGTGCGGGGCGCTCGGCTACGGCGCCTTCGCGCACGCGGCGGGGCGCGGGCTGATGCGGGAGGGGCTCGGACTCGTCGTGCGGTACGCCTTCGACGTACTGAAACTGCACCGCCTGGAGATCAACGTCCAGCCCCGCAACGCCGCGTCCATCGCCCTCGCCCGCAGACCGCTGAGCGCTGGGCTTGATGCGGTGTAATCGCTGCGGGCGCTGTACCTGGCGCCTTTGCGTAATCCTGACCGGTGGAGACCCTGGTCGAGGCCGCCGTCAGCGTGTTCCATGGTGATCGTGACGACCACCGTGCGACGTGACGTGCTGACGCTGCCCGCCGCCCCCTTGGGCCCCGAGAACCCCCTGCCACCCCTGCGGTCGCTGCGCAGGGTGCACACGCTCGAAGAGCGGGGCAGAGAGGGGCTGCCGCCCGACATGGCACGGCAGTTGGGGTACGAGCCGCTGCGCGGCATCCTGCCGACCCGGGTGCTCGACGGGTACGGCCGTGAGCGCACCGAGACGACGCTCGACACGCTCGTCATCGAGAACGACCGGCTGCGCGCCACCGTCCTGCCGGGCCTCGGCGGCCGCGTCCACTCCCTCTTCCACAAGCCGACAGGCCGTGAACTCCTCTACCGCAACCCGGTGTTGCAGCCCGCCGACTTCGCGCTCAACGGCGCCTGGTTCTCCGGCGGCATCGAGTGGAACATCGGCGCCACCGGCCACACGACGCTGTCCTGCGCGCCCCTGCACGCCGCCCGCGTGACCGCGCCCGACGGCGGCGAGATGCTGCGTCTCTGGGAGTGGGAGCGCCTGCGCGACGTGCCCTTCCAGGTGGACCTGTGGCTGCCCGACGGCTCCGACTTCCTGCACGTCGGCGTGCGGATCCGCAATCCGCACGAGAAGCCGGTGCCGGTGTACTGGTGGTCCAACATCGCGGTGCCCCAGGAGCGCCGCGTCCTCGCTCCGGCCGACGAGGCCTGGCACTTCGGGTACGCGGGCGGCCTTCGCAAGGTGCCGGTGCCGGAGACCGACGGGGTGGACCGGACGTATCCGCCGCGCAGCGAGTACGCCTCCGACTACTTCTACGACGTACCGGAAGGGGCGCGGCGGTGGATAGCCGCGCTCGACGACGAAGGGCACGGGCTCGTCCAGACGTCGACCGATCTGCAGCGCGGCCGCAAGCTCTTCGTCTGGGGCACAGGCACCGGCGGGCGGCGCTGGCAGGAGTGGCTGTCCGAGCCGGGCACCGGCGGGTACGCGGAGATCCAGGCGGGCCTCGCGCGCACGCAGCTGGAGCACGTACGCCTGGACGCCGAGGCCGAGTTCGCCTGGCTGGAGTCGTACGGCCCGCTGTCGGCCGCGCCCGACGTGGTGCACGGCGACGACTGGCGGGCCGCGCGCGGCGAGGCCGAGCAGCGGCTCGACCGGGCGCTGCCTCGCGACGCGGTGGACGCGGCGTACGACGCCTGGCGGCCCTGCGCCGACGCCGAACCGGGCGAGATGCTCGCCACCGGGTCAGGATGGGGATCGCTCGAAGTCCTGCGCGCCGGCTACAAGTTGCCCGGCACGCCCTTCGACGAGTCCGGCCTCGGCCCCGAACAGGCCCCGTGGGTGGAGCTGCTGCACTCCGGCGCCGTCCCGGAGCCGCGCCGTGTCGCCCCGCCGGGACCGACCCTGGTCGCCCCGCACTGGCGGGACATGCTGGAGACGGCGCCCGCGCGGCCGGTCGCCGAGTATCACCTGGGCGTCGCCCAGTGGCATGCCGGTGACCTCGCCCAGGCGGTGCGCAGCTGGGAGCGCGGGCTCGAACTCGCCCCGTCCCGCTGGCCGTTGCTGCGCTGCCTCGCCGTCGCGGACCAGGAGTCGGGCCACATCGAAAGGGCCGCCGACCGGTACGCGGAGGCCTTCGACGACCTGTGCCAGGAGCGGCGCGACGACGGCGTCGTGTGGACGTCCGCGAGCGCCGCGCTCGGACGGGAGGCGATGGCTGTGCTGCTCGCGGCGGGGCGGCAAGGCGCGGCGCGCAGCATATGGGAACGTCTGCCCGCGGCCACCCGCGCCGAGGGCCGCTTCCGGCTCGTCGAGATCCAACTGCTCCTGGCCGAGGGCGAGAAGGCCGACGCGCGGGCGATATTCGACGAGGGCTTCGAGCCTGCCGATCTGCGCGAGGGCGCCGAGGTGCTCGGCGAGCTGTGGCGCGTGCTCACCGACGAGGAGCTGCCCGCGCGGTACGACTTCCGGATGCGGGCGTCGGCGTCGTCCGAGGAGTGAGAACCGGCCGTGCCGGGACCTGGGCAGCCCGGCACGGGCGGTGACTGACGGAGGCGTGCGGCCTCGCTACGCCAACTCGCCGTTCCTGGCCACCACTCGGCCCCCGTGCACGACCATGTCCCGCTGCGGCGCGCCTGCGCGCTCAACGACGTCCGCGACGCCTCTTCCTTGCTGCCCGCCACTGCACCGTCCTCCGTTCGGCCTGCCTGCCGTGGAGGATACGGCTCAGGTCGCGGCGCGCCGGTCCACGTACTCGAAGACCGCGCCGTCCGGGTGCATCGCGATGAGGTTGCGGCCCACCGGGGTCGGCACGGGGCCCGCGATGACACGGGCGCCGGACGCGTTCAGGACCGCGTACGCCTCGTCGACGTCCTGCACCGCGATGGTCGCGGAGACCTTCCGGAGGATCTCCAGCTCCCGCTCGGGTCCGCTCATCAGCAGAAAGCAGCCGACCGCCGCGACCGACACGCCCCCACGCTCGAAACGCTGCGCGGGGCCGCCCGCGAGACGTTCGTAGAAGGCGACCGAGGACTCCAGGTCCTCGACGCAGATACGCAGCGTGGCTCCCAGGATCTCCATACGGGCGAGCCTAGTTGGCCCCGCCCGCACGCGAGATCGTTTCCCGCGACTTTCCCGCCCTCACGCGACCCGGTATTCCTCCACGTCCTCCTCGTGCCGCAGTTCGAGGCCGTGGCCGACGCCGCCCTCCGGGCGCACGGTGCCGCCCGTCGGGTCGAGGGCCCCGTCGAAGAACATCGACTCGATCCGCACATGGTCGTGGAACCACTCGATGTGCCGCAGATTCGGTACGCAGGCGGCCGCCGCGGCATGCGCGTGCGGGGCGCCGTGGGCCGAGACCTCCAGGCCGTGGCCCTGCGCGAGGGCCGCGACGCGCAGCCACTCGGTGAGTCCGCCGCAGCGGGTCGCGTCCACCTGGAGGCAGTCGACGGAGGGGAGCATCCGTGCGAAGTACGGGAGGTGGTAGCCGTATTCACCGGCCGCCACGTCGCAGGGGAGCGCGTCCCGTACCAGGGCGAGTCCGTGCAGATCGTCCGACGGCACCGGTTCCTCGAAGAGGCCCACTCCGTGCTCGGCGAGCACCCGGCCGACCCGCACCGCCTGCTTGCGCGTGTAGCCGCCGCTCGCGTCGACGTACAACTCGGCCTGCGGGCCGATGACTTCACGCGCGGTGCGCACCCGCGCCACATCGCGGGCCGCCGCCCGCCCCCAGCTCTCACCGACCTTGATCTTGACGCGCGGGATGTGCTGGCCGTGCACCCAGCCGGTCAGCTGGGCCGCCAGATGCGTGTCGTGGTACGTCGTGAAGCCGCCGCTCCCATAGACGGGAACCTCGTCGCGGGCCGCGCCCAGGAGGCGTACGAGGGGGAGTTCGAGGAGGCGTGCCTTGAGGTCCCACAGGGCGATGTCGACCGCGGAGATCGCACACGAGGCGGCGCCGGGGCGGCCGGTGTTGCGGACCGCCTTGCTCATCGCGTCGTGCACCGCGGGGATGTCGACGGCGTCGAGCCCTGTGACGGCCGGCGCGAGCTGCTCGTCGAGCAGGGGCACGACGGCGGCGGGGGCGTAGGTCCAGCCCGTTCCCGTGGCGTCGCCCGCCGTCACCTCGACGATCACGATCGTCGTGGCTTCCCAGGCGAAGGTGCCGTCCTCCTCCGGGGCGTCCGCGGGCACGGAGTACGCGGACATGACGGGTCGTTCGATGGGCACTGAGTCCTTCATCGGGGGCGTCCTGGGTCGCGTGGGAGGGGTGGGGAATGGGGAGTGGGGACGGCGACGCCGCCGTTCAATGTGCGGGGCGGTACGGGTGCCCCCGGGCACGGCGGGCAAACGGGCCGGTGCGGGCCGTTCCTCGCGGTCCGGGCCCTCGCGGTCCGGGCGGATTTCGGCAGGTGGGCGATCGAAAAGCAGGCGGCGGCACGCAGGGGCACGCAGGAGGTCCCGCGGCCCCGGTCCCTCGCGGACCCATGGACCTGAACCGGCATCCGTCACGGAGCGGCCACCGCCTCGCGGCGATGCCCGGCAACCGCGTCCGCATGATGACGGCTTGCTCGTGGGCGCGCCCTGCCGCCGCGCCGGGCCGTCCTGCCGGGGCCGGTCCGCCGCCGGTCAGTGCCGCTTGCCGCGCGCGGTGCGGTGCGCCTCCCCGCGGAGCGGGCGGTGGTGCGGTGGCCTCGGTCAGCGGGTGCCGGACGGCCTCTCGGGCCGTGTGCCGGACTGCTCCTTGAACCAGGTGTTGGCCGCCGGCACGAACATCAGGACCAGCGCTCCGAGCACCGCGCTCAGATGCAGCACACGGCTCGCGCCGAACAGGGCGTCGACCACCCCCAGATCCCGGAAGGCGTCCAACGGTGAGTGCCCGTCGGCCAGCCACTGGACAGGGCCGACGACGAGGGACAGCGTGCCGAACCCGCCGAGTCCCACGGCGAGCACCCACCGCGCCCAGTTCCGGCCGCGCCGCAGCTGGACGGCGAGCAGGACGGCCACCGAGAACACGGTCATCCGCAGCAGCAGTCCGCCCGCCATCTCCCCGGCGGTCGTGTCCCCGTCGGCGATCAGACCGCCGACGGCGAGGACCATCTCGAAGACGCCCGCCGCGACCGCGGTGATCCACAGGGCGAAGGCGGTGTGGACGGGCGGGGGAGCGGACGGCTCGGCACCGCGCGCCGGCCGGGACCGCATCGGCTTCGGGTGCCCTGAATGCGTTTCGTACGCCATGGTGTGCCTCGCTCGCTTCCGTAGGACCGGGACCTCCCCCTGAATCCTTCCGGCGCAGGCGCCGCGAGGCACGCCCGTGAGCCCCCGTCCCGAGGTGTTGTCAGCACCCCTGCGAACCCTGCGGAAACCCCTATGACCAGCGGGCACGCACCCTTTCGGTACGGAGCGCGTCGTGCACGGCTACCACCGGTACCAGCGGGGCCTCGTCCCGCTGACGGTCGTGCCGCGCATCAGGAACCCGAGGAGCCAGATGACGAGCACGATGACGGCGATCCACCAGAGGGCCTGCACCGCGAATCCCGCCCCGAAGAGCAGCAGCGCCAGCAGCAGGACGAGCAGAATCGGAACCATGGTGTCTACCTCCTGCCGTCCGGGTATCCCCAACTGGCCGTCCTACGCGCCGTGTTGAGCCACCGGCACCCGGCGACAGGACCACGCCGCGGGCAGCCCTACTTCCGGCAGAGGATCTCCCCGTGCAGCACGGTGAACCAGCCGTCGTCCCGCTGACCCCACTCCCGCCACGCGTCGGCGATGGTCCGCAGCTCCCCGGCGTCGGCGTGCCCGGACTCCACCGCGCGGTCGGCGTACGACGATGCGACCGTGCGGTCCGCCCACAGGCCGCTCCACCAGTCGCGCTCCGGTGCCGAGGAGTAGCACCAGGTGCTCGCGGTCGCGGTGACGTCGACGAAACCGGCCTCCAGCGCCCAGGACTTGAGGCGCCGCCCCGCGTCCGGCTCCCCGCCGTTGGCGCGGGCCACCCGCCGGTACAGGTCGAGCCAGCCGTCCAGGACGGGGGACTGCGGATACCAGGTCATCGCCTCGTAGTCGGCGTCGCGGGCGGCGACGATGCCGCCCGGCGCGCAGACCCGCCGCATCTCGCTCAGGGCGCGCACCGGGTCGCCGACGTGCTGCAGCACCTGATGGGCGTGGACGACGCAGAACGAGTCGTCCGGGTACGGCAGGTCATGGATGTCGGCGACGGCGAACTCGACGTTCGTCAGGCCGCGCCCGGCGGCCGTCGCGCGTGCCTGGTCCAGGATGCCGGGCGCCCGGTCGACGCCCGTGACACGGCCGTCGGGGACGAGCTCGGCCAGATCGGCGGTGATGGTGCCGGGGCCGCAGCCGATGTCCAGGACCTTCATGTGCGGCTTGAGTGAACCGGCGAGATAGGCCGCCGAGTTGGCGACGGTCCGCCAGGTGTGGGAACGCAGTACGGACTCGTGGTGTCCGTGCGTGTAGACGGCGGTCTCCTCCGGGGTCTCCTCCGGCATGACGGGAACTCCTTCGCGTTCGCTGCCGCTTGCTGCGGTGGTCCGACCGTACGCCGCCATGTCGAATAATGAGACCCGTGTATCAGTATGTGGTCAGGGCCGGTTGGTGGGGCGGCGGCCGCAGGCAGGGAGCCCACCGGGAATTGATTTGCCCTCCCCGACCCCCGCCGCTGACAATGCGTGACCATGGGACATCTTGAGGCCGCGCACATCGAGTACTACCTGCCGGACGGGCGGGCGCTGCTCGGTGATGTCTCGTTCCGCGTGGGCGAGGGCGCCATCGTCGCCCTCGTCGGGGCGAACGGCGCGGGCAAGACCACCCTGCTGCGCCTGATCTCCGGAGAGCTTCAGCCGCACGGCGGCACCGTCACCGTCAGCGGCGGGCTCGGCGTGATGCCGCAGTTCGTGGGGTCGGTCCGGGACGAGACGACCGTGCGCGAGCTGCTCGTCTCCGTGTCCTCGCCCCGCATCCGCGAGGCCGCGAAGGCCGTGGACGTCGCCGAGCACGCGATCATGACCGTCGACGACGAGGCCGCCCAGCTCCAGTACGCACAGGCGCTCTCCGACTGGGCCGAAGTCCAGGGCTACGAGGCCGAGACGCTGTGGGACATGTGCACCACGGCCGCACTCGGCGTCCCCTACGACAAGGCCCAGTTCCGCGAGGTCCGCACGCTCTCCGGCGGCGAGCAGAAACGCCTCGTGCTCGAAGCGCTGCTGCGCGGCGGCGACGAGGTGCTGCTCCTCGACGAGCCGGACAACTACCTCGACGTACCCGGAAAGCGCTGGCTGGAGGAGCGGCTCAAGGAGACGCGCAAGACCGTCCTGTTCGTCTCGCACGACCGGGAGCTCCTCGCCCGCGCCGCCGAGAAGATCGTCAGCGTCGAACCGGGCCCCGCGGGCGCCGACGCCTGGGTGCACGGCGGCGGCTTCGCCACCTTCCACGAGGCGCGGCGCGAGCGGTTCGCGCGCTTCGAGGAGCTGCGCAGGCGCTGGGACGAGAAGCACGCCCAGCTGAAGAAGCTGGTCCTGAACCTGCGGCAGGCCGCGGCCGTCAGCCACGAGATGGCCTCGCGGTACGCCGCCGCGCAGACCAGGCTGCGCAAGTTCGAGGAGGCGGGGCCGCCGCCGGAGCCGCCGCGCGAGCAGGACATCACCATGCGGCTGCACGGCGGGCGCACCGGCATCCGGGCCATCACCTGCAAGGGCCTGGAGCTGACCGGCCTGATGAAACCCTTCGACCTGGAGGTCTTCTACGGCGAGCGGGTCGCCGTGCTCGGCTCGAACGGCTCAGGGAAGTCGCACTTCCTGCGGCTCCTCGCGGGGGGCGACGTCGCGCACGACGGCGAGTGGAAGCTCGGCGCGCGCGTCGTGGCGGGCCACTTCGCGCAGACCCACGCCCACCCCGAGCTCTTCGGCCGTACGCTCCTCGACATCCTGTGGCGCGAGCACGCCCAGGACAAGGGCCCCGCCATGTCGCGGCTGCGCAGGTACGAGCTGACCGGCCAGGCCGAGCAGCGCTTCGAGCGGCTCTCGGGCGGCCAGCAGGCGCGCTTCCAGATCCTGCTCCTGGAGCTCGAGGGCTCCACGGCGCTGCTGCTCGACGAGCCCACCGACAACCTCGACCTGGAATCGGCCGAGGCGCTCCAGGAGGGCCTTGAGGCATACGAGGGAACGGTGCTCGCGGTCACCCACGACCGCTGGTTCGCCCGCTCCTTCGACCGCTACCTGGTCTTCGGCAGCGATGGGCTCGTGCGCGAGACGCCTGAGCCGGTGTGGGATGAGCGGCGGGTGGAGCGCCAGCGCTGAGGGCGCCCGAAGGGGCGCGGGGCTGCGACATGTGCGGCTCCGCCGCGTGGGCGCGACCAGCCACGACGAAGCCGCAGACGAGTCGCAAGCGGTAGCGCCCCCGCGCCTCAGGAGGACAATGGCGGGTATGGCAGACACGACTGGCAAGGCCGCACACCCGCTCCTCGCCCGGCACGCCGCCGCCCTGGAACTCTTCACCGACCGGGTGCACGAGGTCGGGGCCGATCAGTGGGACGCGCCGACGCCGTGCACCGACTGGTCCGTGCGTGACCTCGTCAACCACCTCACCGCCGAGCAGCTGTGGGTGCCGTCGCTGGTCCGCGACGGCGCCACCATCGCCTCCGTCGGCGACGCCTTCGACGGCGACATGCTCGGCCCCGACCCGGTCGCCTCCTGGGACACCGCGGCCGCCGCCGCCCACGAGGCGTTCGCCGAGCCGGGCGCTTTCGACCGCACCGTCCACCTCTCCTTCGGCGAGACCTCCGCCGTCTTCTACTGCGGGCAGATGATCAGCGACCTCGTCGTGCACGCCTGGGACCTGTCCCGGGGAATCGGCGCGGACGAACGGCTCCCGGAGGACCTCGTCGCCTTCTCCGTACGCGAAATCACCCCGTACGCCGCCGACTTGGAGAAGAGCGGCCTCTTCGCCCCCGCGGTGGAACCGCCGGCGGAAGCCGATGTGCAGACCAAACTGCTGAGCCTGCTGGGCCGCCGGGTGTGAGGACGCCGACTCGTTCGGAGCACGGACGATCTTGCGGGGGCAAGGGTGGGCACGGGGGGCCGAGTTCGACGTCGGACAGCTCGGCGAGCTCACCCTCGGGGAGCTGAGCTGCGGCGCCGATGTACGGATGCGGCTCGGCGAACTCGGCTCGTACCACGTGAACATACTGCTCGGCGGGCAGATGCGCTTCCGGCAGGGCGGCGCCGCGGCCACCGTCGCGACGGCCGAGCGGGCCGGGGTGTTCCAGCCCGTCGGCGACACAGTGGTGGAGCGGTGGACCGGCGACTGCCGCGTCCTCGCGGTGAAGATGGACCGCGCCGCCCTCGAACAGTGCCTTGAACAGCTCCTCGGACGGTCCTTCCGCGCCCCGCTGACCTTCGCGCCCGAACTCGACACCACCCGTGGCCCGGGGCGCAGTTGGGCACGGCTCGTCGCGACCGTCGTGACGGACCTGCGCGACGACCCGGACACGCTCCTTGCGTCGCCGCTGGTCGCCGCGCCGCTGCAGGAGGCCGTCCTGAACGGGATGCTGCTCGCCGCCGATCACCCCTTCCGTGCCGAACTCGCCGCCCCGGCACAGCGGTTGCGCCCGGCCCCGGTCAAGCGCGCGATGGACGCCGTGCAGCAGCGCCCCGACCATCCCTTCACGCCCGCGGGACTCGCCGCCGAGGCGCGGGTCGGCGTGCGCTGGCTCCAGGAGGCGTTCCGCCGCTATGTGGGGATGTCGCCCATGGCGTACGTGCGGGACGTACGGCTGAACCGGGTGCACGACGAGCTGCGTGCGGCGGAGCCCGGCGCGGTGAACGTGAGCGACGTGGCGCACCGGTGGGGTTTCAGCCATCTGGGGCGGTTCGCCGAGCAGTACCGGGCCCGGTTCGGCGAGCTGCCGTCCCAGACGCTGCGCGGGTGAACGGCCGCTCGGGGGGTGCGTTATCCGGACAACGGACGCGCTCAGCGGATCGTGGCGGCGCCCGCACTGATTTATCGTTTCACCTGTCGCCGCCTTGCCCGGTCGCCGTCCGAGGGTCCATAGCCCGCCCCAAGGTCACGACCGTGACGGACCTCCGGCGATCCGGCCCGGCGTCACGCGCCGGGCCGGGCCCGTATGCCGCGGGTCCGGTCGCTCCCCCCGCGGGTTCGGTCGCTCCCCCCTGCGCCGCCCGTGCAGCCGGACCCGCACCATCCCCGCCCGCGCAGCCGGACCCGCACCCTACCCGGCCGGGCCGGGACCCCGCCCGGCCGGGTCAGACCGCGGGCGCCAGATCACCGAGGAACACCATCCCCACCGGCTGCCCGTCCTCCACGACCGGCAGTCTGCGCACGGCCATCTCGCGCATCAGGCTCACCGCCGCCGACACCGCGTCGTCCGGCGTGACCACCACCGGGTTCGGGGTGCACACGGCGTGCGCGCTGACCGTGAGCGGATCGGCGCCGTCGGCGACGGCGCGCAGCGCGATGTCGCGGTCGGTGAGCACACCAAGCACCTGGCCGTCCATGGCCACCAGGACATGCCCGATGTCCTGAGCGCGCATCACCTGCGCGGCTTCCACCAGCGAGGCGTCGGGGTGAACCGCCGCGACGCCCGGTGTCATGACGTCCCTGACGAAATCAGCCATGGCGAGCAGCCCTTCCCTGCGCGGATGCGTCGTTCCGCCCGCAGTACCCGCATGCGGCCGGTCCATTCGGGTTTGCCCGGCAGAAGTGGGGAGACCCGGCCGACGACACCCCCCACGGGCATGCCGGGGAAAGAAGGAATCATGGCGGTTCTCGCTGTGTTCATACCGGTGTTGATGCTGGGCATCGTCCTGGCGCTTGGCCGGTACGAGGAGTGGATGTTGCCGCCCGTCGAGAACGTCTCCGTCGGGAACGCCGCCGACACCGACGAGGCGGACGCCGTACGCCGCGCGTTGTGACGCGGCCGGGGCGGCGCCCACTCCCGCGGGGCGCCGCCCGCGGTGTTTGGCCCGCGGGGCGTGGGGCAGGCGAGAATCCACAGTGCTTCGGACCGGAGGCACGTCCGTGGGAGCGGCTCGCGCGCCCCGGGTGTGTCCCGACGCGGCTGCGCGCATCCCACGGTGACTCTTCAACCCAAGGCACCGACAAGGGAGTTGCGACGCATCATGCGATCCGACACACCGCAGGCGAAGGGCCACCCGCACGACGACGCCCCCGACACCGCGGCCGCCTTCCGCAGGCTCACCGAACTGCCGCACGGCCCCGAACGCGACGCGCTGCGCCAGGAGTTGGTCAGCGCCTGGCTCCCCATGGCCGAGCGGCTCGCAGGACGGTTCCGCAACCGCGGCGAATCCCTCGACGACCTGCGCCAGGTCGCGGCCCTCGGCCTGGTCAAGGCCGTCGACCGGTACGACCCGGAGCGCGGCAGCGCCTTCGAGAGCTATGCCGTACCGACCGTCACCGGTGAGATCAAGCGCCACTTCCGCGACCACATGTGGACGCTCCATGTGCCGCGCCGCGTACAGGACTTGCGCAACCGGGTGCGGTTCGCCCGGCAGGACCTGACCCAGACCGTCCGCGGACGCGCGCCGACCCTCGCCGAGATCGCCGAGCGGGCCCAGCTGTCCGAGGAGGACGCGGCCGCCGGACTCGAAGCGCTCGACAGCTTCACCGCGCTGTCCCTGGACGCCGAACTCCCGGGCGGCGAGGACGGATACGCGCTGCGGGACGCGCTCGGCGGACCCGACCCCGCCCTGGACGTCGTCGTCGACCGGGAGGCCGTCAAACCGCGCATCGCGGCGCTGCCGGAGCGCGAACGCGACATCCTCTACATGCGCTTCTTCGGCGACATGACGCAAAGCCGCATCGCGGAACAGCTCGGCATCTCCCAGATGCACGTCTCACGCCTGATCAGCCGTTGCTGCGACCGCCTGCGCGACCAGGTCATGCGCGACGCCGCCTGAGCGCTCCGCTGGAAGTCCGGTGAGGTGCCTTCGATCGTCTGCGGCGTCGTCGTGGCTGGTCGCTCCCCCAAGTTCTCGGCTTCGCTCGAACAGGGGGGACCCCCTTCGCGGCGGAGCCGCACATGTCGCAGCCCCGCGCCCCTTCGGGGCGCTCCTGAACCGCAGCGGACTTCGCTCGACCTGCTCAGGCGGAACGACGCAGGGCGAGAGCGATGTGACGTGACATCACATCGATGGCCTGCGCCTCCGCCATCGAGAAGGCGAGCCGCGCCCCGCTCCTGAAGAGCGTCAGGACGCCCTCCACCGGACCGTCCGTGCGCGCGCTCAGCGGCACGCACAGCAGGGACGTCACCTGGGCGCGTACGAGGACGGGGGCGCCGGACGCGTCCCGGCCGAAGGCGTCCGGGTCCTCCGGGCGGACCTGCAGCACGGGCGCCCCGCCGCGCGCCGCCTCGACCACCAGGGGGCACGCGGCGGGAGCCTGCGCCAGGACGTCGTCGACCGGGGCGCCGTTCGGCCCGAGCACGGTCGTACGCCGCTGGTGAGCGGCCCCTTCGTCGACGATCACCCAGTCGGCGAACCGCCCGTGCAGCACCGCGGCCGCCCGCCCCGGGACGGCCGCCCGGTCCCCGGCCGGGGCCGTCAGGAGCGTGGCGGTCATGGCGTCCGCGAGGTCGAAGAGGGCCGCGTGCCGGGTCGCCTCGCGCAGGTCGGGTGCGGCGCCCTGCAGGGCCGCATCCTGCGGGCGCGCGCCCATCGGATGCGTCTGCGGCTGGAGCACCACGAGGACCGCCGTGCGCGGCTCGGTGCCCGGCCGCAGCGCGGTGAGCGTCGCGCGGACCGGGGCGTGCGGCATCCGCTGGAGGTGGACGGTGAGGCTGCGGTCGCCCTCGCCGCGTGCGACCGCCGCGGTCTGCGAGCGGAACGCGACGCGGTCGGCGTGCAGCAGGAATCCGGTGAGCGGCCTGCCGGTCGCATAGCCCGCGCGTACGCCGGTGAAGCCGGTCGCCGCGAAGTTGAGCCGCCGGACCACCGATTCCCGGTCGACCAGCGCGACGGGCAGCGGGAGCCGTTGGAAGATCGCCCGAAGCAGCCGCTGTTCGTCGCGGTCGGGGGAGCGGCCGCCACCGAGGTGCCCGTCGGCCGCGAGCCGCTCGTAGGCGGGGCGCAACTGCTCGGCCACATGGTCGAGTTCGAAGATCGCCGCGTCGAGTACCGTGCCGAGGTCGCCTGCCGGGACGGAGCGGGCCGACTTCAACTCGGCCACACGGCGCACGAAATCCGCGAGCTCCTCGCCGAACTCATCCGTCTGGGACATGCGTCGAACGTAGTGGCTGCGGCGGTTTTCCGGAGGGGCGCGCGGGCAGTCGAAAAGGGAGAGAGAGGAGGAATCCGCCATGTCCCTCCTGCCCGAACCGGAACTGGAAGGACCGGAATCCGCTCTGCCCGGGCGCAGGCTCTCGGAGCTCGCAGAGCAGGCCGTGCGCTGTACGGCGGCATGTTGCGGGGCGGGTACGACGGTCGCCGACAGCGGTGGCGAGCAGCCCGGTGCGGTGACCCATCCCGACCTTGCCGGACTCGTCTCCGTCCAGTTGCGCTCCGGCGTCGGGCCCATACCGGCCGCGCGGGAGCGCGGGGCTCCGGTGGACTCCGGTGACCTCTTGTGGGACGAGCGGTGGCCCGAATATCGAGCCATGGCACTGGACTCCGGCGTACGCGCCAGTGTCACGCTGCCCTTCCACCGCTCGGGGCTCACGGTGACCCTGAGCCTGTTCAGCTTCCGGCCCGGCACGCTGGACGACGCGCGGCACGGGCCCACGCGGGCGCTCGGTGACCTCGCCACCGCGGGGCTCGTCCGCGACCGGCAGTATCGCGCGGCGCTGAGCGAGGTCGACCAACTGGGCGAGGCCCTGCGGACCCGGCCGGTGGTGGATCAGGCCTGCGGCATCGTGATGCACGTCCTCGACTGCGGGGCGGCTGACGCGTTCGACGTCCTCCGCAGGGTCTCGCAGGGCTCGAACCGGCGGGTGTCGGAGGTGGCGGCGGCGCTGGTGCGGACGCGGGGGCGGGGGGTGGAACGGAAACTGGAAGGGCTGGCTGCGGGCTGAGGTTCCGTTGCCCGTACCCCGCTCAAGACCGCCGCCCGATGGTCCCCGGCGCACCCCGTCCGGCGCAGCCGGAACTTTCGCGAAGGGGCAGGGTTGGGAAGGGAAATCTCACCCAGGCGGAGCCCACCGCCGGGCGAGGGACGGCGCCGCGCGCTCTGATGGACGTATGCGGACGGAAGCCGAGGGACATGGCCCAGTTCGGTACGGGCCGCCGCTGCCGGAGGCGGGGCTCCCCGTCCTGCCCGAGCTCGCCGCCGCGCTCGCGGCCGCCGCGGGCGACACCCACGCCGAACCTCCCGGCGGCGGCCCCGCCCTGCGGGACGCGGCAAGCGGTTACTGGGCCAGACGAGGCCTCGCCGCCGAGCGGGGCCACGTCGTCGCCGCCCCCGGCGCCCCGCCCCTCCTCCTCGCCCTGACCGCCGCACTCGGCCCCGGCGAGGTCCTGCTGCCCCGCCCCTGCCCCGCCTGGTGGGCCCCGCAGGCGCGGCTGCTCGACCGCGCGGTCTACCACGTGCCGACGCCCGCCGAGTGCGGCGGCGTCCCCGACCCGTACGCCCTCCTGGAGACCGTCCGCCGCATCCGCGACGAAGGCGGCACCCCACGCCTCCTGGTGCTTTCCGTCGCCGACGACCCGACCGCCACCGTGCCGCCCCCGGAAGTGCTGCACGAGGCCGTGGAAGCTGCCGTGGACGAGGGGCTGCACATCGTCAGCGACGAGACCTGGCGCGACACCCTGCACCGCCCGCACGACACCGTCCTCATCGGCCCCGCCGAGATGGCCCCCGACCGTGTGACGGTCCTGACCGACCTTTCGGGAGCGTTCCTGCCGCCCGCCCTGCCCGCCGCGATCGCCCGGTTCCCCGCCACCGCGCGCGGCAACGCGCTGTGCACCCGCACCCTCGACGTCCTCACCGCGCTCGGCGCGCTCCTCGCGGCGCCGGCCGCGGCGGCGGCGACGTACGCGATGGGCGAACCGGACGAGGTGTCCGAACGCCTCGTCCGCGCCAACCGCCTGCACGCGCGCGTGGCCGGCGCCGTGCTGCACCGGGTGGTCGTCGCGGGTGCGCTCGCCAGGCCCCCACGGGCGGGGCGTCACCTCTACGTGGACCTCGGCCCGCTGCGTTCCGCCCTCACCGCCCGCGGCGTCAGCGACTCGCAGGACCTGGAGGACTTCCTCGGCGAACGGCTCGGCATGCCCGCACCCGGCGGCCACCGCTTCGGCGACGACCTCGGGGCGCTCCGGGTACGGCTGTCCACCGGGCCGCTGCTCGGCTCGACCCAGCAGGAGCGCATGACGTCTCTCACCACACCGGACGCGCTGGAATTGCCGCATGTGGAACGGGCGTTGAGCATGTTGGGGTCGGCCTTCGACGATCTCCGCGCAGCCACACGGCGAATGGAGCCTCCTCGGTGACGCAACAGACGCAGCAGTCTGAGCAGACGCAGCAGGCAGAGCAGTCAAAGCAGGCAGGGCAGGCAGTACGGGTCACACAGAAGACGTGGGCGGCGGACGGGGCCGCCGCCGTTCCCGTCCCCGCCCCCGGCCCCCTCGCCCCGCCGCGCACCCCCGGCGGGGCGCGTCTGTGGCCGAAGTCGTTCGCGGACCGGCTGACCGCGCCGCTGCCGGGGCTGCGGGCCCTGGCCCGGTTCGCCCGCGAGGGCTCGCTGCGGCCCACCCCCGAAGGCCTCGCCGACATCCAGCGGCTGCCCTTCGAACCGGGGCCGCTGCCCCGCGTCGACACCCGCACCGTCGCCGTCACCTGGGTGGGGCACGCCAGTTGGGTCGTCCGGATCGGCGGGCTCACCGTCCTCACCGACCCCGTCTGGTCCCGCAAGATCCTCGGCACGCCGGCCCGCGTCACGCCCGCCGGCGTGGCCTGGAGCGCGCTGCCGCGCGTCGACGCGGTCGTCATCAGCCACAACCACTACGACCACCTGGACGCCCCGACCCTCGCCCGGCTGCCCAGGGACACCCCGGTGTTCGTGCCCGGCGGGCTCGGCCGCTGGTTCACCCGCCGCCGCTTCGGCCGGGTCACCGAGCTCGACTGGTGGGAGGCCGCCGAACTGGCCGGGGTGCGCTTCGACTTCGTGCCCGCGCACCACTGGTCCAAGCGGAGCCTCGTCGATACCTGCCGCACCCTCTGGGGCGGCTGGGTGCTCACCGACGCCGAAGGCCGGCGGATCTACTTCGCGGGCGACACCGGGTACGGGCACTGGTTCGAGCAGATCGGCACGCGGTATCCCGGAATCGACCTCGCGCTGCTTCCGATCGGCGCGTATCACCCCCGGTGGTGGCTCAAGGACGTCCACTGCGATCCGGAGGAGGCGGTGCGGGCAGCGGCCGATGTCGGCGCGCGGCGTCTTGCCCCGATGCACTGGGGGACGTTTCTGCTGTCCGGCGAGCCGGTGCTTGAGCCGCTGACGCGGGTGCGGGGGGCCTGGGAGGCCGCAGGGCGGGATCGTGCGGACCTGTGGGATCTGGCGGTGGGGGCGTCCCGTGTGCTTGATCGGGACCCCCGCTCTTAGCTTGCGGTGTACGCCTGCGGGTGCTTCGTGGCTTGTCGCGCAGTTCCCCGCGCCCCTTACGGGGCGCCTCGTCCGGGCCCGCAGTGCTCAAGCCGTCGAACGGCGCCGCGCCCTCCTCCACAGCCCCGGCGCCACGCTGATCAGCACCGTCACGCCGACCGCCACCGCCACGCCCTCCCACGGCTCCTTGAAGAGCGAGCCGCCGAGAATGCCGATCAGCTGGTACGTCACGGCCCAGGCCAGGCAGGCCGGCACGTCGCCGCGGGCGAACTCGCGCAGCGGCATCTTCGCCATCAGGCACGCCAGCATCACCGGGATCCGCCCCGCGGGGACGAGACGCGAGAGGACGAGGACGAGTACGCCGTGGGCGGCGAGCTTGGCCTGCGCCTGTTCGAGGCGGTCCTCGGGTGCGCGGTCGCGGATTGCCGCGAGCCAGCGCGAGCCGTTCTTCGACCGCATGCCGCGCTGGCCGAGCCAGTACAGGGCGAGGTCCCCGAGGAACGCGGCGAGCGCCGAGACCCCGAACACCATGAGGAGCGAGAACGGCGCCGTCTGGTGGAAGGCCACCACGGCGGCCGAGCTGACCAGGGCGCCCGTGGGCACCACGGGCACCAGCGCGCCGAGCACGATGAGCAGGAACAGCGACGGATAGCCCACCGCCTGCTGCGTCGACTCCGGCGGCACCTGCGCCGTCGCGGCGAGGATCACTGGGGCTCCCCCTTGGTGACCTCGGGCCGCACACTCTCGCCGTGCCCGAGCCGATGCACCGTCACCTCGGGCGCGAGCCGCTCCGCGTGGCGCACGAACTCCTCGCCCGGCGCGTGGAATTCATGCGGGCGCACGGCGTCCATGCCGATCGGCCAGTACGTTCCGTAGTGCACCGGCACCGCGCTGCGCGGCGCGATCCTGGCCAGCGCGACGGCCGCGCGCGCCGCGTCCAGATGGCCGTGGCCCAGATGCGGGCCCCAGCCGCCGACGGGCAGCAGCGCCACATCGACATCCCCCACCTCGTCGGCCATCGAGTCGAACAGACCGGTGTCCCCGGCGAAGTACGTCCGCGACTCACCGCCCACCACGAACCCGAGCGCGGGCGCACGGTGCGGTCCGACGGGCAGCCGCCGTCCGTCGTGCAGCGCGGACACAGCGCGGATGACGAGGTCGCCGATCCGCACCTCGTCGCCGGGCACGACCTCGACGAGGCGCAGGTGGGAGAGCTTGCGGGAGAGTCCGGGCACCGCGCCGGGGGCGCCGCGCGGCAGCAGGACGCGGGTGCCGGGCGCGATCCTCGCGAGGGAGGGCAGATGCAGATGGTCGGCGTGCAGATGGGAGAGGAGCACCGCGTCGGCGACGGCCGCTTCGGGGGGCGGCAGGGCGCCCCTGCGGCGGCGCAGATGGGCGAGGCGGCGGGCGAACAGCGGGTCCGTGAGCACGCGCAGGCCCGAGTCCTCGATCGTGCAGGTGGCGTGACCCCACCAGGTGATCTCCACCGGCACTCCGGTTCCTCCTCCGCGCGACTGTTTACGAGCCTACGGCCAGGAGTAGGGTCTTCGGCTGACGACAGCTGACGACAGAGGTGAGGGGGACGCGATGGGAGACACGGCAGGCGTGGGCGGCATGCGGGTCACGTCGATCGCGAGCCTGACGCCTCTGGAGGAGCTGGACGTCGACCCCTTCCTGGTGGACTCCCGCAGCCAGCACGCGATGTGCGCACGGTGGGCCGCCGCCCGCGGGTACGTCGTCACCCGCGAACTCGTCGTCCGCGGCCTGCCCGCCGACCACGCCGTCCTGTGGGCCGACATCGACGCGGGCCTCGTGGACCTCTTCGTCGTGCCCAGCCGGCGCGTCCTCGACCTCGCGCTGCGCTCCGCCGACGAGTTCACCGCGGAGTGCGGGCGGCGCGGGGTGCGGATCGAGACGGCGGGCCTCGCGGAGCCGGCGTACGACGCGGTGATGAAGGCGTGTGTCCACCGGCGGTTGTCCATGCCGACTGCGGGCTACGACGGCCGGTGAGCGCTCCGCGGGAGCCCCGCGCCCCTTCGGGGCGCCGCCCAACCGCCCCGCTGCGCAACCGCCCCGCTGGTCAGTGCCGTATGACACGCTGGTGTCCGGTTCTGTCATGAAACGTGAGGCGGCGCGGCGTGGGGAGAGGGCGATGGCGGGCGGTCGGGAGTGCGGTGTGGCGGTCCGTCGCCGTATGGGTCGTCAGTACGCTCACCATGCTCGCCCTTGCCGGCATCCTGCCCGACTTCCAGTTGCAGTCCGCGGACGGTGACAGCGCCACCCGCATCGCCGTCACCGCAGCCCTCGGCGCGGGTGCCTTCGGTCTGCTCTCCGCCCTTGTGTGGCCCGTCCTCGTGCGGGCGCTGCTGCTCGTCCCCGCCCTGGTGCTCGGTCTGCTCGCCTTCTTCCTCAACGGTTCGCTGCTGCTCCTTGCCCTGCGGCTGATCCCGGACGGCCGCGGTGAGGCCACCACCGAGACCGCCGTGGTCGTCGCCGCCGTCATGTCCGCCGTCGCCTCCGCCACCGGCGGTGCCCTCGCCGTCCGTGACGACGACGCCTACCGCCGGCGCCTCTACCGGCTCGCCGACCGCCGACGCCACCGTGTCGTCGAGGGGCTCACCGGGCCCACGGCGCCCGGCACCGTCTTCCTCCAGCTCGACGGGGTCGGCCACGACGTCCTGTGCGCCGCCGTCGAGAAGGGGCTCATGCCGACCGTCGCCGGCTGGCTGGGGCGGGACGGCGGGCGGGCCCGTCACCGGCTCACCCCCTGGCGCACCGACTGGTCGAGCCAGACCGGCGCAAGCCAGCTCGGCATCCTGCACGGCTCCAACGAAGACGTCCCCGCCTTCCGCTGGTACGAGAAGGACACGGGCGAGGTGATGGTCTCCAACCGCCCCGCGTCCGCCGCGGAACTGCAGCGCCGCGCCATCGAGCGCAGCGGCGACGGTGGGCTGCTCACCGTCGACGGGGCGAGCCGCGGCAACCTCTTCAGCGGCGGCGCGGAGCAGCTCGCGCTCGTGCTCTCCATGGCCGCCCGGCGCGGCAAGGAGAACCGCTCACGCTCCGGGTACTTCGCCTACTTCTCCGACCCCGCCAACGCGGTCCGCACCGCCCTGTCCTTCATCGCCGAGGTCTTCCGCGAGATCGCCGAGTCGACCGCGGCCCGGCTCAAGAGGCGCCGCCCGCGGGTGAACCGGGGCGGGCTCTATCCCTTCATCCGGGCCTTCGCGACCGTCGTCGAGCGTGACGTCGTGGTCGCCGCCGTCATAGGGGACATGCTCGCCGGGCGCAGGTCGGTCTACGCCGACCTCGTCGCGTACGACGAAGTGGCCCACCACTCCGGGCCCAACAGCGGCGACGCGGAGAAGGTCCTGCAGCGCCTCGACCGGTCCATCGCGCTGATCGCCAAGGTCGCCGAACACGCCCCGCGCGCCTACCGCATCGTGCTCCTCTCCGACCACGGCCAGAGCCCCGGCGAGACCTTCCGCGCCCGCTACGGCCTCACTCTCGGTGACCTGGTCAGGGCGGGCTGCGGGCTGCCCGTGCCGCGCAGGGCGCAGCGCACCCACAGCGGCGCCGAGGCCCGAGCTGCCGTGCGCGCCGCGCTGCGCCGCCCCGTCGAGGAGGGCGCGGGCGAGCACCTGCCCGCCCGCCGCGCCGAGCCCATCGTGCTCGCCTCCGGCAACCTCGGCCTTGTCTCCTTCCCCGACGTCCCACGTCGCATGACCCGCGAGGAGATCGACCTGCGCCACCCGGCGCTGCTTCCCACCCTCGCCAACCATCCGGGCATCGGCTTCGTCCTCGTACGCAGCGAAGGGCGGGGCCCCGTCGTGCTCGGCGCGCGCGGCAGCGAGGTGTACCTCGACGAGGAGCCGGACGACCTCGGGCCGCTCGCCGACTTCGGGCCCGGTGCCGCCGACGCCGTGCGCCGCACCGACGGCTTCCCGCACACCGCCGACATCATGGTCAACTCCTGGTACGACCCCCAGGAGGGCGAAGTGCTCGCGTTCGAGGAGCAGATCGGCTCGCACGGCGGACTCGGCGGCGCCCAGGGCCACCCCTTCCTGCTCTCGCCGCTCTCCCTGTCCGCGCCTCTGGAGGACGGCCGTGAACTCGTCGGGGCCGAGCGCGTCCACGACGTACTGCGACGCTGGCTTTCAGAGGCCCAAGGAGCGGAGATTCCGCTGGTGGGAGGGGTTGCAGGGGGTCCGGACGATTCCCGGCGCGAGGGCCCGGGAGGCACAGCTTTTGCGGCCACCGACGGTTCTGTACAGGACAAAACACACTGATTTTGAGCGCATCGCGTCGTGTCCGACCATGGGCTCGCGCCCGGCGATCCCGGGCCCCGGCACGACGAGAGGCACCACCCCATGCACGACACCGGAACCGCGGTCCTTTCGGCTCCGGCCCCCGACCAGGAAGAACAGCACGAGGAGCAGAGCAAGCACGCTCGGCGCTTCGGACTGCCGATCGCCACCTGCCTCGTCATGGGCAACATCATCGGCGGCGGCATCTTCCTGCTCCCGGCCTCCGTCGCTCCCTTCGGCACCATCAGCCTCGTCGCTTTCGCCGTCCTGACCGCGGGCGCCATCGCCCTCGCCCTCGTCTTCGGGCGGCTCGCCCGGCGCGATCCGCGGACCGGAGGACCGTACGTCTACGCCCGTGAGGCGTTCGGCGACTTCGCCGGATTCCTCTCGGCCTGGTCCTACTGGGCCACCGCCTGGGTGTCGAACGCGGCGCTCGCCGTCGCGGCCGTCGGCTATCTGGACGTCCTGATACCGGTCAACGACCACAAGTGGACCGCCTGCCTGGCCGCCCTGGTGCTTCAACTGCTCCCCGCGCTCGCGAACTTCGCGGGCACCCGGTACGTCGGTGCGGTCCAGGTCGTCGCCACCGTCCTGAAGTTCCTGCCGCTGCTCCTCGTCGCCGTCGGCGGACTCTTCTTCTTCGACAGCGGCAACCTCGGGCCCTTCCAGGCGAGCGACGACAGCCCCATCGGCGCCGTCTCCGCGTCCGCCGCGATCCTGCTCTTCTCGTACCTGGGCGTGGAGTCGGCCGCCGTCAGCGCCGGCGAGGTACGCGATCCGCGGCGCAACGTCGGGCGCGCCACGATCCTCGGCACGCTGGGCGCCGCCCTCGTCTATCTGCTCGGCACCCTCGCCGTCTTCGGCACCGTCGCCCACGACAAGCTCGTCGGTTCCACCGCGCCGTTCTCGGATGCCGTCAACGTCATGTTCGGCGGCTCCTGGGGCGGCATCGCGGTCGCCTGCGCGGCGGTCGTGTCGATCCTCGGCGCCCTCAACGGCTGGACGCTGCTGAGCGCCCAGACGCCGTACGCGGCCGCCAAGGACGGGCTCTTCCCGCCCGCCTTCGGCAAGAAGAAGCGCGGCGTGCCGACCGTCGGCGTCCTGGTCACCGTCGTCCTCGCCTCGCTGCTCACCGTCTACAACTACACGGCGGGTTCCAGCGGCGTCTTCGAGTCCCTCGTCCTGATCACCACGTTCACCGCGACCGTGCCCTACCTTCTGGCCACCGCCGCGCAGATCTTCTTCCTCGTCTCCGGTCAGGGCGAGCGCGTCAACCGCGGACGCCTGGTGCGGGACGGGATCCTCGCGGGCATCGCGTGCGGGTTCTCCATGTGGCTCGTCGCCGGGTCCGGGTACGCGGCCGTCTACCAGGGTGTGCTGTTCCTCTTCGCGGGCGTCATCGTCTACGCGTGGATGGCGGCCCGCAAGAAGCGGACCGCCACTCACTGATTCCCCGACCCCCGTCGGTCCGGCTTACCTGGCGAGAGGCGCGACCACCCAGCGGCGGGTGGTGAACATGCCGTCGGGCGGGCCGATCTCGATCAGCTTGCGGGCGGCCGGGTAGGCCTCGTTGCCCTCGATCTCATAGCCCACGTCGAACGTGCCCGGCACGTCCCTGACCTGGGGCTCCGGCTGAGCCTTGGCGCCCTTGCCGCCCGGCTCGTCGGCCGTGACGGTGGCGAGTTCGGCGAGCAGCTTCTGCTGGGCGGCGGCCAGCGCCTTGCGCGGGTCGCGCTCCAGCGGCGCCGCGGCCGCCTTGCCGCCCTGGGGCGGCGGAGAGATGTCCGTGCTCGGCTCGCGCGTCGTACCGGTGGTCTCACGGGTGGAGATCTGCGCCTGGACGACGGTGGCGTCGTTGTCCAGGGCCACCCGGATCAGACCGCGGTCCGGAGTGATGACCGGTATGCCGTCGAAGACCTGCCGGAACGTCACATGGGTCTCAAGCGACACCGGCTGCCCGAGCTCGGAGCCGTCCTTCGCCCCGGAGTTCTGCATCAGGTCGTGCACGCTGTCGACGACCAACTCGGCGCCGTCGGCGTGCTGTTCGGCGAACGCGCGCGCCGCCTCGACGGCCCGCTCGGTGGGCAGCTGCCGCAGATTGCGGTGGTTGGCCTCGGCGAGCTTGACCCACCTGTTCGCGTGCGGCGCGGTCGATACGGTCCGGTCGCCGGAGGTGGCGCTGAGCACGCCCTGCCGCTCGACCTGCACCTCTTGCAGCGCCGCCGACGGGAAGTTGGCGAGCTGCCCCATCCTGGTGAGCTCCTGGCCCGGGTCGCGCGGCGCGAGCTGCACGATCTGCGGGCTGGTGGGCGCCTGCGTCAGGGGCTCCCTGAGGGTGTCGCGCGCGTAGTACCAGCGCCACGCATACCAGTTGTCCGGCACGTGCTCGCGGTACAGGGTGCGCTCGCCGTTGAGGCGGGCGTTGGCGTCGGCCTGGGTGGCGCCGACCGCGCAGACCGAGGGCGCCTGGCCGTGGTAGATGTCCCAACTCGCGTTCAGCCAGGCGTCGGTGAAGGTCTGCCCGGCCCGCCACTTCTCCCAGAACTTCTTGCCGTAGTCCGGGCTGTCGATGCTGACCGTCTCGAACCCGAAGATCATCCGGAAGCCGATGTTGGGGCCCGCCCAGGTGCGGATCGGCGAGTGCCCGCCGAGGACCCGCAGCGAGGTGCAGGTGGACCAGAAGACGTAGTTCGCCTTCTCGTTGCCGAGCGCCATCCGGTTGGAGATCGCGTCGCTGCGGCCGTCCCAGACCGCGCCGAGTGGCGCGAAGAAGACCCCGTTCCCGTCCATGCCGCCGTGGCCCGAGTGGTAGACGGCCACCACCGCGTCCATGCCGTAGCGGTCCTGCCAGTTGTCGTACGTCTCTTCGTACGCCCACACCTGCGCGCCGCCGTCCGCGAACCAGAAGTTGCGGTCGTAGAACTGCTGGAGGTACGCCAGCCACCCGGAGGCATCGGCGTGCGTGTGGAAGAGAGGTGACTGGTTGACGAACTTCTGGATGCTGAACGCACCCCACCAGCCGAACGTCGAGTCCCGGTCGCCCGCGGCTCCGGGCTTCTCCGCCTTCTCCGCTTCCAGCGGAGACGGACCGCGGTCCGTGTAGTTCATGCGCATGGCCAAACCCCCTGAGGTGAATTCCTCGTCCCGTGCGCGAGGGGGCCTCAAAATGTCACCGCGCCGGAACCTTGCACAGTTGCCATTCCGGCCATAGCGGGCGCGTACCAGGGGTTACGCCCTGCCCCAGCCGCCCCGCTGGAGGGGGCGTGCGGGGTGGTACGCGGTGGGGCGCGATGGGCGTCCGTGGAGCGAAAAATGGTGTGCGTCCCGAGTCGCGCAGCGCACACACTGTTCGTACCGGACCTCGCGCACCTGCGCGCCCCACTCGAACACCCCCAAGGAGCCCCTGCGTGCAGGCTGCTGTCAGCGTCACCCCCGCCAGGATTCCCGAGCTGCTGCTCGGGCTCGCGACAGTGCGGCCCGTTTTCATCTGGGGCGCGCCCGGCATCGGAAAGTCGTCCCTGGTAAGGAAGTTCGCCGACTCCCTCGGCCTGGAATGCGTGAGCCTGCTGGGTACGCAGCTGGCTCCTGAGGACCTCATCGGCGTACCGCAGATCCGCGACGGCCGTTCGGTGTTCTGCCCGCCGGAGTCGATCGCGCGGGACGAGCCGTACTGCCTGTTCCTCGACGAGTTGAACGCGGCGACGCCGGACGTCCAGAAGGCGTTCTATTCCTTGATCCTGGACCGCCGCATAGGCAACTACGAACTCCCCGAGGGCTCGATCGTCATCGGCGCGGGCAATCGCGCCACGGACAACGCGCTCGCGCGTCCGATCTCCTCCGCACTGGTCAACCGACTCGCCCACGTGCACCTTTCGGCATCCGCGACGGACTGGCTGGGGTGGGCCGGGGAGCACGGCATCCACCCCTGGATCACGGACTACTTGACCGACCGGCCCGACCACCTGTGGTCGAAGCCGCCGAAGACGGAGGAGCCGTTCTCCACGCCCCGGTCCTGGCACATGCTGTCCGACGCGCTGCACTCCTTCGGGCCGACGCTGGACGAGGAGACCCTGAAGGTCGTCGCGCACGGGACGCTGACGCCGGGGCACGCGGTCGCCTTCTGCGGATACGTCAAGGTCGTGCGGAGCCGGTTCGGGCTCGACGCGATCCTGAAGGGCGACGCGCGGTGGCCGCATCGGCCGGAGGAGCGGGACCTTCTCTACTACCTCGCGGAGTCGTTCCGGGGCCGTCTGGCAAAGGAACTCCCGGCATCCAAGGAGCACGCCTCGCCGTCCGTCCGGCAGACGGCGTACCGGGCCAAGTCGCTGCTCGTGCAGTTGGCGGAGATCTCGGTGGAGGTCGCGCAGACGGTCATCGCGGACGACGCGGACGGCAATCCGCTGCTGCCGGCGTGGTTCCTGGTGGAGGCGGCGAGGGACATGCCGCGCTTGGTGGAGGCGCGGCGCTAGCTTCGAAGCCGCCGCTTCGCGGCGGATCTTTTCCCGCCCACCCACCCGATTACCCCGCAGCGGATCCCATCTTGGGGAAGGGGCGGGGTTGGGGAAAAGGAAAGCAGTGACGAACGACCAGGAGTCAGCTGAATGAGCCGGACGCGCCGTCAAGGCAAGAGCAAGAAGGACACCCGCCCCGACCCCGCAACAGAGGCCTACCTCAAGGGGCTTGCCATGGTGCGGAGCAACCCCGCGCTGGACTCCCTGGAAGCGGACTTCTGCCGGAACGGCTGCCGGGTCGCACCCGCGCACGGGTACGCCCTCGTCGACTCCGACGGCTGCGTACACGTCCACCCCACCCGAAGCGCGGAACCGGCCCAATGGGCCTGGGCTCTCTCCCACTGCCTCCTCCACCTCGGCTTCGGCCACGTCCCCGCCGCCAAGGGCAAGCGCGAGCAGCCCGACCGCTACGACCTCGCGGCGCGCTGCGTGGTCGTACACCGGTTCCAGCAGACGTTCCCCGTCGGCAGCCCGCCCGACGACCTGCCCACCGAATTCCCCGGCGGCGACGAGGAGCAGCTCGCCGCGCGCTGGCGGCGCGACGGCATCCCGGCCCAGTACGAGCACTGCGGCGCCGGCGGCACCGCCCCCGACCAGGTCCTCGAGCCCTGGCCCGCCTGGTACGGCCCGGTCAAGGACTGGCAGACCGCCTTCGCGCACGCCCTCACCCGGACGGTGTCCGCCGCCATGGACGTGGCGGGCGGGCGGCGTGACGAGCTGAAGGGCCGGCGCGTTCCCACCCGCCCCTGGGAGCGCGCGCTCAACTGGTTCGTTTCCTCCTACCCCCTGCTCGGCGGCATCGCGGCCGGCATGACGCTCGTCGCGGACGCCGAACTCGCCCGCGCCCACGACATCTCCGTCGCCGCGGTCAACGCCGAAGCGGGGGAGATCTACATCAACCCGCTTCTGCGGTACGCCGACGAGGAGTGGCGGTTCATCCTCGCCCACGAGATGCTGCACGCCGCCCTGCGGCACGGCGACCGCCGTGGCGCCCGCGACCCGCTTCTCTTCAATGTCGCCGCCGATTACGTCATCAATGGCTGGCTGCGTGAGATGGGTGTCGGCGAGATGCCCGAAGGGCTCCTGTACGACCCGGAGTTGGCGGGGCTCTCCGCCGAGGAGGTGTACGACAGGATCGTCGCCGATCAGCGCCGCATGCGTCGGATGGCGACCCTGCGCGGCAAGGGGCGCGGCGACATCCTCGGGGAGCCGCTCGGGCCGGTGGGGGACTATGTCGACCTCGACGAGTTCTACCGACGCGGACTCGTGCAGGGCTTCGACCTGCATCATCAGCAGGACCGGGGGCTGCTGCCCGGCGGTCTCATCGAGGAGATCCGCGCGCTCGCGCATCCGCCCGTGCCGTGGGACGCCCAACTGGCGCGCTGGTTCGACGAGTTCGTGCCCCGGCCCGAGCCCCTGCGCAGCTATGCCAGGCCATCGCGCCGCCAGGCGTCGACGCCGGACATCCCGCGCGCGGGCCGCCACCACCCGCCCGAGGAGATCGCCCGCTGCACCTTCGGTGTCGTCCTCGACACCTCCGGCTCCATGAGCCGTGTCCTGCTCGGCAAGGCGCTCGGCGCCATCGCCTCGTACGCCACCGCACGCGACGTACCGGCGGCCCGCGTCGTCTTCTGCGACGCGGCCCCGCACGACGCGGGCTATCTGCCGGTCACGGAGATCGCGGGAAGGGTACGGGTGCGCGGGCGCGGCGGCACCGTGCTGCAGCCCGGCATCGATCTGCTGCAGCGCGCGGACGACTTCCCGGCGGCCGCGCCGGTCCTGGTGATCACCGACGGGGAGTGCGATGTGCTGCGGGTCCGCAGGGAGCACGCCTATCTGCTGCCGTCCGGTGGCCGTCTGCCGTCCACCGCGCGTGGGCCGGTCTTCCGCGTGCGCTGAGTCCGGGTGTGATCGGATGGGTACACGAAGTTCCGTTACGCAGCACGGAACCGCACTGAAGGGATCTCCATCGTGGCTACCACGCGCTCCGCGCACACGGTCTGGGAAGGCAACCTGCTCCAGGGCACCGGCACCGTCACCTTCGACTCCTCCGGGATCGGGGAGCAGGCGGTGTCCTGGCCGGCCCGTGCCGAGCAGGCGAACGGCAAGACCAGCCCGGAAGAGCTGATCGCCGCCGCGCACTCCAGCTGCTTCTCCATGGCGTTCTCCAACGGCCTGGACAAGGCGGGCACCCCGCCGACCCGCCTCGTCACGTCGGCCGACGTGACGTTCCAGCCCGGCACCGGCATCACCGGCATCCACCTCACCGTCGAGGGCACCGTGCCCGGCATGGACGAGGCCGATTTCCTCGCGGCCGCCGAGGACGCCAAGGTCAACTGCCCGGTGAGCCAGGCGCTGAAGGCCACGCCGATCACGCTGACGGCGAAGCTGGCCTGACGCAGGGCCGCGCCTGCGCGAACCGACCGTGCCGCCGTCCCTTCGGGGGCGGCGGCACCGTCGTATCCGCAGACGCGGCATTGACAAGGCGACGCTCAAGTTTTGTGATGGAGGGCGGAATACGCCGGGAACGGGCTCGCGGTTGGAAGCGGTGGAAGGGGACTGGACATGGCACGTGCAGTCGGGATCGACCTCGGTACGACCAATTCGGTGGTGGCGGTTCTGGAGGGCGGCGATCCCACGGTCGTCGCCAACGCGGAGGGCGCGCGCACCACGCCCTCGGTCGTCGCCTTCGCGAAGAACGGCGACGTCCTGGTCGGAGAGGTCGCCAAGCGGCAGGCGGTCACGAATGTGGAGCGCACCGCACGCTCCGTCAAACGCCATATGGGTGACGGGAGTTGGCGCTTTCCCGAGAGCGGTGCCGTGGACGGCACCCGGTACACCGCGCAGGAGCTCTCCGCCCGCGTCCTGCAGAAGCTGAAGCGCGACGCCGAGTCCTATCTCGGCGAGGACGTCACCGACGCGGTCGTCACCGTCCCCGCGTACTTCGACGACGCCCAGCGCCAGGCCACCAAGGAGGCCGGGGAGATCGCGGGCCTGAAGGTCCTTCGCATCATCAACGAACCGACGGCGGCCGCCCTCGCGTACGGCCTCGACAAGGGCGACGACCAGACCGTCCTCGTCTTCGACCTGGGCGGCGGCACGTTCGACGTCTCGCTCCTGGAGATGGGCGACGGCGTCATCGAGGTGAAGGCCACCAACGGCGACACCCAACTGGGCGGCGACGACTGGGATCAGCGCATCGTCGAATACTTGGTGCGGCAGTTCAAGAACGCGCACGGCGTGGACCTCGGCAAGGACAAGATGGCGGTGCAACGGCTGCGCGAGGGCGCCGAGAAGGCGAAGATCGAACTCTCGTCTTCGAGTGAGACGGACATCAACCTTCCGTACGTGACGGCGTCGGCGGACGGCCCGCTGCATCTGGCGGAGAAACTGACCCGCGCTCAGTTCCAGGAACTGACAGCCGACTTGCTCGAACGCTGCCGTGGACCCTTCCACCAGGCGGTGAAGGACGCGGGCGTGAAGCTGTCCGCCGTCGACCATGTGATCCTGGTCGGTGGTTCGACGCGGATGCCGGCGGTGACGGAGCTGGTCAAGGAACTCACGGGGCGCGAGCCGCACAAGGGGGTCAACCCGGATGAGGTGGTGGCGCTCGGCGCGACGCTCCAGGCGGGGGTGATCCGCGGCGACGTCAAGGACGTACTCCTCCTGGACGTGACGCCGCTGTCCCTCGGCATCGAGACCAAGGGCGGCATCATGACGAAGCTCATCGAACGCAACACGACCATTCCCACCCGCCGTTCGGAGACCTTCTCCACCGCCGAGGACAATCAGCCGTCGGTCGGCATCCAGGTCTTCCAGGGGGAGCGGGAGATCGCCGCGTACAACAAGAAGCTGGGCGTCTTCGACCTGACGGGCCTGCCGCCCGCGCCGCGCGGTGTCCCCAAGATCGAGGTCACCTTCGACATCGACGCCAACGGAATCATGCATGTCTCCGCGAAGGACGAGGCGACGGGCCGCGAGCAGCGCATGACGGTGACCGGAGGCTCCGCCCTGCCCAAGGACGACATCAACCGCATGGTCAGGGAGGCGGAAGAACACGCGGAGGAGGACCGCAAGCGCCGGGAGTCGGCGGAGACCCGCAACCAGGCGGAGCAACTCGTGTACCAGACGGAGAGGTTCGTCAGGGAGAACGAGGAGCGGATTCCTGCGGAGGCTCGGACCGAAGTGGAATCGGCGGCAGCCGAGGTGAAGTCCGTACTCGACGGAGGCGACGCCGCCACGATCCGCACCGCAGCGGAGAAACTGGCCACCGTGAGCCAGAAGATGGGCCAGGCGATGTACGCGGGCGGGGGCGCCCAGGAGCAGGGGGGTGCAGGTTCCTCTGCCGAGGAGGGCGTGGTGGACGCGGAGATTGTGGACGAGGAAGGGAAGGAGAGCGGGCCGGAGCAAGGGAGCCGCTGATCACCGGGGAATCAAGAACCCGTCTTCTCCCAGCCCCGCCGCTCCGGCCGCGCCTCCACCCGCCGCGGATCCTTGCTCCGGTACACCACATACGGCCGGAACAGATACTGCACCGGCGCACTGAACATATGGATCAGCCGGGTGAAGGGGACCAAGGCGATCAGTGCCATCCCCACCACCGCATGGATCTGGTACAGCACCGGAACCCCCGCCATCAGGGCCGTGTCCGGCTGCAGCGTAGAGAGACTGCGTGCCCAAGGAGCAATCGACTCCCGGTAGTTGTAGCCGTCGCCCGACGAGTGCGTCAGTTTGGCCACCATGCCGAGCACGATCGCGCCGAGCAGCACCAGATACATCAGCTTGTCGTTGGAGGTGGTCGCCCGGAACACCGGAGCGTTGGTGCGCCGCCGGTACAGGAGCAGCAGGATGCCGAGCACCAGCATGATCCCGGCCGCCGTGCCCCCGTACAGCGAGAGCAGGTGGTACGTGTGCTCCTCGACGCCCAGGTTCTCCGTCCACGACTCGGGGACGAAGAGGCCGACCAGGTGGCCCACCAGCACGAAGAGGATGCCGTAGTGGAACATCGGCGACGCGATGTTCAGGAGCTTCGACTCGTACACCTGTGAAGAACGCGTCGTCCAGCCGAACTTGTCGTAGCGGTAGCGCCAGATGATCCCCGCGACGAGCAGGACGAAGGCGACGTAGGGGAGCACGCCCCACAGCAGGGTCTTCATGAGGGTCCCTCCCCGATGAGTGCGAAGGGTTCCAGGCCGACGTCCTCGCGCGGCGGTCCGGAGCGGGCGAGCGCCAGCGCCTCGGCGCGGTCCTTGGGCGAGGGCCCGGGCAGCGACGAGCACACCGCGTCGACGACCTCCGCGTACGGCGTGCCGAAGTCGCTCAGGGCCAGCCGCAGCAGCTCCAGGCCGCTGCGGTGGTCCTCCAGGAGGAGCGGGCCCGCGTGCGCGGAGAACTCCAGGACGGCGGGCAGGAAGTCCGGCAGCTCCTCGCCGGTGAACTCCATGCCGTGCTCGCGGTAGACCTGCTTGAAGCGCACCAGGGACATGCCGCGCCGCCGCGTGTCGCCGTCGCGCCACCAGCTCAGGTAGAGGCTGTGCCGGTTCTTGAAGTCGAAGACCTGGACGTAGTGCGCGGCGAGCTCGCGCGGGTCCGTGGCGGCCGCGTGGGCCAGGAAGCCGCCGAGCGCCGGGGGCGCGGCCGCCGTGAGGAGGGGCAGCCGCTCGTGGAAATCGGCGTCCGGATAGGCGAGGCAATGTGCCGCCGCCTGGTACAGCACGGCGTGGTCGTTCCTCACAGCTCGTCCTCCCGGGCGGCGGTGGGCTGCTCGTCGGCGGTCTGCCGGCTGCGCAGCGCGTGGAAGTTCTCGATGGTGACCAGCGGCAACTGCTTACGGCCCGAGTCCTGGCCGAACGGCCCGTCGCCGCCCATGCCGGGTCCTTCCTCGTAGTCGAGGCTGCAGGAGTCGGGAAGCCCAGGAAGAGCAGACTCCTCAAGGCGCTGGGCGTCCGCCACGGCCGCGGTCGGGATGACGTAGCGGTCCTCGTACTTGGCGATGGCGAGCAGCCGGTACATCTCCTCGATCTCCGGGCCCTTCATGCCCACCGCATCGGCGACCGAACTCTCCGGCCGTACACCGAGGTTGATGGCCCGCATATGCGCCCGCATCGCCGCGAGCTTCTCAAGGGACGCCCGCACCGGGCCGACGTCTCCGGCGGTGAAGATCTCCGCCAGGTATTCGAGCGGGATGCGCAGGGTGTCGATCGCCCCGAAGAGGTTGTCCAGGTCCTCGCCGTCGTGGCCGGTCTCGCTGAGCGCGTCCACCACCGGCGAGAGCGGCGGGATGTACCAGACCATCGGCATCGTCCGGTACTCCGGATGCAGCGGAAGCGCCACCTTGTACTTGCTGATCAGCGCGTGCACGGGGGAGCGGCGCGCCGCCTCGATCCAGTCGTACGAGATCCCGGACCGCTCCGCGTCGCGACGCACGTCCGGGTCTTCGGGGTCGAGGAAGACGCCCAACTGTGCCTCGTACAGCTTGTGTTCGTCGGGTTCGGAGGCCGCCGCCGTCACCCTGTCCGGGTCATACAGAATCACGCCGAGATAGCGGAGCCTGCCCACGCAGGTCTCCGAGCAGACGGTGGGCAGACCCACCTCCAGGCGCGGGTAGCACAGCGTGCACTTCTCGGCCTTGCCGGTCCGGTGGTTGAAGTACACCTTCTTGTACGGGCAGCCGGTCACGCACTTGCGCCAGCCCCGGCAGTGGTCCTGGTCGACGAGGACGATCCCGTCCTCCTCGCGCTTGTACATCGCGCCCGATGGGCAGGACGCCACGCACGCCGGGTTCAGGCAGTGCTCGCAGATGCGCGGCAGATAGAACATGAAGGTCTGCTCGAAGGCGAACTGCACCTTGTCGGCGGCCTGTTGGCGGGTCTTCTCCACCATCGGGTCGAGGTCGCCGTACTGCGTCGCGCCGCCGAGGTTGTCGTCCCAGTTCGACGACCACTCGATCTTCATGGGTTTGCCACTGATCAGGGAGCGCGGCTCGGCGACCGGGTAGTCGTCGCCCAGCGGGGCGTCGGTGAGGTTCTTGTACTCGTACGTCCAGGGCTCGTAGTAGTCCTTGATCTCCGGCAGCTTGGGGTTGGAGAAGATCTCCAGAAGGGACTTGATCCGGCCGCCGTTCTTGAGCTTCAGGGCGCCCCGCCTGTTCAGCTCCCAGCCGCCGCGCCACTTCTCCTGGTCCTCGTAGCGGCGCGGATAGCCCTGGCCAGGACGGGTCTCGACGTTGTTGAACCAGACGTACTCCATGCCGTCCCGGTTGGTCCACGCCTGCTTGCAGGTGACCGAGCAGGTGTGGCAGCCGATGCACTTGTCGAGGTTCATCACCATCGCGATCTGAGCCATGACCCTCACGAGTACTGAACCTCCTGGCTGCGGCGGCGGATGACCGTCACCTCGTCGCGCTGATTGCCCGTTGGGCCCAGGTAGTTGAACGCCCACGACAACTGGGCGTAGCCGCCGATGAGATGGGACGGCTTGAGGATGAGGCGGGTCAGGGAGTTGTGGATGCCGCCACGCTTGCCGGTGGTCTCCGTCTTGGGGACGTTCACCGTGCGCTCCTGCGCGTGGTGCATATAGACCGTGCCGGCCGGCATGCGGTGCGAGACGATCGCGCGCGCCACCACCACACCGTTCCGGTTGACCGCCTCGATCCAGTCGTTGTCCTTGACGCCGATCGCGTCCGCGTCCTGCGGGGCCATCCAGATGGACTGGCCGCCGCGCGAGAGCGACAGCATGAAGAGGTTGTCCTGGTACTCGGAGTGGATGGACCACTTGTTGTGCGGGGTGAGGTAGCGGACCGTCACCTCCTTCTCGCCGTCCGGGCCGAGGCGCGGCTCTCCGAAGAGCCGGTTCATGTCGAGCGGCGGCCGATAGACGGGCATCGCCTCGCCCAGTTCGTGCATCCAGTCGTGGTCGATGAAGAAGTGCTGGCGGCCGGTGAGGGTGTGCCAGGGCTTCAGGTGCTCGGTGTTGAGCGTGAAGGCCGTGTACCGGCGGCCGCCGGACTCGCTGCCGCTCCACTCCGGCGACGTGATCACCGGGACCGGCGCCGCCTGGGTGTCGGCGTACGTGATGCGCTTGCCCTCGTGCTCGGCGGCGAGGTGCGCCATCTCCTGCCCGGTACGCGCCTCCAGGGTGTGGAAGCCCTGGGTGGCCAGGCGCCCATTGGTCGTGCCGGACAGGGCGAGGATCGTGTTGGCCGCCTTGATCGCCGTGTCCAGGGCGGGGCGGCCGTCGGCGGGTCCGCCGCGCACGACGCCGCCCAGTTCCTTCAACTCCTGGACCTCCTGGTCGGGTTGGAACGCGATGCCCTTGACCGGAAGTCCCAGCTTCTCCACCAGCGGGCCGAGCGAGGCGAACTTGGCGCCGATCGCGGTGTAGTCGCGCTCCACCACCGCCAGGTTCGGCATCGTCCTGCCCGGCACCGGCTCGCACTCGCCCTTGTGCCAGTCCAGGACCACACCGCCGGGCTGGGCCGTCTCGCCCGGTGTGTCGTGCTGGAGCGCGGTGGCGACGACGTCCTTGCGTACGCCGAGATGGTCCGCGGACAGCTCGCTGAGCCGTTCCGAGATCGCCTTGAACGTGTCGAAGTCGGTGCGGGCCTGCCAGGGCGGGTCGACGGCCGGGGTGAAGGAGTGCACGTACGGGTGCATGTCGGTCGTCGACAGATCGTGCTTCTCGTACCAGGTGGCCGCGGGCAGGACCACGTCCGAGAGCAGCGTCGACGACGTCTGGCGGAAGTCGAGCGAGACGAGCAGGTCGAGCTTTCCCTCGGGGGCCTCGTCGCGCCAAGTGACCGTCGATGGACGCTCGTCGGGCGCGGCCTCCTCCGCACGCAGCGAGGAGTGCGTGCCGAGCAGATGCTTCGTGAAGTACTCGGCGCCCTTCGCCGAAGAGCCGAGCAGATTGGCGCGCCACAGGGTCAGGACGCGCGGCCAGTTCTCCGGTGCGTCCGGGTCCTCGCAGGCGAACTTGAGCGAGCCCGCCTTGAGCTCGTCGACCACGTTGGCCACCGGATCACCGGAACTGTCCGCCAGATCAAGGGAGTTGCGGTCGAACGTCGGGTACGACGGCATCCAGCCGGTGCGCGCCGAGAGCGCCAGGCAGTCCGCGCCCGTCATCCCCGCGAACCGGCCCTCGCCCAGCGGCGATGCGAGCACGTCCGCCGCGAACCTGTCGTAGCGCCATTGGTCGGTGTTCAGGAACCAGTACGCGGCGCCGATCATCTGCCGCGGCGGCCTGCTCCAGTCGTTGGCGCTCGCGAGCGTCGCCCAGCCGGTGGCCGGGCGGCACTTCTCCTGTCCTACGTAGTGCGCCCAGCCGCCGCCGTTGCGGCCCTGGCAGCCGGTCAGCTGGAGCAGCGCGAGGAACGCCCGGTAGATCGTCTCGGAGTGGAACCAGTGGTTGGTCCCCGCCCCCATCAGGATCATGCAGCGGCCGCGCGACTGCTCCGCCGTCCTCGCGAACTCCCGCGCGATCTTCACCGCCTTCGCGGCAGGCACCGAGGTGTGGACCTCCTGCCAGCCCGGGGTGCCGGGCGCGTCGGCATCCTCGTACGACGAAGGCCACTCACCCGGAAGACCCTCGCGCCCCACGCCGTACTGCGCGAGCAGCAGGTCGAAAACCGTTGTGACAAGGGGGCCGTCCTGCCCGCCGAGCCGGGTCGCGGGCACCCCTCGGCGGACGATCTCACCCCGCCCCTGGCCGTGCGTGCCGCCCTCGGTGTCGAAGCGGGGGAGCAGCACCTCGACGCCCGCCGCGACGTCCGAGCCGTGCAGGGAGAGCTGCGGCTCGATGGAGCCGAGCTCCAGGTTCCACTTGCCCTTGCCGGAGTCGGTCCAGCGGAAGCCGAGCGAGCCGTTGGGGACGGCGGGCTGCCCGGTGTTCTCGTCCAGGACGGCCGTCTTCCAGTCGCCGCCCTCACCGCTCTCGCCGAGGTCCGTGGCACGCAGGAACTTCGAAGGGACGAACGCCCCGTCGCGCTCGGTCAGCGTCACCAGGAACGGCAGGTCGGTGAACTTGCGGACGTAGTCGGTGAAGAAGTCCGTCCGCCGGTCGACGAAGAACTCCTTGAGGATCACGTGCCCCATCGCGATGGCGAGGGCGCCGTCCGTGCCGGGGTGCGGGTGCAGCCACTCGTCGGCGAACTTGGCGTTGTCGGCGTAGTCCGGCGCCACGACCACGACCTTCTGGCCCCGGTAGCGCGCCTCGGCCATCCAGTGCGCGTCGGGGGTGCGCGTGACGGGGACGTTCGAGCCCCACATCATCAGATACGCGGCGTCCCACCAGTCGCCCGACTCCGGCACGTCGGTTTGATCGCCAAACACCTGTGGCGAAGCCACCGGAAGGTCCGCGTACCAGTCGTAGAAGGAGAGCATCGGGGCGCCGATGAGGCTCATGAAACGGGCCCCCGCGGCGTGCGACACCATCGACATCGCCGGGATGGGCGAGAAGCCCGCGACGCGGTCGGGGCCGTACTTCTTGATGGTGTGGACGTGCGCGGCCGCGATGATCTCGACGGCCTCGTCCCAGGTCGCCCGCACCAACCCGCCCTTGCCGCGCGCCTGTTGGTACGTCCGGCGACGCTCCGGATCGCCCTGGACGTCCGCCCACGCCAGGACCGGATCCTTCAGCCGGGACTTCGCCTCGCGGTACATCTCCAGGAGGACGCCGCGCAGATACGGGTAGCGGACGCGGGTGGGAGAGTACGTGTACCAGGAGAAGGCCGCGCCACGGGGGCAGCCGCGCGGCTCGTACTCGGGGCGGTCGGGGCCGACGGACGGATAGTCGGTCTGCTGGGTCTCCCAGGTGATGATGCCGTCCTTGACGTACACCTTCCAGCGGCAGGAGCCGGTGCAGTTCACGCCGTGCGTCGAGTTCACGACCTTGTCGTGGCTCCACCGGTCGCGGTAGAAGGCGTCCGCGTCCCTGCCGCCGGTCAGCGAAACGCTGTGCAGATCGGGGGCGGCGGTGCCGCGGCGGAAGAACTTGCCCGCGCGCAGCAGCGCCGCGGCGGGCTCGGTCGTCTCGGTCACCGTTGAGCTCCCTAGGTCTGCCTTTCAACGAACCTAGGTGCGGGTGGTACGGCGCACCTGTCTGCCGCCGCCGTACGGGTTGTCCGACGCCGGGCCCCGGCCGCTAGGGCTGGTGGGACTGGAGATATTTGACCGTCGCCGGGTCGGCCGGGAGCAGCGTCTCGATGGCCAGCTCGGCGACCGTCACGTCCATGGGGGTGTTGAACGTGGAGATCGACGAGATGAAGGAGAGGACGTGTCCGTCGTGCTCGACCCGCAGGGGCAGCGCGAAGTAGGGCACGTCCGTGCCGGCCTCGAAGGCGTCCACGCCCGGATCCTCCACCGGGTACGCGGCCACCTCCTCGTACACCGCGCGCAGCGCGTCCGAGCGCTGCAGGGCGATCTGCCGCTCCATCTGGTGCAGCAGATGCCCACGCCACTCCCGCAGATTGCGGATCCGGGGCGCGAGGCCCTCGGGGTGGAGGGTGAGCCGCATCGCGTTCAGAGGCGGCGCCAGGAGGTGCTCCGGGACGCCTTCGAGGAGCATCGCCAGGCTGCGGTTGGCCGTGATCACGTCGTACGCCGCGTCGACGACCAGGGCCGGATAGGGCTCGTAGCCGGTCAGGAGCTGTTCGAGCCCCTCGCGCAGCGGGCCCATCGACGGGTCGTCGAGGGGGGTCTGCCGGAAACGGGGGGCGTAACCGGCCGCCAGGAGCAGGGAGTTGCGGTCCCGCATCGGTACGTCGAGGTGGTCGGCGAGACGCAGCAAGGTCTCCTCGCTCGGCCGTGACCTGCCCGTCTCGATGAAGCTGATGTGCCGCGCCGACGAGTCCGCGCGCAGGGCAAGGTCCAGCTGGCTGACCTTGCGCCGCTCGCGCCAGCCGCGCAGGAGGGGACCGACTCCGGAGGTGGGATTCGCCTGAGTGGGCGCGGCAGTTGTCATACTCAGACGGTAATCGATGGGTCCGGCACGTTCCGGGGGCGGCGCTAGGGCCTGTCCGATGGGTCGGGCCGGCTCTTCGCGCCGGGTGCCGATTCAGCAGGGCCCGCGACCCCGGCAGGACCCATCGGACAGGCCCTAGGGGCCAGGGCGGGCGGCCGCATGCTGTGGCAGGGTGAGAAACGTACGTACATTCGCCGGTCCTGCGGTCGTACACCGTACGCGGTACGACCTGGGGCCCGACCCGGAAGGAGCGTGGCCATGCCTGTCGAACCGCTGTCACAGAAGGAGGTCGAGGAACGGCTCGCCGAGCTTCCCGGCTGGTCCCTCGACGGCGACCGGATCACCCGCTCCTACCGCCTCGGCTCGCACTTCGCGGCCGCCGCGATGGTCGTGCACGTCGCGCAGGTCCAGGAGGAGCTCGGCCACCACTCCGACCTGACGCTCGGCTACAACTCCGTCGCCCTCTCCGTGAACACCCACAGCGTGGGCGGCGCCATCACCGACCTCGACTTCGAACTGGCCCGCAGGGTCGAGGAGTTGGCGCTGGGTCACGGGGCGGCCTGAATGCCGATGCTGGACTACGGCAAGGAAGCCGACCGCTATGACGCATCGCGCGGCGGCGAGCCGCGCGCCGCGGCAGCTGCCGCAGCCGTTCTGGGCCTGGTGCCTTCCCGGGCCCGCACCCTGCTGGACGTGGCCTGCGGCACGGGCCTGGTCACCCGGCGCCTTTCCCGCCCCGGCCTGCGGGTGACCGGCGTGGACGCGGCCGACGGCATGGCGCGGATGGCGGCGGCGCGGGTCCCGGGAGCCGTGGTGCTCGGGGACAGCCGTCAACTGCCCTTCCCCGACGCCTCATTCGACGCGGTGAGCACGGTCTGGCTGCTGCATCTGCTGCCCGGCGCCGACGAGACGGCGGCGGTCGTCGCCGAGTGCGCGCGCGTGCTGCGGCCCGGCGGTGTCTTCGTCACGACCGTCGACAAGGCCGCCTCGCACGACGTGGGCAGCGACATCGACGCCGTGCTCGCCGGACGTCCGGTGCGCACCGCCCCCGACCGCGCGGACACGGTGCGCTCGCACGCGGCGGCGCACGGCCTGACCGGGGAAGGGCGGGCACGGTTCCGCGGGCACGGCCAGGGGCGCTCGCCACGTGGCACCGTCGATGACCTCTACCGGGGCTGGTTCACCCTGCTGGCCCCGGACGCGCCCCTGACCGCACAGTTCGCGGCCCGCCTCGCGGAGCTGCCGGACCAGGAAGTGCCGCGCGCCGACCCGGAGTTCACGCTCCTGTCCTTCCGCAAGGAGCCGGCGCCCGCCGCCACATGAATCCGCAGATCGGTTTGCTGAAACGGCAAGGCTGTTTGGCGAGCGGCGCCCCGAAGCGCAGGCTGGGGACCGTCCCCACCCACCCCTGAGCACACCGAAGGCGGCGGCAGCGAAGATGGCCCACGACCACGACGACACTCACCAGCACGGCCACGGTCACCACCACCACGACGACATCGACTGGGCGGCGATGGGCCCGATGCTGGAGCGGCAGGCGGAGCTCGCCGCGCCGCAGAACCGCGAGATCGCCGCGTGGCTGCGCGACTGGCAGCCGGAGCCGTCCCTGATCGCGGACGTCGGCGGCGGCTCGGGCAGCGTCTCCTTCCTCCTCGCCGAGGCCTTCCCCAAGGCCGATGTGATCACCGTGGACCCGGCGGAGCCGCTCCTGGAGCGCGCCAGGGCACGCGCAGCCCGCGAGGGCCTGACGGACCGTGTAAGGACCCGCCGGGCGGAACTGCCCGAGGGCATCGGTGAACTGCCGCCCGCCGACCTCCTCTGGATCGGCCGTGCCCTGCACCACGTGGGCGACCAGCAGGCGGCGCTCGCCGCCCTCGCGGACCGCCTGGCGCCGGGCGGCGCACTGGCCCTCCTCGAAGGCGGCCTCACCCCCCGCAGCCTGCCCCGCGACATCGGCTTCGGCCGCCCCGGTCTGCAGACCCGCTTCGACCTGGCCGACGAGAAGTGGTTCACGCAGATGCGCGCGAGCCTGCCGGGCGCGAAGTCGGTCACGGAGGACTGGCCCGCACTCCTGACCGAGGCGGGCCTGCGCCACGCGGGCACCCGCTCCTTCCTCCTTGACCTCCCGGCCCCCCTGCCCGCCAACGCCCGCACCCACCTGATCGGCGAACTCACCCGCCGCCGGGAGATGCACGCGGACACCCTCGACCCCGACGACCTCACCACGGTCGACCGCCTCCTGGACGAGAAGGACGAACAGAGCCTGTATCACCGGCCCGATGTGTTCCTGCTGTCCGTGCAGACGGTGCATGTGGGGGTCAAGGGCTAGCGGGGCAGTGGCCGGGGCGGGCGTACAGGGTGACGCGCCAGCCCCGGTCGCTCCGGGTGTTGCATTGCTCGAAGCTGTCCTTCAAGACGTCGCGTTTCACGATCTCCCGCGGGATCCGGTCGACGGGATCGCGTGAGGGGTCGGTGACGAAGACGATCCGGGTCCGCTTGAGCATCCGGGCCCGGATGACATCGGCGCCGACCTCGGTGCCGTACAAGGTGTGCGAAGCGGCGGGACGCCGGTCGAGGGCGAGATCGTCGAGCCCCGCGACGGCCTGCGGGTGCGGCAGGGACCAGACCCGGCGGCGCGACGGCATGTACAGCACGGCGTCACCCTCGCTCCCGGCGTCCTGAATGGCCTGCGTGACCGCTGCCGTGTCGTCGAGGCGGCTCTCCGGAGTGCGCAGATGCACGCTGTAGGGGGCCAGAGCGATCACGGCGGCAGCGGCGGTGACCGCAGCGACGGCGGTCCGCCGGCGTCCGCCGCGTGACATCTGGTCGAGGAGCGCCCCGATGAGCAGCGCGAGCCCGGCGACGGCGTACAGGACGTAACGGTCCGCGTAGAGCGGCTTGACCGGGGCGATGAGCAGCAGCGCGAGCGTGGGGGTGACGAGCAGCGCCAGGGCGGGCCGACGCAGCCCGATCGGCCGCCCCGCATCCGCCGCCCGCCCGCCGAGCCTGCCGAGGAGCGCCGCGCAGACCACCCCGGCCACGCACAGACCGGTGGCCCCCGCGTACTGGCTCAGGTCGACGTGGAGCCACCCCACCTGATCCTTCTGCCGCTGGCTCAGCACGGCGAGCGGCGCAAGACCCGTGACCACGACCGCCGCGGCCCGGGCCCACGGCCGACGCGCGGTCCACGGCACCGTCAGAGCGTGCGCGGGCAGCGCGAACACCGCGAACTCGTGCAGCAGGCACGTCACCAGCATCAGCGCGCCGTACCAGCGCCACAGCCGGCGTGCCCGGCGTCCGTCGGCGGAGGCCGCGCGCACCAGTACGTACGTCGCCCAGACGACAAGGGCGCACACCATCGCGTACGAACGGCCCTCCTGTGCGAAACGCTGGATCGACGGGATCACTGCGAACACGATCCCGGCGAGCAGTCCGGCCCGCGGACCGGCGAGTTGCCGCCCGAGCATCGCCACACCGGCGGTGGCCACGCTCATCGCGAGCACGGACGGGATCCGCATCACGAGCAACGGGTCGGCACGGCCGAAGAGTTCACAGATCCCGTAGAGGCCGTACATCAGTAGGTAGTAGAGCCCGTGCACGGCGTCCGCGTTTCCCAGCGTGTGCCAGAGGTCGGACAGGCCGCGGTGCGCGACGTCGTACGTGACCGCTTCGTCCCGCCACATGTGACCTCCGCGGCGTACGCCCCAGAAGCCCAGGGCGAGTGTCAGCAGCACACCTGGCAGTACGGCGGGCAACCACCGTGTGCGATCCCTGAGTTGAACGGCGTGCTCGGCCTTGCGTTCGACCGCTTGTGGCGGGTCGGAAAGGCTGGAGCGAGTGGTGGTGGCGATGGCGGGCTCCCCGTGCGTGTGCGGTCGGCTGTGCGGATCCGGGGCCCAAGAGCGGGCCCGGAAAGCCGAGTTCAGCGACACGCGGATTGATAGGCAGCCCCGTTCCGCCACACCGATCAATTGCTAACGTGGTCACGGATCTTGACCAGAGGGGGCTGGAAGGGGCGGGCAGCGATGGGGCGCAGGGAGAAGCCGCTCGAGCCGACGGCAGGCCCGGTCCAGCGTTTCGCGCACGAACTCCGCAAGCTCCGCGTCGACGCGGGCAGCCCCACCTACCGGGCGATGGCGCAGCGCGTCGCGTACTCGGCTCCCACGCTCTCCGCGGCCGCCGCGGGAGAACGGCTCCCGACGCTGCCCGTGCTGCTCGCCTATGTGTCCGTGTGCGACGGGGAACCGGAGGAGTGGGAACGGCGCTGGTACGAAGCGGTCGCCGAGAGCGCCGAACGGGACATGGGCGACGGCGAGTCCCCCTATCCCGGGCTCGCCAGATTCGGCGCCGACGACCAGGCCCGCTTCCATGGCCGCGGCGACCTCGTGGACGAGCTGGTGCGGCTCACCTCGCGGCGACGCGTGGCGGCGGTGATCGGCGCCTCCGGCAGCGGCAAGTCGTCGCTGCTGAGGGCCGGGCTGATCCCGGCGTTACGGGAGTCCACCGATCAGTGGCGTCCCGCCGCGATCCGCATTCTCACTCCGGGCGACCGCCCGGCCCGAACACACAAGCACCTGTTGACGCCCGCCGACGGCGTCGGCGACACGCTCCTCGTGATCGACCAGTTCGAGGAGGTCTTCTCGCTCTGCCACTCCACGGCGGAACGGACGGAGTTCCTGGACCGGCTGCTCATGGCCCGCGCCTCCGGCAGCCGCCTGCGTGTGATCGTCGCCGTCCGCGCCGACTTCTACGGCCGTTGCGCCGAACACGGCCCTCTGGCCGACGCGCTGGGAGACGCCAACCTCCTCGTCGGCCCCATGTCGCCGAGTCGACTGCGCGAGGCCATCGTCAGGCCCGCGGCGGCCGAACAGCTCGTCGTGGAGCGGACGTTGACGGCCCGGATCGTGGCCGATGTGGCGGACGAGCCGGGTGGCCTCCCGCTGATGGCGCACGCGCTCCGCGAAGTGTGGCGGCGGCGCAACGGCAAGACCCTGACGGAGGCGGCGTACGAGGCGATCGGCGGCGTACGGGGCGCCATCGCGCACACCGCGGAGGAAGTCTTCGGGCGACTGACGGACGCGGAGGCCGCGACGGCCCGTCGGCTGCTCCTGCGCATGGTCGCGCCGGGCGACGGCACGCAGGACACCCGTCGCCCCGTCGACCGCGCCGAACTTCCGCCCGGCTGCGACGACGTACTGGAACGCCTGGTCGCCGCGCGGCTGCTCACCGTCGACGGAACGACGGTCGACCTCGCCCATGAAGCCCTGATCGGCGCGTGGCCGAGGCTCCGGGGGTGGGTCGACGCGGACCGCGACCGGCTGCGGCTGCACCGGGCGCTGACCGAGGCGGCCGTGACGTGGCAGGAGCTTGGGCGGGACGCGGGGGCCGTGTACCGGGGGACGAGGCTGACGGCGGCGCGGGAGGCGTTCGGTTCGGGAGCCTCCGACTCCTCCGACTCCCCGGAACTCGCCGCTCTCGAACTGACCGACCTGGAACGGGATTTCCTCCGCGCGGGTGTGGATGCCCACGACCATGACCTACGTGCGAAGGCACGCGCCGCGCGGCGGACGCGGGCGCTCGTCTCCGGCCTCGCCGTACTGCTCTGCCTCGCCGTGGTCGCGGGCGTGGCCGCCTGGCAGCAGAACCGGAACGGGGAGCGGCAGCGGGCCGAGGCCCAGGCGCGGCGGATCGTCGGCGTCGCGCAGACGCTGCGGCGTTCGGATCCGGTGACCGCGATGCGGCTGAGTGTGGCTGCCTGGCGCGTTGCGGATCTGCCGGAGACACGCGAGGCGGTGCGTGCCGCCGGCGCCTGGCGGGAGCAGGACTCGTTCGCCGCCCTCGACGACAGCACCGCGCCGAACGCGCCGCGCTGGCTGAGCGCGGACGGGCGCACGCTGACGGCGATCGACCGTGACCGTGTGATGCGGTGGGACGTGCGCGGCCATCGCCGCATCAGTACGACTTCCCGGCCCGGTATCCACGAGAACATCATGGCCGTCAGCGCCGACGGGCGCATGGTCGCGCAGCAGGGCAGGAGCGGCGTACTGGTGTGGGATCTGGTCCGGAACCGGGCGGCAGGACCGCGCTTGGGGACGGGGGATCGGTGGGACATGGACGGTTGGTTCGGGCCGAGCGGCCGGACCTTCGTCATCCGCACGAGGGTCGGCGACCGTGCCACGGTCCAGGTGTGGGACATACGAAGGCACAAGCTTCTCGACGAGATCCGGGGCCGGGACACGGAGAGTCCCGCTCCGGCGCTCAGCCCCGATGACCGGCTGCTCGCGACCTGTTCGGTGGGCGGCAGGCTCTCCGTGCGGGACGTCGCGAAGGGGCGGTACGTGCCCAGGACCTGGCCGCGCGATGTGGATGAACAGGTCTGCGGAGCACCTGAGTTGACGTTCACTCCCGACAGCCGGGCACTGTCCTTCTCCATGGGGAGCGGCATCCGCACCTGGGAGCCGACGACCGGCCGGGAGCGCCCGAAGATCAAACTGCCCGCCGGCTCCGAGGGGAGCGTGGCCTTCGACGATGACGGGACGGTCGCGGCGGTCCAGGCCGACGGGGACATCACGCTGCGGAAGACCGATTCACCCGGCACGCCGCTCCTTCGATATTCGGTGCGGGACCGCGGAGCCACCGAGTTGAGGGTGGATACGGCAGCGGGTGTGATCCGCTACCGGGCCAGCTCCGAAGTCGTACGCACCCTCGACATTCGTGCGGCCCTGACCGTGCACCGTCGCGGTCGACCGCTGACGGCCGCGCGCTTCAGCCCGGACGGGCGCACCCTCGCCACGGTCGAAGGCCGCGGCGCCGAAGGGAAGTTCAGGGTGCGCGACGCGCGGAGCGGTGCGGTGTCGGAGTCGCTGCCCGGCCCGGCTTGTGCGGACTGCGGGACGGACCAGCCGTGGGCCTTCTCCCCGGACAGCCGGGCTCTTGCCTACGGGTCCGTGGGCGAGAGCGGCACGACGGTGCGGCGGTGGAACATCAGGGGCGCCGAGGAGTCGTCCCGTACGCGCGTCCCGTCGTTGGTCGAGAGCCTGGCGGTCCCGTCGCGCGGCACGCGAGTGGTCGCCGCGGGCAGGCCGCCGGGCGAGCGGGACAACGACGAATGGCACTTCGAGGTCTGGAACATGACGGGGGACACGCTCACCAAGGCGTTGCGGCAGCGTACAGGTGGACTGCTGGGAACGCTGGCTCCCGACGGCCGATCCCTCCTCACATCGGACGGTGTGCTGACCGACCTCGAGACGGGGCGGTCGTCGCGGGCACTGCGCGGCGAGGACATGTTGAGCACCATGGTCCACAGCCCCGACGGCCGCCTTCTCGCCGTCGCCGACGACATCGGCAGGATCACCCTGTGGGACGCCCGTGGCCGCCGAGTCCTGGGCGTGCTCTCTCCGGGCTCGTACGAATGGGGCACGGGGGAGGATCCATTCGGCTCGGTCCTGTCCTTCTCCGAAGACGGCCGCTACCTCGCCGCGGGTGGACCGGACGGCACCGTACGCGTCTGGGAGACCGACACCCCCCGCCTCGCGGGCGCCGAGTACCCCAGCACGGACGGCCCCGTCCTGGCCCTCGGCTTCACCGGGGACGAACTCCGTGTGGCGACCGCGCACATCCCCAGCCGCTCAGTCCCGATCGGGGCGGGCAGCGCGGCGGACGCCGTGTGCGAGCGTGCCCGAGGCGGACTCAGCAGGGGGCAGTGGCGCACCTATCTGCCAACTGTCGAGTACCGAAAGACGTGTTGACGAAGAAGAGGACGCCCCGGGGTGACTTCAGACCACGTCGAACGTCGACGGATCCGGACCGAGCCGCCGGTCCTCGTTCAGGGCGCTGAACGCCGCCATGTCCTCGGGGTCCAGCTCGAAGCTGAAGACGTCGATGTTCTCCTTGATCCGCGACGGCGTCACGGACTTGGGGATCACCACGTTGCCCAGCTGGATGTGCCAGCGCAGGACGACCTGCGCAGGCGTGCGGCCGTGCTTCTGGGCGATGGCGATGATCGCCGGGACCTCCAGGAGGCCCTTGCCCTGGCCCAGCGGGGACCAGGCCTCCGTGGTGATGCCCTGCTCCGCGTGGTACTCGCGGGCGGCGCGCTGCTGGAGGTGTGGGTGGAGCTCGATCTGGTCGACCGCCGGGATGATCGACGTCTCGCCGAGCAGCCGCTCCAGGTGGTCGGGCTGGAAGTTCGAGACGCCGATGGACTTCGCGCGGCCGTCGGCCTGGATCTTCTCGAAGGCCTTGTACGTGTCCACGTAGAGGTTCTTGGAGGGCATCGGCCAGTGAATCAGGTACAGGTCCACATAGTCGAGGCCCAGCCTCTCCAGCGAGGCGTCGAAGGCGCGGAGCGTGGAGTCGTAGCCCTGGTCCGCGTTCCGGAGCTTCGTGGTGATGAAGAGCTTCTCGCGGGCGATGCCGGAAGCGGCGATCGCCTTGCCGGTGCCCTCTTCGTTGCCGTAGATGGCCGCGGTGTCGATGCTGCGGTACCCGGCCTCCAGCGCCGTCGCGACGGCCACCTCGGCCTCGTCGTCCGGTACCTGCCAGACGCCGAAGCCGAGCTGCGGCATCTCGACGCCATTGTTCAGGATGATCGGGGGGACCTTGCTCACGAGCTCTCGATCCTTAAGTCGTCGGGTGGTACTCCCATGGTCAACGATCAGGTGCGGTGCTGCATTACATGACCACTCCCGGGTGAAGTACGGGCGATTTTTGGTCCGCACCATTGACCGCGTTCCGTCATGCCGCGACTCTATTGCACATCACTGAACGCGGAACACTCATGTGAACGCCGGGTGAAATCCCCACGGCGCTCGGTGTTTCGCTCCTGCCCCCCCCAACCCTGAACCCCCACTTTTCAGGAAGGCAGCGACCACGCATGAATGACCACGAGACCCCCACGGCACTCCCGGCGGCAGAAGCCGTCACCGCATGGCAGACCCCCGAGTACGAGGTCGTGGAGACCGCGCTCGAAGTGACCGCGTACCGCCGCGCCGACCGGTAACCCCGCCGCCATGCTGCTGCAGGTGCTCGGCACCGCGGCGGGCGGCGGGCTGCCCCAGTGGAACTGCGCGTGCCCCGGGTGCACCGGGGCGCGCGCCCACCCGGAGCGTCGCCGCCGGCATGCCTCGCTCGCCGTTCGTGCGGCGGAGGGGCGCTGGTACGTCGTCAACGCCACCCCCGACATCGGCGAGCAGATCGAGGACTGCCCTGCCTTGCGTCCCGGCCCCGGAGCCCGGCAGACCCCCGTCGCCGGCGTCGTGCTCACCGACGCCGAACTCGACCACACCCTCGGCATCGCCCGCTTCCGGGAAGCTGCCGACGGCATCGAGGTCCTCGCCACCGCTCCCGTGCGGGACGCGGTGGGGGAGGGGCTGCGGCTCGACGCCGTCCTCGGGCCCTACACCCGGGTGCGCTGGCGGGAGTTGACCGCCGCCGGGCGTTCCCTGGGTGATGGTGATGACGGGGGTGTGCGTATCAGTGCTGTCCCCCTGTCCGGGAAGCGGCCCAGATACGCCGTCAATTCCGAGGGGGGTGGGGACAGTTGGTCTGTGGCATTGCGTCTGCACGACTCCGGTACCGGCCGGACCCTGCTGTACGCTCCCGCCCTCGCCGTCTGGTCCGACGCCTTCGACGAAGCTGTGCGCGACGCCGACCTCGTCATCGTCGACGGCACCTTCTGGGACGACGACGAGCCCCTGCGCGCCGGGTTCTCCACCCGCACCGCCACCGGCATGGGACATCTGCCCATCGCGGGCCCCGGCGGCAGCGCGCACCGGCTCGCCCGGCTGCCGGGGCGCTGCCTCTACACCCACCTCAACAACACCAATCCCCTGGGGAATCCGCACGCCGAGCAGCACAAGCTCCTCGCGGAGTGGGGCATCGAAGTCGCGGCGGAACGGATGGTGATCGAGCTATGACTGGGACGGCTCCCTGGACGGCCGACGAGTTCACGGAACGGCTGCGTGCCGTCTCCGCCGAGCGCTACCATGACCGGCACCCCTTCAACGTACGCATGCACGAAGGCACCCTGACCCGCGACGAGTTGCGCCGCTGGATCGTGAACCGCTTCCACTACCAGCGGTACATCCCCGTCAAGGACGCCCTGATTCTCGCCAAGTTCGACGATCCTGCGCTGCGGCGCGGCTGGGTGCGGCGGATCCAGGACCACGACGGGGAGAAGGACGGCGACGGCGGCATCGAGCGATGGCTGCGGCTCGGCGAGGCCGCAGGTATCGCGCGCGAGGTGCTGCTCGACGTCTCCAGCGTGCTGCCCGGCGTGCGGCTCGCGGTCGACGGGTACGTCAACTTCTGCCGCCTCAGGCCCGCCCTGGACGCCGTCGCCGCCTCGCTCACGGAGCTGTCCGCGCCGAACCTCATGCGGACCCGGATCGACGCGTTCGAGCGGCACTACCCGTGGATCGAGCCGGAGGGCCTCGCGTATTTCCGTACCCGGGTGGAACAGGGCAGCCGGGACGGGCAGGAAGCGCTCGGCCTCGTCCTGGAGTGGGCGCGCACGCGGCCGGAGCAGGAGCGCGCTGTCGCTGCGCTCGGCTTCAAGTGCGACGTCCTGTGGACGCTGCTCGACGCGGTCGACCGCGGGCCGGGGCACGGCCGATGAGTGATGCGGCGATGAGCGATGCGGCGATGAGCGATGCAGTGATGAGTGATGTAGCGATGAGTGATGCCGTACGTCTGCCCGGTGGTCGCCCGGAGGACGATGCCGCGCCGACCGGCTGGCGTCCGGTGCTCGCCCGCTCCGTCGTCCTGCGGCGCGACCGGGTGCGCGGCGTCGATTTGCTGGTGCTGCCCGAGCGGGTGGTCGTGCTGCGCGGGTCCGCGGGGAGTGTGGTGGGTCTGTGCGACGGCGAGCGTGAAGTCGACGAGATCGTGGGCGAGTTGGCGCGACTGCATCCGGATGCGCCGGTGGCCGAGGAGGTGCCGCGGTTCCTCGCCGCGCTGCGGGCGGAGGGGTGGCTCCGGTGACGGATCGTCCCCGGAGCACTGGCGCCGCTGTGTCTTCGGGTCGGGGTTTGGCTGGGGTCCCGGGTTTTGGGGCTGTTGTGTCTTCGAGTCGGGGTTCGGCTGCGGGCCCGAGCGCTGGTGCCGCCGTGTCTTCGGGTCGGGGTTCGGCTGCGGGCCCGAGTGCTGGTGCCGCCGTGCCCCCGAGTCCCGGAACAGCTGCGGGCCCGAGTCCTGGGGTCGCCGCGTCTTCGGGTCGGGGTTCGGCTGCGGGCCCGAGCGCTGGTGCCGCCGTGCCCCCGGGCCCCGGAACAGCTGCGGGCCAGAGCCCCGGCGCCACTGCGCCCCCGAGCCCCGGCATGACCGCGCTCCCGAGCCCCGGCATGACCGCACCCCCGAGCCCCGGCACGACCGCACCCCCCAGCCCTCGCCCCGTAGAGCCGCCTTGGGCCCTTCTCGCCGAGCTCACCCATGGGTGCCCTCTCAGGTGTGTCTACTGCTCCAATCCGACGGAACTAGTCGGGCGCAGAAGGGAGTTGAGCGGCGCAGAGTGGTGCGACGTGATGCGGGAGGCCGCCGATATCGGTGTCGTGCAGACGCATCTGTCCGGCGGGGAGCCGCTCCTGCGCCGTGACCTCGTGGAGATCGTGCGCGGTGCCGATGCGGCCGGGATCCATACACAGCTCGTGACCAGCGGGGTCGGCCTGCACGAGGGTCGGCTCGACGCGCTCGTCGGCGCGGGGCTGCGCAGCGTCCAGCTGTCCGTGCAGCACGCGGACCCCGGAGTCGCTCAACTCATCGCCGGAGCACGGGCTTTCACCGCCAAGGAGCGAGCGGCCCGGCTCGTCCGGTCGGCCGGACTCCCGCTCGGCCTCAACGCCGTGCTGCACCGCGCCAATCTGGACGCGCTCGACGGGCTCGTGGAGCTGGGGCTCGACTGGGGCGCCGACCGCATCGAGCTGGCCAACACCCAGTTCTACGGCTGGGCGCTGCGCAACCGCGACGCGCTGCTGCCGGGTCGCGAGCAGGTCGCCCGGGCCCGCGAACGCGTCGAGCGATGGCGGGAGCGGCTCGCGGGGCGGATGGAACTGGTGTGGGTGGCGCCCGACTACGTAGACGGGATCGCCAAGCCCTGCATGGGCGGCTGGGGCGCCGTCTCGCTGACGGTCGCCCCGGACGGGACGGTGCTTCCGTGCCCGGCATCCGCCGAACTCCTCGGACGCGGGGCGCCGAACGTCAAGGAGCACCGGCTGTCCTGGATCTGGCAGGAGTCGGACGCCTTCAACCGCTACCGCGGCCAGGCATGGATGCGTGACCCCTGCCGCAGCTGCGAGCTGCGCACCGTGGACTTCGGCGGCTGCCGCTGCCAGGCGTACGCCCTGACCGGCGACGCCACCCGCACCGACCCCGCCTGCCACCTCTCGCCGGACCACGCGGAGGTCCGCGCCCTCGTCGACAGCGCGGGCGGCCGCGCGACGGACTTCGCCTACCGGGCGTACCCGAAGACGTAACCCCCCTCCCGCGGGACCTGCACCCCGTCCTGCACCCTCAGACCGTTAGGAACCCTTCCTAACAACGTAAAGGAGAGCACACCCCCCATGTCCCCCACCCCCCGCAGAACCATCACCGCCGCGGCAGCCGCCGCGGCCCTCGCGGCGACCTCCCTCACCCTGGCCGCCCAGTCCTCGGCCGCGCCCCCGCAAGCGCGGCCGAAAGCCCCCGGCACCATCCACGCCGCCCCCTACGAGTACCTGGGCTGGGGCGACCCGCAGCAGCCCACCGACGTGATGGCCGCGACCGGCGTCAAGTGGTTCACGCTCGCCTTCATCCTGTCCGACGGCGGCTGCAACCCCGCCTGGGACGGCAGCCGTCCGCTGAAGGGCGGCTCCGACGAGGCCGCCGTCGACTCCATACGTGGTGCGGGTGGCGACATCGTCGTCTCCGTCGGCGGCTGGAGCGGCGCCAAGCTCGGCGAGAAGTGCAGCAACGCCGAGGCGCTCGCCGGCGCCTACCAGAAGGTCATCGACGCCTATGACCTCAAGGCGTTCGACATCGACATCGAGGACACCGAGTTCAACAACGCGACCGTGCGTCAGCGGGTCGTCGACGCCCTGAAGATCGTGAAGGAGAAGAACCCCGGGATCGTCACCTACGTGACGATGGGGACGACCCCGGAGGGTCCCGACGCCACCGGCAAGGACCTCATCGAGCGCGGCGCCGCCGCCGGGCTCGACAACGACGCCTGGGTGATCATGCCGTTCGACTTCGGCGGTCACAGCGGCTCCATGGGCGATGCGTCGGTCAGCGCCATGGAAGGCCTGCGGAGCGCGGTCAAGAGTGCATACGGCTACAGCGATGCCGACGCGTACAAGCACATCGGCGTCTCCTCCATGAACGGCAAGACCGACGTGCCCGACGAGACCGTCACCACGGGCGACTTCGAGACGATCCTCGCCTACGCCGAGGAGCACCACATCGCACGGTTCTCCTTCTGGTCGGTCAACCGTGACCGCGACTGCGGTTCGGGCGGCAGCCCCGGCGACTCGTGCAGCGGCGTGTCGCAACAGCCGTACGACTTCACCAAAATCGTTGCCCAGTACGGAGGTTGAGAGATGACCAGCGGCGAGAACAGCGGCAAGAACAGCGGCAAGAAGAGAGCGGCCCTGCTCGGGGCCGCCGCACTCGTGGCCGGGCTCACGCAGTACGTCCCCGCCGTGTCCGCCGCCCCCGCGCCACCGGCGTCGATGTCGGCGTCGGCGTCGACGTCGACGTCGGCCTCGGCGGTCGGCGAACCGACGGACATCGAGACGATTTCCACCGGCTGGACGATCCCCTGGGGCACCTCCTGGACGCCCGACGGCACGTCCGCGGTGGTCACCGAGCGCGACGACTTCCGCGTCTGGCTCGTCTCCAAGGACGGCAAGGAGAAGACGCGGATAGGCACCGTTCCCGAGTCGCAGACCACGGGCGGCGAGGGCGGGTTGATGGGTGTCGCCGTCGACCCGGACTGGGACACGAACCATTACGTGTACGTCATGCACACCTCGACCGAGGGCAATCGCATCGCCCGTATGACCTACGACGGCACACAGCTGACGGACTACAAGGTGCTGCTCAAGGGGATCAAGAAGAACAAGTACCACAACGGCGGCCGCCTGGCCTTCGGCCCCGACGGCCACCTCTACGCCACCACGGGCGACGCCCAGGACGGCGACCTCGCGCAGGACAAGAACTCCCTCAACGGCAAGATCCTGCGCCTGACGAAGGACGGCGAACCCGCCCCCGGCAACCCCTTCGGCAACTACGCCTACAGCATGGGGCACCGCAACCCGCAGGGCATCGCCTTCGACCCCCAAGGCCGCCTGTGGGAAGCCGAGTTGGGGCAGAGCGCCAAGGACGAGCTCAACCTCATCAAGCCCGGCGCGAACTATGGCTGGCCCACCTGCGAGGGCGAGTGCGACGTCTCCGGCATGACGAACCCCAAGAAGACCTGGGGCGTCGCGGAGGCCTCACCGAGCGGCGTCGCCATCGTGGACGGCGCCGTCTACATGGCGGCGCTGAAGGGCGAGCGGCTCTGGCGCATACCGATCAGCGCCGACAACGAGGACGTCGGCACGGCGAAGGCGTTCTACGTCGGTGAGTACGGGCGGCTGCGCGCCGTCACCGCCGTGCCGGGCGCCGATCAGCTCTGGCTCTCCACCACCAACGCGGACAACAACGGTGGCGAGCCCGACGGTTCGGACCGGATCTTCCGAGTGACGATCGGATAGTTCCTCATGCTGCCGCGGTGCCGAGGTAGGCGTCCCGCACCTTCGGGTCCGCGCGCACCTCGGCCGCCGTGCCCTGGGCGAGGACGCCACCCAGGTCGAGCACGACGACGCGGGCGCAGAGCTCCATCACGAACGCGACGTTGTGCTCGACCAGGAGCACGGCACAGCCCTCCTCGTCCGCGAGGTGCCGGATGACGGCCGACAGCTGACCCCGCTCGTCGGCCGTCATCCCGGACGCGGGCTCGTCGAGCAGCAGCACCCTCGGCGGGTCCGCCACCGCCCGCGCCAGCTCCACCATGCGGGCCCGGCCGACGGGGAGTGCACCCGCGTAGTCATCGCCGATGGCGTCAAGTCCGCACTCACGCAGCACAGTTGCGGCACGGGAACGCCGCCCCTTCTCCCGTGTACGCCGGGTGGGCGCCGCAAGGAGATCGGCGGCGAACCCGCCTCCGCCGCCCCGCCACTCCTGCGCCACAAGCAGATTGTCGGCGACGGTGAGCTGACCGAAGAGCTGCTGGCGCTGGAAGGTGCGGCGCATGCCGTGCCGGGCCCGCCAGACGGGGGAGCGGCGGGTGATGTCGGCCCCGTCGAGGAGGACCCGCCCCTCGTCGGGTCGGCGGATGCCGGAGACGACATCGAACAGGGTGGTCTTTCCCGCCCCGTTGGGCCCGATGAGGCCGCAGACCTCGCCCGGGCGCAGGCCGAGGTCCACCTGGTCGAGGGCGCGGATGCCGCCGAAGCGGACGCCGATGCCGCGGGCTTCGAGTATGCGGTCATCCACGCGGTCGTCGCTCATGGCCTGCCCACTCCTTCGGTGTGCCCCTGCGCGGCTATGCCCAGATAGGCCTCGGTGAGCTGATCCGCCCGGACTTCGGAGCGCGGGCCGCACCACGAGACACGGCCCTGCGCGAGGTACGCCACGGTGTCGGCGACGCCCAGGATCTCCGCCGCCTTCTCCTCCACCAGGAGCAACCCCGTCCCCGCGTCCCGGAGTTCGCCAAGCAGTCGGAACACCTCGTCGACGACGCGGGGAGCGAGGCCGAGGGACGGCTCGTCCGCGATGAGCACCGCGGGTGGGCGCTGGAGGAGGGGAGCGAGGGCGAGCATCTGCTGCTCGCCTCCGGAGAGGGAGCCCGCGGTGATCTTCCGCCGGGCGGCGAGGCTGCCGAACCGGTCGTAGACGGCTTCGCGGGCGGTCTTGTCCGGGAGGCGGAGGGTGAGGTTCTCCTCGATGGTGAGGGACGGGAAGATTCCCCTTCCCTCGGGGGCGAGGACGACGCCTGCCTTTGAGCGGGCGACGGCGCCTTCGCGGGTGGCTTCGCGTCCGGCGACGTGGATCGAGCCCTGGGTGGGTGCGATGAGTCCGGACGCGACCTTGCAAGTCGTCGACTTTCCCGCCCCGTTGGGGCCGAGGAGGGCGACGATTTCGCCCGGGTGGACGGTGAGGGTCACTCCGTGGAGGACGGGAGCGCCGTCGTATCCGGCATGCAGGTCGTGGAGGGTAAGGGCAAACGCCGGACGGGCTGAATGATTCTGGCCGGTGCTTGGGGGTTTCAGCCCGTCCGGCGTTTGAGGACGAACTCGGCGAAGCCGGTGATTGACGGCAACCGGTGGAGGCGAAGCCGTTTTCGGGAAGGGGTGCCCGCGCGCGGAGCGCGCTGATGAGGCACCGCGGGGAAATTCACCGCCGGAGGCAACCCCAGCCCCCACCTCCCGCACCCGCCGCCGATGCATCCGCACCGAAACCGCCGCACAGTACCCATCCGGATCATTGGCCAAGGCAAGCCCCGCAAGCCCGAACAGAATCACCGGCACCTGCACCGACTCCGTCACATAGTCCGCCAGGACATGCGGCATCACCGCGAACACCAGCCCCGCCACCACCGCGAACTGCGGCCTCCGCACCCCCGCCGCGACCACCACCGCCAGCCACACAAGCCCCGTCATCGCCGTGAAGTCCGTAGCCGTGATCCGCGTGTTGAACGACGCGTACATCACGCCCCCGAACCCCGCGAGCCCCGCCGACAGCGTGAAGAGGAGCAGCTTCGTGCGGACCACGGAGACGCCCGACGCCATCGCCGCCGCCGGAGCGGACCGCACCGCCAGCATCGCCCGCCCGGTCGCCGACCCGCGCAGCGCGCTGAGCGCCGCCACCGCCACCGTCACCAGGACGACCATCGCCACGCCCATCGCGCGGTCGTCCGTCAGGTCCACCGGGCCGAAGACCGGCCGGGGTATCTCCCACCCCGTGTCACCGTTCCTTAACCACCCCATCTGGAAGAGGACTTGATCGGCCAGGAACGCCAGCGCCAGCGTGGCAAGGGCCAGGGACCGGCCCCCGAGCCGCAGCGCCGGCAGCGCGACCAGCGCGCCGAGCACCGCCGCCCCGCACGTCCCCACCAGCGCCGCCGCGATGAACGGCCAGCCGTGGCTCATCAGCAGCCCGGCCACCAGCGCCGCCCCCGTCACGAAGGTCGCCTGCGCCAGGGACACCATCGCGCCGAGCCCCGTCACCACGGTGAACGAGATGAAGACGACCGAGATGGCGAGGCCCTGCGCGAGGATCCCGCTCCAGAAGGGCGTGGTCACCGTGTAGAACGAGACCGCGAGCACGACCGCACCCGCCGCCCACGGCCCCCACCGCCGCGCCCACGAACGCCCCGCCAGATAGTCGATCGGCGGTGCGTCCGCCGCCGCGGTGCCCGCCGTGCGCTGCCGCCGCGTCAGCAGAAGCAGCCCGGCGAAGAGGATCAGGAACGGGACCGCCGTACGGAACCCCGTGATCTTCTCCGCGAAGTCGGCGTACCCGGCGACCAGGTTCTGCAGCACCCCGAGCCCGAGCCCGCCCGCGAAGGCCAGCGGGATCGACATGAAGCGGCCGAGCACGGCCGCCGTCGCGGAGACGAACAGGAACAGCGTGAAGTCGTGCGACGAAAGACCGAGCAAGGGCGTCGCCAGCACACCCGCAAGCCCCGCGAGCCCCGACGACAGCATCCACGCCACCGACGAGAGCCGGTCCGCGCTCATGCCCCGCAGCTCCACCAGCGAACGGTTGTCGACCGCGGCCCGCAGCCGGAGCCCCAGCGGTGTGTGCCGCATCAGGACCCACAGGCCGACCGCAACCACGGCCGTCGCCACCCACGTGATCAGCTGGTCGGAGTCGATGCCGACGCCGTCCATCAGCTGCCAGGACTTGGCGGGGCTCGGCCCGACCCCCGGAAGACCGAACTGGTTCTCGGCGGGCTTCACGGAAGCGCCCGCGTCCTCCAGGAGTTCCACCACCCACAGGCCGAGCGCGGGCAGCGCGACGAGCAGACCGATCGTCGCCACGATCTGCGCGGTCTCGCCGACCCGCGCCAGTTTGCGGAACATCAGCCGGTCAAGGCCCCAGCCGAGGGACGGGGCCACCACGCAGACAAGGAGCAGGGCCGTCGGCACGGCCGGCCAGCCGAAGCCGGAATGGAGTTCGTAGAACGCGAGTGCGCAGAGGTAGGCGGTCGCGCCGTGCGCGAAGTTGAAGAGACCGGACGCGGAGTAGGACAGGACGAGGCCCGTGGCGAGCAGCGCGTAGAGCGCGCCCGAGACGAGACCGCTCAGGATGAAGCCGAGGAGGTCCGACATGAGGTGAGACGCCCCCGCTTGCTACTTGAAGGGGATGGGTTCGTAGCACTTGAAGGGCGCGGACACCGAGTACTTGCCACCCTTGAGTTGGACCAGTGCGCCGCAGCCGAACGACTCCTTCTGCCCCTTGGGCAGGGCGCGGTCGCCGACCATCGTGCCTTTGTCCGAGAAGCCGTTCGCCGCCTTCTGGAAGGAGGAGACCGTCAGATCCTTGCCCGCCTGCTCGGCGACGGCGAGGAAAAGGTCGGCCGACATATAGCCGGTCATCATGTGCATGTTGAGCGGGACGTCCTTGCCCGCCGCCTTCCTGATGTCGGTCTTGAACTGCCTCATGTCCGCCGTGTTCTGCTCGAACGGCTGGAAGGAGAGCAGGATGTGCACGCCGTCGAGCGCCTTCTTCGTCGCGCTCTTGGCGAGCAGGCCCGGGTCGTAGTCCGTCGGGTCGGTGATCACGCCCTTGAAGCCCGAGCGCTTGACGGCCGTGAACAGGCCGATGTTGTACGGCGTCTGCATCACGGAGACGACCACGTCGGGCGCCTTGCCGCCGTCCGAGCGCAGGATCTCCTTCGTGTACGCCGACCAGTCGCTGGGCACCGATGTCGCGGGCACCGTCGACTTGGCGAACGTCACCTTGTAACCGGCCGCGGCGAAGCTCTGCTTGTAGGTGCGGATGGCGAAGGTGCCCGCGTCGTTGTCGTTCGCGAGGATCGCCACCGACTTGCCCTTCGAACCGCCGGTGACTTTCTTCAGGCCCTCCGGCCAGCTCTGGGTGATGGTGCCGCCGGGCATCGGCACCATGCAGCCGCCGAAGCCATACATGTAACTGGGGCCGCAGAAGGGCGGGATGGTGCCCCAGCCGAACGTCGGCACCTTCTGCTTCTGGAGGAAGTCGGCTCCCGAGAAGGTGACCGAACTCATCGGCGAGATCGCGAACACCTTGTCCTGCTGGACGAGTTTGCGCGCCGCCGCGAGATTCTTCCCGGGATCCTGGCCGTCGTCCTCCGCGCCCAGGTAGTCGATCTTCCGTCCGTGTACGCCGCCGTCGGCGTTCGCACGGTCGAAGCGGGCCTTGGCGCCGAGGTCGGTGTCCTTCTTGCTGTAGCCGCTCGCGGTCGTCATGGAGACGATGCCGCCGACCTTGATGGAGTCGGCGGTCACACCGCGGGCGGAGCCACCGGCCTTGTCGCCCCCGCTCGAACCACTGCTGTTCGATGCGGAGTTGCAGGCGGTGGCGAGCAGCAGTGCGGCCACGGTGGCGGTGATGGTACGGGTACAGGTGCGGATCGATCGCGACACGGTCGAGCCCCCTCCGTCGAAGTGGGGCTGATTCTGTGCGTGACCTGATGAACCGTCAATAACTGACGCGTCGGTAATTGATGAACCGTCAGAAACCCCAAAGGGACTGTTACGTGCGGTAAAGCGCCTCGACCTCGGCCGAGTATGCGGTCTCGATGGCCTTCCGCTTCAACTTCAGCGAAGGCGTGAGCAACCCGTGCTCCTCGGAGAACTGGTGGGCCAGTATCCGGAACGTACGAATCGACTCGGCCTGTGAGACAAGGGTGTTGGCGGCCACGACGGCCCGCCGTACCTCCGTCTCCAGATCCGGATCGCGCACCAGATCCGTGGGGGACATCGGCGGCTTGCGGCGCATGTTCAGCCAGTGCTCGACGGCTTCCCCGTCCAGCGTGACGAGCGCCGCGATGTAGGGGCGGTCGTTGCCCACGACGATGCACTGCGCGACCAGCGGATGGTCGCGCACCCGCTCCTCCAGCTGCCCCGGCGACACGCTCTTGCCGCCGGAGGTCACCAGGATCTCCTTCTTGCGCCCGGTGATCGTGAGGTAGCCGTCCTCGTCGAGCGCGCCCAGGTCGCCGGTGGCGAGCCAGCCCTCGTGCAGCGTCGCGTCGGTGGCCTTGGAGTCGTTGAGGTACCCCTGGAAGACATTGCCGCCGTTGAGCCAGACCTCCCCGTCGTCCGCGATGTGCACGGTGGTGCCGGGGATGGGCTGGCCGACCGTGCCGTAGCGGGTGCGCTCGGGCGGGTTGGCGGTCGCCGCCGCCGTCGACTCGGTGAGGCCGTACCCCTCGTAGATCGTCACGCCCGCGCCCGCGAAGAACAGGCCGAGCCGCCGGTCCATCCCGGAGCCGCCGGACATCGCGTGCCGTACCCGGCCGCCCATCGCCTCGCGCACCTTGGAGTAGACGAGCTTGTCGAAGAGCTGGTGCTGCATGCGCAGGGCCGCCGAAGGTCCCGGTCCTGTGCCGAAGGCCTTGGCCTCCATGGCGTCCGCGTACCGCACGGCGCACTCCACGGCTTTGTCGAAGGGGCCCGACTTGCCGCCCTTCTCGGCCTTGCGCCGCGCGGCGTTGAAGACCTTCTCGAAGATGTACGGCACGGCCAGGATGAACGAGGGCCGGAACGCGGCCAGATCGGGGATGAGCGCCGCCGCGTTCAGGCTCGGCTGGTGGCCCAGCTTGACCCGGCCGCGGACCGCCGCGACCTGCACCATCCGCCCGAAGACATGGGCCAGTGGCAGGAAGAGCAACGTTGTCGCCTCGTCGCCGCGCCGGGAGTGGAAGACCGGCTCCCAGCGCTGGATGACCGTGTCCGCCTCGAACATGAAGTTCGCGTGGGAGATCAGACAGCCCTTGGGGCGGCCCGTGGTGCCCGAGGTGTAGATGATCGTGGCGATCGAGTCGGGGGTGACCGCGCGCCGGTGGCGGTTGACCACCTCGTCGTCGATGTCGATGCCCGCCCGGCTCAGCTCGCCCACGGCGTCGGCGTCCAGCTGCCACAGCCGGCGCAGCTGCGGCAGCCGGTCGATCACCGAGCCGATCGTCATTGCGTGGTCCTCGTGCTCGACCATGGCGGCCGACACCTGCGCGTCGTGCATCATCCAGAAGACCTGCTCGGCCGATGAGGTCGGATAGATGGGCACCACTTGGGCGCCGACCGTCCACAGCGCGTAGTCGAAGAGCGTCCACTCGTAGCGGGTGCGGCACATGATGGCGACGCGGTCGCCGAAACGGACCCCCTGGGCGAGCAGCCCCTTGGCGAGCGTCATCACCTGATCGCGGAACTCGGCTGATGTGACGTCGCGCCACACGCCGTCGGTCTTGATGCCGAGGGCGACGTGGAGCGGATCCTCAAGGGCATGGTCGAACACGACGTCGGCAAGGCCGCCCACCAGCGGCGCCGACGCCATCGGAGGGTTCGTGAACTCGCGCAATGATGCTCCTTGTGGCGCTCCGCACAGCGCCGGTGACGGTACCCCACCGCGCTGCCCGGCGGGAGGGGGTGACCGACCCGTCGGTACGTACCGTCCACGCTGGTCAGCCGGTGAAATGCGGCCACAAGGGGAGAGGCGGGACAGATTACTTACGGTTGAGTAAGTTTCGGTGGCGTAATCTCCACCGAATCTGTACGCAGCGGTTACTGCTGCGACCGTCCTGCGGGGATGCGGGTTTCGGCCACTGGAATCTCGTCCTCCGGTGCCTTGCGCGCGGACCGCACCATGACGAGGACCAGTACTCCGGCGACCAGACCGACGGCGCCCGCGACGACCGCCGCCGCGTTCAGGCCGGAGGCGAACGCGGCCCGCACGGTGTGCTCGGAGAGGGTCCCACGGAGTGCCGCTGCTCCGCCGCCCGCGAGGGTGTGAGCCGCGTCATGGCCGAGCGTGTCCTGCATGCGCGAGGTGAGCACCGTGCCGAAGACGGCGACCCCGAGCGCGTACCCGAGCTGGCGGAACGTGTTGACCGCGCCGCCCGCCATCCCCGAGTTCGCGGCGGGCACCGCGGCGAGCGCGGCGCCCGCGAGGCCCGGCGCGACCAGGCCCGTGCCGACCCCGGCGACCGTGAGCCCCGGGATGAGCGCGCCCCACGACGACCCGGCGTCGAGCACCGCGAGGGCGATCCCGCCGGCGCCGATCAGGAGCAGGCCCACGCCGATGGTCAGCCGTGCGGGCACCCCGTGCAGCATCCGCCCGCCGACCGCGGCCACCACGAACGACATCGCGGCCAGCGGCAGCATCACGAGGCTGCCGGTCACCGGGCTCATGCCGAGCACGGTCTGCAGCCAGATCGAGAGATAGGGCATCAGGCCGAACGCGGCGGCGTTGTAGCCGATCGCGCCGAGCAGTACGCCCGTGAACGCGGGCGTACGCAGCAGCCTCAGGTCGAGCAGCGGGTGCGCGACACGGCGTTCGACGGCCACGAAACCGACGAGTGCGAGCACCGCGACGGCCAGGGTCACCGTGGTGGCCGCCGACGTCCAGCCCTCCGATCCGGCCCGCACCACCCCGTACGTCAGGGCACCCGCGAACAGCGCGAACGTCGCCGTACCCGCCCAGTCGACCCGGCGCCCCGCCTGGCCCTTCGACTCGGGCACCACCCGCAGCGTCATCCATATCGACGCCACGCTCACCGGCAGATTCACGAAGAAGATCCACCGCCAGCCAGGACCCTCGGTGAGCAGCCCGCCGACGATCGGCCCCATCGCCGCCGCGGCCCCGCTCACCGCGCCCCAGACGCCGAGCGCCACGGACCGGTCGCGGCCCTGGTACGCGGCGCCGAGGAGCGGCAGCGTCGTCGCGAACATCGCGGCGGCGCCGAGTCCCTGCAGGGCGCGGGCGGCCACCAGGACGTCCGCGTTCGATGCAAGGCCGCAGCCGAGCGAGGCCAGCGCGAAGAGCGCGGTGCCCACGACGTTGAGCCGCCGCCTCCCCAGTACGTCCGCCGCGGCCCCCACTCCGAGCAGCAGCGCGGCGAGCGCAAGCGCGTAGCCGTCGATCACCCATTGCAGATCGCTCAACGAGGCGTTCAGCGCCCGCGCCATGTCGGGCAGCGCCACGACCACGATCGTCACGTCCAGCAACAGCATGAACGTCCCCAGGCTCACCGCTGTGAGCGGCCCCCATGTACGCATCCTCAACTCCTTGTACGACGGATCTGCGTGCCTCGTACGATGGAATGCGGACGGACGATCCCGGCCATCACCAGCGGCAGACCGAAGGAAACCGACACTGATGGACATCAGGCCGAGGGAATCCTCCACACCTCGTGTGCCCGACTCGTTCGACGCCCAGTTGCTGCAGGCCCTGGAGATCGACGGGCGCGCGCCCTTCAGCCGGATCGCGGCCGTCCTCGGGGTCTCGGACCAGACGGTCGCCCGCCGCTACCGCAAGCTGGTCTCCGAGGGCGGTCTGCGGGTCGTCGCCGTACGGGACCACGAGCGGCTCGGCCAGGAGCAGTGGATGCTGCGCCTGCGCTGCGCCCCCGACGGCGCCGAGGCCATCGCGGCCGCCCTGGCCCGCCGCCCCGACACCTCATGGATCGGCCTCACGTCCGGCGGCACCGAAGTCGTCTGCTGTACCCGGCCGCGCAGCCGGAGCGACCAGGACGAGCTGCTGCTCGGCAAGCTCCCGCGCACCCCGCACATCGTCGACATCCGTGCCCAGCAGATGCTGCACCGCTTCTTCGGCGGCCCCAACGGCTGGCTGATCAAGCACGGGCCGCTCAGCGAGGAGCAGGCCGCAGCCCTGCGCCCCGCCGGGCCCGGCACCGATCGCGCGGAAGAGCCATTGCACATCGACCCGGAGGACGAGCCGCTGGTCGCCGCGCTCGAACGGGACGGCCGCGCGACCTACCCCGAGCTCCAACAGGCCACCGGACGCTCGGAGTCCGCGGTCAAGCGCCGCCTCGCCGCGCTGCTCGCGTCCGGCGCGCTCTACATCGACATCGAGTACGACTCCGCCCTGGTCGGTTTCCACGTCGGGTCGATGCTCTGGATCACCGCGGCTCCCTGGGCCCTGGACACGGTGGGCAAGACCCTCGCCACCCACGCGGAGATCGCCCACGCGAGCGCCGTGGCGGGGGCGTCCAACATCATGGCGACCGCCGTGGCCCGCGACATCCCCTCGCTCTACCGCTACCTCAGCGGGCGCCTCGGCCACCTCGACGGCGTCCAGCACGTCGAGACGGCACCCTTCATCCGCCGCGTCAAGCAGCTCACGTACCGGCCGTTCCCGCGCTGAGCGCCCGAAGGGGCGCGGGACTGTGACACATGCGGCTCCGCCGCGCGGGCGCGACCAGCCACGAAGCGCCCGCAGACGAGTACCGCGCTCCCCGCGGAGCGTTCAGGGGCGCAGCCTGTCCCCGCCGCCCAGAATCGCCGCCGCCAGAGCCGCCGCAGCGCCCTGCGCCGAAGCCCGCCGCTCCCCGTGCAGCAGCACGAAGTCGACCGCGCCCAGCTCGGGGAGGCCCGCGCGCTCCGGGACGCGGACCAGGCCCGGTGGGATGAGTCCGTGGGAGTGCGCCATCACGCCGAGTCCCGCGCGGGCGGCGGCGACCAGGCCGTTGAGGCTGCCGCTAGTGCAGGCGATCCGCCAGGCGCGGCCGCGTCGCTCCAGGGCTTCGAGGGCCAGGGCGCGTGTGATGCCCGGCGGCGGGAAGACGATCAGCGGCACCGGAAGAGCCGGGTCGAGCCGCAGCCGCTCCGCGCCGATCCAGACGAGTTTGTCGTGCCAGACCAGCTCGCCGCGCGGATCCTCCGGGCGCCGCTTGGCGAGGACGAGGTCGAGTTTGCCCGCGTCGAGGCGTTCGTGCAGCGTGCCTGACAGCTCGACCGTCAGCTCCAGATCGACCTCGGGATGGTCGTGCCGGAACGACTCCAGGATGTCGGTGAGCCGCGTCAGGACGAAGTCCTCCGAAGCCCCGAACCGCAGCCGCCCGCCGAGCCGCGTCCCGGTGAAGAACGCCGACGCCTGCTCATGCACCTCCAGGATCCGCCGCGCGAATCCCAGCATCGCCTCGCCGTCCTCGGTCAGCTCCACGGAGTGCGTGTCGCGGGCGAAGAGCTGGCGCCCGGTGGCGTCCTCCAGGCGGCGCACATGCTGGCTGACCGTGGACTGGCGCAGATTCAGGCGCCGGGCGGCCTGCGTGAAGCTCAGCGTCTGGGCCACGGCAAGGAACGTACGGAGCTGCGCGGGGTCGTACATGCTCCCGAGTTTAGCCCCGCCTATCGCGATCCGTGATGACAGTCAGAGCGGTGTACGGGATTCCCGATCGCGACGATCAGGAGGATCATCAAGAGGGCACGATCTGAACCGAAACCGATGGAGCGAAGTGAAACGCCCGAGCCGGCCCTCCTGGATGCCGATCGACCCGTACATCCTGGCGTTGCTCGGGACAGTGGGCGTCGCCGCGCTGATCCCCGCCCGCGGCACCGGCGCCGACATCGCATCCGGAGCCTCCACCGCGGCGGTCTCGCTGCTCTTCTTCCTCTACGGGGCCCGGCTCTCCACCCGCGAGGCGCTCGACGGACTCAAGCACTGGCGGCTGCATGTCACCGTCCTCGCCTGTACGTTCGTCGCCTTTCCGCTGCTCGGGCTCGCGGCCAAGGGACTCGTCCCGTACGTGCTGACCCCCGCCCTCTACAGCGGGTTCCTCTTCCTGACGCTCGTGCCGTCCACGGTCCAGTCGTCGATCGCCTTCACCTCCATGGCACGCGGCAACGTGCCGGCGGCGATCTGCGCGGGCTCCTTCTCCTCGCTCGCCGGCATCGTCCTCACCCCGCTGCTCGCGGCCGCGCTGCTCGGCAACAGCGGGGCCGGGTTCTCCGCGGACTCGCTGATGAAGATCGTGCTCCAGTTGCTCGCGCCGTTCCTCGCGGGGCAGTTCCTGCGCCGCTGGATCGGGGGATTCATCGCCCGGAACAAGAAGGTCCTGGGCCTCGTCGACCGCGGCTCGATCCTGCTCGTCGTCTACACCGCGTTCAGCGAGGGCATGGTGCAGGGCATCTGGCACCAGGTGACCCCGCTGCGGCTCGGCGCGCTGCTCGCCGTCGAGGCGGTGCTGCTCGCCGTGATGCTCGCCCTGACCTGGTACGGGGCCAAGCGGCTAGGCTTCGGCCGCGGGGACCGGATCGCCATCCAGTTCGCCGGGTCGAAGAAGTCCCTGGCCGCCGGACTACCCATGGCGAGCGTCCTGTTCGGGGCCCACGCCTCCCTCGCCGTGCTGCCCCTGATGCTCTTCCACCAGATGCAGCTGATGGTCTGCGCGGTGATCGCCAAGCGGCGTTCGCGCGATCTGGAGGACTTCGTCAGCGAGCCGTCGCGAGCCGAAGAGACACGAACCGCGGTCGGTACAGGGACACGTTCCGGCTGACGTTCGCCTGCGCGCTCGCGGGCGTCGCGTCGAGCCAGTTGACGTCGTAACTGAGCAGCAGCCGCCCGTTCCCGCTGAGCGCCGGATGGGCCTGCGGGTTGTACGCGGCCACGTCCTGCTCGGCCGCGCCGTCCTTCGGCAGGGGCGGCGCGAAGCTCTTCGTGGGGCCGCGCCAAGGACCGGTGGGCGAGCAGGCCCAGTAGGAGGTCACGGTGGTCAGGCCCTCGGTGCCCGCGGCCATCGTGAACAGGACGTACGTCCCCTTGACGCGCACCACGGTGAACGCGCTGCCCACACCCTTGCGCTCACCGTCACCCAGCACCGACCGGGGCTTCCCGTCCTTCGTCCAGCCCTTGCCGTCCCAGTATCGCCACGCGCCCGGCTCGGCCAGCCTGCCCTGCGGCACCCGCGCGACGTACGCGTGCGAGGCAGGCCGCGCGGCCGCCTGCCCGTCATTGCCGCCGAACACATACGTCCAGCCGTCGTCGTCGATCGCGGTGGTGCCGTAGAGCACGCGCTTGTCCGGGTCCGGCACCGACTGCTGGTCGGAGACCTTGACGATGCCCTCGACGCGCAGATCGGGCAGCGAGAGCGTGGCGACCTCGGTGCCGGTGGGCACGCCGTAGATCCACGGCCCGGTCCCGGTGGCGCGGGTCCACAGCAGGACGCGTACGACGTCGTCCGACGAGCCGGGGGAGCGCGGCTCCACCTGCGCCGCCACCGGCCAGCGCCACTGGTTCGGCGCCGGGTCGGGGAAGAGTGGGGCCGGCAGGGTGCGCTGCAGGGTGCCCGAGCGGGACATCACCACGGCCGAGTTGCGCACCATCGGCGCGGTCGTGTCCCGCCAGGTGTGCGGCTGGCCCACCGGGTTGGGCGGCGCGTGCACCTGGCCGAGGAAGGTGTCGGAGAAGAGCCACAGCAGGCGCCCGTCCGGGAGGCGCACCGAATGGGTGCCGTCGCCGCCGGTCCAGTCGTCGGCGCGCGCCGTGTCGTCCCCGTAGCGGGCGAACATGCCCGTGGTCTCCTCGTCGGCGGACCACGACGAGACGGTGCGTGCCTCGCATGCCGCACCGCCCTCCCGGTCGTCCGGGAGGGCGGTGAGCAGCACGGCCGCGCAGACCAGGGCGAGCAGCAGGACCAGCGTGGTCCTGCGCGCGCCCCAGCCTGTGCGTGGAGCTCGGTCGGCGGGCACGAGCGGGACGTTAGTTGCTCGCGCGGATGTGGTCCATGGGAAGCCATGCGACGGTGTCCCGCGTCACAGGGGTCTTCGCAGCCCCGTCCGTTCCCAGTTCCGTCAGCTCGGCATCGCTCAGCGCCCGGTCGTAGACCCGTACCTCGTCGATGGATCCGGCGAAGTGGGCGCGGCTGTCGACCCGCTGGCCGACATGGAAGCCGTACCCCGAGTTGCGGGTGACCGTGCCCGGCACATCGGCGGCACTGATCCGCGTACCGTCGATGGAGAGCGTCAGCTGACCGCCGCCCCGACGCAGCGCGATGTGATGCCACTGCCCGTCGTTGTACGCGCCCGTGGTGCGCACGGAGGCCGACCTCGGCGGGGTGGCCCCGTCGCGCGTGGTGATCAGGCCCGTGACGCGGTTGCTCGCGGGCTCGCCGCGCAGCCACACCTGGGGCTGATTGGTGCCGACACCACCCATCCAGAGCAGCGGCTGCTCACCGCTGGTCGCGGAGTAGCGGAACCACAGCGATGCGGTGAAGTCCTTTGTGCCGAGCGGGAGTTGGCTTCGGTACGGCAGTCGGACGGCGTCGTCCGTGCCGTCGAAGGCGACCGCCCTGCCGAACCGTCCTTCGGTCGACGCCGCCCCGCCGAGCACGGCGGCGGCCTTCGCGTGCGGCGCACGGTCGGCGGTCGTCGGGTCCGGGCCGCGGCGCGGCTGCAGCCAGTCCTCGGTGAAGCGCGCGAAGCGGATCTCGTCGCGGGCGTCGACCGCCCCGCCCTCGTACATCAGACCCACGTGCCCGCCGTCTGCCCGCACCATGTCCGAGTAGCCGGACCAGTCCGTGGTGACCGTCGTGCCGCGGTCCACGCTGTCCCAGGTGCGGCCGCCGTCGTACGAGGAGCGGATCTGCATCGTGCGGCGGCGGTCCGGGTCGCCCGGGCAGGCGAGCAGCATCCGCTTGCCGAACTGGAGCGTGGAGCCCTGCACTTGGGGCGTGTAGAGGTCGGGGATGGTCTTGAACGGCGCGGCGAAGGAGTCCCCGCCGTCGCGGCTGACCGTGTGCGTGCGATGCCCGAGATCGGTGCCGTCCTGCTCGCGCCCGCTGACGTAGACCGCCCCGTCGGGGCGTTCCGTGATCGTCATCTCGGACGGCTTCTGGCGGAACGTGCCGTCGAGAGGTATCCGGTACGAGTCCTTGGCGCCGATCTTCCAGTTCTTGCCGCCGTCGTCGCTGACGATCAGCGCCGCGTGATTGGCGGTGACCCGACTGCCGTCCCAGGTCTCGGTGTTGGCGGTGAAGACGAGCCGGCCCGCGTGCTTGCCGCGGGTCAGCTGGAGGCCGTGCACGGGCCCGGTCGCGTACCAGGAGTTCCAGTCCTTGGGCAGTATCTGGTCGCTCAGGTCGCGCGGCGCCGACCAGCTGCGGCCGTCGTCGTCGCTGTACTGCAGATGGGGGGTGCGGTCGCAGGGCACGGCACAGTTCTGCCCGTCCGTGCGGCCCGTGTTGTACGTCTCCGCCAGGACGATGCGGCCGGTCCTGCGGTCGACGATCGGGGCGGGGTTGCCGTGGGTGTCGCCCGCGCCCTCATTGACGACCTGGAGCGGACTCCAGGTGCGGCCGCCGTCGTGCGACCGCTTGACGACGATGTCTATGTCGCCCGCGTCGCTGCAGTCGTTGACCCGCCCCTCGGCGAACGCGAGGAGCGTGCCCTTCACCGTCTTCACGACGGCGGGGATGCGATAGCAGGCGTACCCGGAGTCCTGCGAGGCCTTGAACAGGACCTGCTGCTCGAAATCCGTCGCGGGGGCGTCGGGGGCGGCCTGCGCCGACGGCGCGGGCAGCAGCGCCCCGAAGGCGACGAGGGTTAACGCGGTCGCGGCCGTTCGGAGTGATCTGAGGCGTACACGGAGACCTGATGGCATGGTGCGGCCCACCCTCCAAGGTGACTGGACATCCTGACATCCCACGTCCAACGTGCGCGCCACAGACGCTACTTGGGGCGTTCGGCACCCCACAAGAAGCATGCGGAGGGTGAATGCGCGCCGCCTGGTCAGGGCCCGCCTCACATTCCGAGCGCCTGTGTGGTCGGACTGGTGAGACACCGTCCGGCACGCAGGAAGGAAGACCTCGCCATGGTCACGCAAGCGACGACCGACACGACGGCCGACACGACGACGGACCCGACGACCGTCACAACGGCGGAGCAGGACGGCACCCAGTCGCGTCTGCCCGGTTCGGGGATCCCCGGCAGGCCCATCGGGAAGAACTACAGCAGGTAGCCGGGAGCGGGGCCGGGACCCCGCCGGCGCAGGGGGCGCTCCCCGCCGGGCGGGGTCCCGCCGCCGTGCAGCGGGGAGCCGCCGGTCAGCCCTGGGAGGCCGCGGCCCGCACGGCGATCCGGTGCTCGCCCGCGTACACGTTCATGGAGGAGCCGCGCAGGAAGCCGACCAGGGTGAGACCGGTCTCGGCGGCGAGATCGACGGCCAGGGAGGAGGGCGCGGAGACGGCCGCGAGCACCGGAATGCCTGCCATCACCGCCTTCTGCGCCAGCTCGAAGGAGGCACGGCCCGAGACGAGCAGCACGGCACGCGACAGCGGAAGACGGCCGTCCTGCAGGGCCCGCCCGACGAGCTTGTCGACCGCGTTGTGCCGGCCCACGTCCTCCCGGATGTCGAGGAGTTCCCCCTCCTCGGAGAAGAGCGCCGCCGCGTGCAGCCCCCCGGTCCGGTCGAAGACGCGCTGCGCCGCGCGCAGCCGGTCGGGGAGGCCGGCGAGCAGCTCGGTCCCGAGCCGGACCGGGGGAGCGTCGGAGATCGGGAAGCGCGCCGTGGTGCGCACGGCGTCCAGGCTCGCCTTGCCGCACAGGCCGCAGGACGAGGTGGTGTACACGTTGCGTTCGAGGGTGATGTCGGGCAGGACGAGCCCCGGAGCGGTCTTCACGTCGACCACGTTGTACGTGTTCGAACCGTCGGCAGTCGCCCCCGCGCAGTAGACGATGGACTGCAGCTCGTCCGCCGAGCCGAGCACCCCCTCGCTCACCAGGAAACCCGCCGCCAGCGCGAAGTCGTCACCGGGCGTGCGCATGGTGATGGCAAGCGGCTTCCCGTTGAGCCGGATCTCCAGCGGCTCCTCCGCGACCAGGGTGTCGGGCCGCTCGCTGACGGCGCCGTCCCGGATGCGGAGGACGCGGCGGCGCTCCGTGACTCGTCCCATGTCGATCAGTCCCGGTTCTGTACGTGCTGGTAGCCGAAGCGGCCCTTGATGCAGAGGTTGCCGTGGGTCACCGGATTGTCGTGCGGAGAGGTGACTTTCACAATGTCATTGTCCTGTACGTGCAGGGTCAGGTTGCAGCCGACTCCGCAGTACGCGCACACCGTCGTCGTCTCGGTCTGCGCCGCCTCGTCCCACGTACCGGCGGCCCGCATGTCGAACTCCGACTTGAAGCTCAGGGCGCCCGTCGGGCAGACCTCGATGCAGTTCCCGCAGTACACGCACGCCGAGTCGGTCAGCGGCGCGTCGTGCTCGACGGCGATCCGGGCGTCGAAGCCGCGGCCGGCCACGGAGATCGCGAAGGTGTTCTGCCACTGCTCGCCGCAGGCGTCGACGCACTTGTAGCAGAGGATGCACTTGTCGTAGTCGCGGACGTAGAGGTCGTTGTCGACCTTCGGTTCCTCGTTCAGGCGGGCCGCGTCCGGGCCGAAGCGTTCGGGCTTCGCCTCGTACTCCTTGAGCAAGGCCGCGACCTTCGGCGTCATCGACAAGTCGACCGACGATGCGAGGAGTTCGAGGACGACCTTGCGGCTGTGCCGGGTGCGTTCGGTGTCGGTGCGCACGCTCATGCCGGGTTCGGCCTTGCGCGAGCAGGCAGGGGCGAGCGTCCGTGCCCCCTCCACCTCCACGACGCACACCCGGCAGGCGTTCTTCGGGGTGAGGGTGTCGCCCTCGCAGAGGGTCGGCACGTCCTTGCCCGCGGCCCGGCAGGCGTCGAGGAGGGTCGCCCCCTCCGGCACGCGGGCGTCCTGCCCGTCGAGGGTGAATTCGACGAGGCGGCGCGGGATTCCCAGCGGTACGGCGGTCACTTGTACGCCCCCAGGCGGTCGATGGCGGATTCCACGGCGTTCCACGCGGTCTGGCCGAGCCCGCAGATGGAGGCGTCCCGCATCGTCCGCCCCACCTCGCGCAGGAGCGCGATGTCGCCTGCGGCATCGGCCCCCGTCCGCTCGACGATCCGATGCAGGGCCTCCTCCTGGCGGACGGTGCCGACCCGGCAGGGCACGCACTGGCCGCAGGACTCGTCGCGGAAGAACTCGGCGATGCGGAGCAGGACGCGGGGGAGCGGAACGGTGTCGTCCAGGACGAGCACGACGCCCGACCCGAGGGTCGTACCGGCGTTCCTCGTCCCCTCGAAGGTGAGCGGAATGTCGAGCTCGTCCGGGCGTACGAAGCCGCCGGCCGCGCCTCCCAGGAGGACCGCCCTGAGGTTGTCCGGCTTCCCGGCGATGGCCAGGAGCTCGCCGAGGGTGGCGCCGAAGGGGAGCTCGTAGATGCCGGGCCGTTCGACGCTGCCGGAGACGCAGAAGAGCTTGGGCCCGGTGGACTTCGCCGTCCCTATGGCGGCGTACGCCTGCGCGCCCATGGTGAGGACGGGGAGGACGTTGACGAGGGTCTCGACGTTGTTCTCGGCGGTGGGTTTGCCGAAGAGCCCCTTCTCCACGGGGAAGGGCGGCTTGGAGCGAGGCTCTCCTCTGTATCCCTCAATGGAGTTGAAGAGGGCGGTTTCCTCGCCACAGATGTACGCGCCCGCCCCGCGCCGGATCTCGATGTCGAAGGCATACCCCTGGCCGAGGACGTCGTCGCCGAGGAGGCCGCGTGCGCGGGCCTGGGTGATGGCGTGCTCGAGCCGGTGGAGGGCGCGGGGGTATTCGCCGCGGAGGTAGAGGTAGCCCCGGTGGGCGCCGATCGCGTACCCGGCGATGGTCATCGCCTCGATGAGCGAGTACGGGTCGCCCTCCATGATCACCCGGTCCTTGAAGGTGCCGGGCTCGGACTCGTCCGCGTTGCAGACGAGGTAGTGGGGGTGATCCGGCTGGGACGCCGTGGCCTGCCACTTCCTTCCCGTGGGGAAGGCGGCGCCGCCCCGTCCGAGGAGGCCGGAGTCGGTGACTTCGCGGATGACTGCGGCGGGGCCGATGCTGAAGGCGTGGCGGAGGGCGGTGTAGCCGCCGTGGGAGCGGTAGTCGTCCAGCGAGGCTGGATCGGCCTTGCCTATGCGGCGGAGCAGTACGAGGCCTTCTTGTCCGGCTTGGGGGACGGCGAGGGCGGCGGGGGGCTCTGCGGGGGCGGTGTCGGGGGTGAGGGCGGCTTGGGCGAGAGTGTCGGGTGCGGCTGGGGCGATGGTTGCGGTGGCGTGGGTCTTCTCCCCGCTCCCGCCCCTACCCGAATCCTGCGGCTCCGCCGCCTCGGGCGCACCGTCCCTGGGGCTCCGCCCCCGGACCCCCGATCGCGCTCCGCGCTCGTCCTCAAACGCCGGACTGGCTGAAAAATCCAGCCCGTCCGGCGTTTGAGGACGAACTCGGCGGAGCCGGTGATCTGCGGTCACCCCGTGGGCCGGAGGCCCCGCCCGCACCACCAACGCAGCCGGCGCCCGCTCGCAGAGGCCAAGGCATGGCGAAGGCTCGACGGTCACCCCGGACTCCGGGCCGAGCCGCGCCTCCACCTCCCGGCACAACGAAGTTCCCCCGCAGGCGAGATCCGTACAGACCCGCACGACAGTGCGAGGCCGCGGCCGCACCGAGAACATCGAGTAGAACGTGGCGACCCCGTACCCCTCCGCCGGCGGCACCATCAGCCGCCGGCAGAGGTAGTCCAGGCCCCCCTCGCTCACCCACCCCACGCGATCGTTCAGCGCGTGCAACCCCGGCAACAGCTCATCCCGCCGCTCCCGAGCCGCACGACCGCCCCGCGCCCACCGCAGATCCGCGTCGCTACGGTCATCAGCCCCCTCCCACGCGGACTCCGCAGGACCGAGCACCGCGTCGACGGCCGCCCGCTCCTCGTCCGTCGGCTTGCTGTCACCGAAGTGCAGATCCATCCGTCACCCCACCTCACTGGCGACCGGCGACGCGGTCAGCTTGTCGATCCGTATCGCCGACGCCTTGAACTCCGCCGTGCCCGCGATCGGGCAGTTCGCCTCGATCGTGAGCTGGTTGGTGTCGACCTCGTCGGGAAAGTGCATGGTCATGAAGGCGAGACCGGGGCGGAGACCGGGGTCCACCCACACGGGCGCCACGACGACCCCGCGCCGCGAGGAGATCCGCACCTCCTCGCCGACCACGACCCCGTACCGCTCCGCGTCCTCCGGGCACAGCTCGACGTACTCGCCGCGCCGCAGCGGTGAGGCGAAACTCCCGCTCTGCACACCGGTGTTGTAGGAGTCGAGCCGCCGCCCGGTCGTCAGCCGGATCGGGAACGCCTCGTCCGTCAGGTCGACCGGCGGGTCGTGTGCGACGAGGCCGAACGGTGCGGGCGTGCCGCGACGTTCGGGGGCGGGCTCCCACAACCGGCCGTGCAGGTAGGAAGGTTCGATCCGTTCCTCCGAAGGGCACGGCCACTGGATGCCCTGCAGGGACTCCAGACGTTCGTACGTCATGCCGTAGTGGTCCGGCGACACCGACCGCAGTTCGTCCCAGACGGCCCGCGCGTCCGCGTACTTCCAGTCGTGGCCGAGCAGCCCGGCGAGCTCGCAGATGATGTCGATGTCCTCGCGCGCCTCACCGGGCGGCCGCACGGCCTTGCGGACCCGCTGGACACGCCGCTCGCTGTTGGTCGTCGTGCCGTCGGTCTCCGCCCAGGCGGCCGTCGCGGGCAGCACGACGTCCGCCAACTCGGCCGTCTTCGTAAGGAAGATGTCCTGTACGACGAGGAAGTCCAGGGCACGGAGGCGTCGCATCGCCTGCTCGCTGTCCGCCTCCGACTGCGCCGGGTTCTCCCCGATGCAGTAGACGGCCTTCAGCGACCCCTCCTCCATCGCCTCGAACATCTCCGTCAGATTCAGGCCGTAGCGCGGCTGGATGGCCGTGTCCCACGCCGTCTCGAACTTCAGGCGTGTGTCCGGGTCGAGGATGTCCTGGAAGCCCGGCAGGCGATTCGGGATCGCGCCCATGTCGCCGCCGCCCTGGACGTTGTTCTGGCCGCGCAGGGGCTGCAGGCCCGAGCCGTAGCGGCCCACGTGCCCGGTCAGCAGGGAGAGATTGATCAGGGCGCGCACGTTGTCCGTGCCGTTGTGGTGCTCGGTGATGCCGAGCGTCCAGCACAGCTGCGCCCGCTCGGCCCGCGCGTAGGCGTGCGCCAACTCCCTGATGGCGGCGGCCGGTACGCCTGTCACCTTCTCGGCGAGGGAGAGCGTCCATGGCTCGACCAGGGCCGCGTACTCCTCGTAGTCGGACGTGGCCCGGTCGATGAACGCCCGGTTGGCCAGGCCCGCGTGGATGATCTCGCGGCCGATGGCGTGCGCCATCGGGATGTCCGTGCCGACGTTCAGACCGAGCCAGCTCTCCGCCCACTCGGCGGTCTTGGTGCGGCGCGGGTCGACCGCGTACATGCGGGCGCCGTTCCTGATCCCCTTCAGGACGTGCTGGAAGAAGATCGGGTGGGCGAAGCGCGCGTTGGAGCCCCACATCACGATCAGATCCGTGTGTTCGACCTCTTCATAAGAAGAGGTGCCGCCGCCCGAGCCGAAGGCGGCCGACAGGCCCGCGACGCTCGGCGCGTGGCAGGTGCGGTTGCAGGAGTCGACGTTGTTCGTGCCCATGACCACGCGGGCGAACTTCTGTGCCACGTAGTTCATTTCGTTCGTGGCACGGGCGCAGGAGAACATCCCGAACGCGCCGCGGGCCTCCTGGAGTCCTGCCGCCACCCGGGTCAGGGCCTCCTCCCAGGTGGCCCGCCGGAAGGGCGCGTCGCGTGCGTCGCGTACGAGGGGATGGGTGAGCCGGGTGTACGTCTTGGGCACCCGGTCCCGTTTCTTGCTCATGCCGCGCTCCTCATGCGGTCGGCCAGCAGGTCCGAGATGGCGTGGACGGTGCGGAGCGTCGGCACCGGAACCCCGGTGATCTCGGCGAGTTCCACGACGGCCGCGAGCAGCACGTCGAGTTCGAGCGGTTTGCCGCGCTCCAGGTCCTGGAGGGTGGAGGTGCGGTGGTCGCCGACGCGTTCGGCGCCGGCCAGGCGCCGCTCGACGGAGATGTCGGGGCGGCAGCCGAGGGCGGCGGCGACGGCGAGCGTCTCGTTCATCATGATCTCGATGACGCGGCGGGTGCCGCCGTGCAGGCACATCTCCCGCATCGTGGCGCGGGCTAGCGCGCTGATCGGGTTGAAGGAGATGTTGCCGAGCAGCTTGATCCAGATGTCGAGGCGCAGTTCGGGCTCGACGGGACACTTCAGGCCGCCCGCCTGCATGGCCTCGCCGAAGGCGAGACAGCGCTGTGAGCGCGAGCGGTCCGGCTCCCCGATGGAGAACCGGGTGCCTTCCAGGTGCCGGACAACTCCCGGGCCCTCCAGCTCCGTTGCCGCGTACACCACACACCCGATGGCCCGCTCGGGCGCGATCACCGCACTGACCGCGCCGTCGGGGTCCACGCTCTCGACGCGGTGGCCGTCGTGCGGGCCGCCGTGCCGGTGGAAGTACCACCAGGGGATGCCGTTCTGCGCCGCGACGACCGCGGTGCCTTTGTGCAGCAGCGGCTCGATCAGCGGCCCGCACGCCGCGTACGAGTTGGCCTTCAGGCCCAGGAAGACGAAGTCGACGGGGCCGATCTCGGCCGGGTCGTCGGTGGCGTGGGCCCGTGCGGTGAAGTCGCCGCGCGGGCTGTGGATACGTACTCCGTGCTGCCTCATGGCCGCCAAATGCGGTCCACGGGCGACGAGATGGACGTCGGCACCGGCGCGGTGCAGCGCGGCTCCGACGTAGGCGCCGATCGCACCGGCGCCGAGGACTGCGACTTTCACGGTGGCGCGCTCCGTTCGGTTGAGGGATCCGAAGAAGACTGAGCTCATGAACTGTCGATGGAATATTGTCTACAGTATGGAAGTTGGGCCAGCAAGGGGTTGCGCGGCACATTGCATACCGTCGACGGAATAGTGCATGTCCTCTTCCCAACTGCCCGCCTGATTCCTACTGTTCGGGATCATGAGGCCCCCCGTCGCACCCCCGGGATGGAGCCGCTGGCTAGTGCCGCCCGCCGCCCTCTCCGTGCACCTCTCCATCGGCCAGGCCTACGCCTGGAGTGTCTTCAAGCCCCCACTGGAATCCGCCCTCCACCTCAGCGGCACCCAGAGCGCGCTGCCCTTCCAGCTCGGCATCGTGATGCTCGGCCTCTCGGCGGCCTTCGGCGGCACCCTTGTCGAGCGCAACGGACCGCGCTGGGCGATGGCGGTCGCCCTCACCTGTTTCTCGTCCGGCTTCCTGGTCGCCGCGCTCGGTGCGGCGATCAGCCAGTACTGGCTGATCGTCTTCGGGTACGGCTTCGTCGGCGGGATCGGCCTCGGCATCGGCTACATCTCGCCCGTGTCGACACTGATCAAGTGGTTCCCGGATCGCCCCGGAATGGCGACCGGCATCGCGATCATGGGCTTCGGCGGCGGCGCGCTGATCGCCTCGCCCTGGTCGGCCCAGATGCTGGAGTCCTTCGGCTCGGACTCGTCGGGCATCGCGCTCGCCTTCCTGGTGCACGGTCTGACGTACGCCGTCTTCATGTCGCTCGGCGTGCTCCTGGTGCGGGTGCCGCGTACGGAAGGGGCGCGGGCGCCGGGCACCCCCGGCACGCTCGACGGGCCGCAGGTCTCCGCGCGGGCCGCCGTGCGGACTCCCCAGTTCTGGTGCCTGTGGATCGTGCTCTGCATGAACGTGACCGCGGGCATCGGCATCCTGGAGAAGGCCGCGCCGATGATCATCGACTTCTTCTCCGACACCGGGACACCGGTCTCGGTCTCCGCCGCCGCGGGCTTCGTCGCCCTGCTCTCGGCCGCCAACATGGCCGGGCGCATGGGCTGGTCATCGGCGTCCGACCTGATCGGCCGCAAGAACGTCTACCGCGTCTACCTGGGCGTGGGCGCGCTGATGTATCTGCTGATCGCCCAGTTCGGAGACGCGTCGAAGCCGCTGTTCATCGGCTGCGCGCTGGTGATCCTCTCCTTCTACGGAGGCGGCTTCGCGACGATCCCCGCGTACCTGAAGGACCTCTTCGGGACGTACCAGGTCGGCGCGATCCACGGCAGGCTGCTCACCGCCTGGTCCACGGCCGGTGTCCTCGGGCCGTTGATCGTCAACTGGGTCGCCGACCGCCAGGATGAGGCCGGCAAGCACGGCTCCGGGCTCTACGGCATGTCCCTCACGATCATGATCGGCCTGCTGATCGTGGGCTTCGTGGCGAACGAATGCGTCCGCCCCGTCCACTCCCGCCACCACATTCCCGCCCCGAGGGAGGCCACCCATGACGGCGCCGACCAGCCCGCCGCCCAGTAGTCCGCCGCGCCGCCGTGGCCTTGTCGCCGCCGCCTGGCTGTGGGTGGTGCTGCCGCTCGGCTACGGTCTGTACGAACTCGCACACAAGGCCACCCAGCTCTTCACCGGGTGACGCGATGATGAGAAGCATCCAAAGCCCACGCCCGATTCCTGTTGCTTCACGTGCCCCGTTACTGGTGAGTCGCTGAGCAGACTGGACGGTCCCGCATCTCCGGCAACAAGGGGGACCCGTTCATGCACGGCTCACGCATCGCCGCCGTCGGCCACTACCAGCCCGCCAAGATCCTCACCAACGAGGATCTGGCGGGCATGGTCGACACCAGCGACGAGTGGATCCGCTCCCGCGTGGGCATCCGCACCCGCCACATCGCGGGACCCGATGAGCCGGTCGACGAGCTCGCCGCGCACGCCGGGGCCAAGGCCGTCGCCGCCGCGGGCCTCGCGCCCGACGCCATCGACCTCGTCCTGGTCGCCACCTCCACCGCGATCGACCGCTCGCCGAACATGGCGGCCCGCGTCGCCGCCCGCCTCGGCATCCCCTCCCCGGCCGCCATGGACGTGAACGTGGTCTGTGCGGGCTTCACGCATGCGCTCGCCACCGCCGACCACGCCGTACGGGCCGGGGCCGCCACCCGTGCCCTGGTGATCGGCGCGGACAAGATGTCCGAGGTGGCCGACTGGACGGACCGCACCGCGTGCGTCCTGGTCGGGGACGGCGCGGGCGCGGCCGTCGTCGAGGCGTGCGGCCCTGGCGATGAGCCCGGCATCGGTCCCGTGCTGTGGGGCTCGGTGCCGGAGATGGGCAACGCGGTACGGATCGAGGGCACGCCGCCTCGGTTCGCGCAGGAGGGCCAGAGCGTCTACCGCTGGGCGACGACCCAGCTGCCGCCGCTCGCCCGCAAGGCCTGCGAGCGGGCCGGCCTCACCCCGGAGGACCTCGCTGCTGTCGTGCTGCACCAGGCCAACCTGCGGATCATTGAGCCGCTCGCCGAGCGGATCGGCGCGGTCAACGCGGTCGTCGCGCGCGACGTCGTGAACTCGGGCAACACCTCGGCGGGCAGCATTCCGCTCGCCCTGTCCAAGCTCGTGGAGCGCGGCGAGATCGTCCACGGGGACCCGGTGCTGCTCTTCGGCTTCGGCGGGAACCTGTCGTACGCGGGACAGGTCGTCCGCTGCCCGTAGTTCGGGTGTGACCGGCTCAACTCCCCCTGGTGCTGGCCATTGTGCTCAGTAGACTGTAGACAAAAGGCAATTGTCGAGGAGGGGACCGCGATGTTGTCCACAGGACTGCCGCAGGGGGCGGTGCCCAGGCTCGAACGTCCCGGTCCGCTCCGGGAGCGGGTCTACGAAGCACTGCTTGAACTCATCACGACGCGCGCGCTCCAGCCGGGGCAGCACCTCGTGGAGAGCGAACTGGCGGGGCATCTGGGGGTGTCGAGGCAGCCGGTGCGCGAGGCGTTGCAGCGGCTCAACACCGAGGGCTGGGTCGATCTGCGCCCCGCGCAGGGCGCGTTCGTGCACGAGCCCACCGAGGAGGAGGCGGACCAACTGCTCACGGTCCGTACGCTCCTGGAGGCGGAGGCCGCCAGGCTCGCCGCCGCGAACACGGGCACCGCCGGGATCACCGCGCTCGAAGAGCTGTGCGCCAAGGGCGAACAGGCCGTCGCGGACGGCGACGTGGACCTGGTGGTGACCACCAACGCGGCCTTTCACGCCAAGGTCATGGAGCTCGCGGGCAATGTCGTCCTCGCCGAACTCGCCGGGCAGGTGGACCGCCGGGTGCGCTGGTACTACACACCGGTGGCCCGCCAGCGCGGCAAGCAGTCCTGGATCGAGCACCGCCAGCTGATCGCGGCGATCGCGGAGCGCGACGAGCGCCGCGCCACGGACATCATGCGTGCGCACACGGAGCACACAAGGCAGACGTACCACCAGCGCAACGACGGCTAGTCAGGTGCGGCGCTGGCGAGTCGGCGTTCGAGGGGAGTTCGGTAGGCGGGCGTGACGGGGGTGGTCGAGAGGAACTCGGTCAGGCGGCCGATCTCCTCGTCCACGGCCGCGCGGGCGGCGGCGGGCGCATCCGTGAGCAGGTGGTGGTTGATGTGTCCGTCGGAGTGCTGGGCCCAGGCGCCGATGATGCGGCCGTCCCACCAGACGGTGGGGCCGATGTTGCCGTTGCGGTCGAACAGCGCGGCGGTGTGGGCGGGTTCGAGATACCAGTCGCGGTGGCGCCAGCCCATCGGGGTGGGGTCGAGGCCGGGCAGCAGGACCGCGCCGGATGCGTGGCGCGCGACGGGGCCGGGGCCATCCAGGTCCTCCAACTCCTCCAAGTCCTCCAGGTCTTCGGGCAAGAGGTACCCCGTGCCTTCGTCGAGTTCGACGGCCTGCGCGCCCGTGGCGGCGATGGCCTTGCGGGTGTCGGTGAGGTTCCAGCCGGTCCACCACTTCACGTCGTCGGCCGTCGCGGGACCGTAGGCCGCGAGGTAGTGGCGCGCCAGGGTGGCTCTCGCCTCGGCGACGGGTACGGCGGGCAGCGGCCGGGCGGGCGTCCAGCGGAACTGTGCCGAGGTCCAGGAACCGGTCGGTCTGGCCCGGCGGATGTGCCCTTCGGCCGCGAGGACACCGAGGACCGTCGAGCCGGCGCGCTGCCGGGACTCGTAGGACTTGCCGGGGAAGACGACCAGTTGCTCGCGCAGGGCGGGCACATCGGCGGCCAGCTGCGCGGCCGTCGCCGCACCGCGATCCGCAAGGGCGGCGAGCGTGTCCCGCCGCACGGCGGCGTAGTACCGCTCGTCCCAGCCGAGGGCCTGGTTCAGCTTGGCCATGCCCTCGGTGCGCAGGCGGTCCGTGTTCTGCGCGGTCGCGGAGAGCACGGCGGGCGCGAGGCGGGCGGGGACGACGAACATCGTGCGGCGCATGCACCGTATGCGCTCAAGGACGGGTACGCCGGCCGGCCCCTCGTAGAGGGACTGGTCGATGGCGTCGGGCGTGGGGGCGCGCATACGTGCGGCCGCGGCGAGGAAGACGGTCGCCGGGTCGGTGGCGTGCAGGCCGATGAGGGCGTCGGCCACCTCGTGCGCGCCCTCCACGCGGGCGGCGGTCGTGAGCAGGTGCCGCCGGACCAGGCGGGCGCGTCGCTGGTCCGCGGTGATGCGGGGCAGGTGGGTCATCGCGGCCGCGGTCAGTGGGTCTGGTGGATGCAGAACGGCTGCCCGGAGGGGTCGAGCAGGATCGTCCAGTACGTTCCGCCCGGCTGGTGGTCGGGTTTCGTGGCGCCCATCCCCAGCAGCCGCTCCTCCGCGGCGCGTACGTCGGTGAACGTCAGGTCCATGTGGAAGGGCAGGTCCTCCTCGGGCCACTTCGGGGCGCTGAAGTTCTCGGAGGAGTAGAAGAGGTACATCGAGGGGCCGACGTCGAACGCGAAGGCGGAGGGTTCGCCCTGCGGGCCGGGGTAGGCCCGGGTCACTTCCGTGCCCAGCGCGGCGGCGTAGAAGTCGGCAAGCTCGCGGCCGTCGCGGGCCCACATCGCATGGCAGAGGATCTTCCCGTCCAGGGCGGGTGCCGAAGTGCTGCTCGTGCCCGTCATGTCAGCGCACGACCTTGATGCCGAAGTGGCCGCCGAACTGCTGGCCGAGGCCGAAGCCGATGGCGGAGTGCATATGGGCGTACATCTCCATGCCGCGGGAGCACACCAGGGGGCCGAGGTCCAGGATGTCGCTCCAGCCGTACTCCTTGAGCAGCCCGGTGGTCTGCTGCTTGGCGTCGGCGTGGTCACCGGCGACGAACATGGTGTGGTCGCCCTGGCCGACGGACCCCGGGGCGACGACGGTGGTCTGTTCCTGGGTGACGAAGCTCTTGACGACCTTGGTTGCGGGCAGCGCGCGCTGGATCTGCTCGCCGAGGCTGTCGGTGTCGCACGGGTCGAGCTTGGGCATGACGCCCCACGGCGTGGGCCAGGGGTGCTCGCTCTCGTGCTGGTAGACGAACGGGACGGCGTAGTCGATGAGCGTCTTGCCGTCGAGGCGGTCCGCGATGGCGGTCAGCGCTGCGACGGCGTTGTGGCCGTCGATGCCGCTGATGACCAGGCCGTCGGCCGCGCCCGCCGCGTCGCCGAAGGACAGCAGGGTGATGCCGGGGTGGTCGGCGAGCCACTGGCGGTAGGGCACGTTGCCCATCATGTCGGGCTCGGTGCGGGCGAGGGTGGCCTCGGGGTCGCGGGTGCCGACGAACACCTCGTGCCCGAGTTCGACGAGCTTGGCCGTGTGCGCGCGGGCGCCGCCGCCCGTGCCGAGAACGGTGATTTTCATGGGGTACCTCCTGGTTTGCTCTGGTTGGACAGATCCACCGTAGGACCATTTCAGGACAGGGGGTGTCCTCTGACCCGGCCATAGTGGAGATCATGACCAGCGACATGACGGCCCGGATGCTGCGCCTGCTCTCCCTGCTGCAGACCCGCCGGGAGTGGTCGGGCTCCGACCTGGCCGACCGGCTCGCGGTGACCGTCCGTACCGTCCGCCGCGACATCGACCGGCTCCGCGACCTGGGCTACCCCGTCGACAGCGCCCGCGGCCACGCGGGTGGCTACCGCCTCGCCCCCGGCACCGACCTGCCCCCGCTGCTCCTCGACGACGACGAGGCAGTTGCCATCGCCGTCGCCCTGCGCACCGCCGCCGGTGGCCTGACCGGCATCGAGGAGACGGCGCTGCGGGCCCTGGCCAAGCTGGAGCTGGTGCTGCCCCGTCGGCTGCGCGGCCAGGTCACCGCCCTCCAGGGGGCGGTCGCCGGCATCGCCTGGGAGGACCGCGGGCCGCGCGCCGACCCCGCTCTCCTCGCCGCCCTCGCTGTGGCCTGCCGCGACCACGAGGTCCTCACCTTCGACTACACCACCCGTACGGGCGCGACAAGGCCGCGCCGGGTCGAGCCGCAGCACCTGGTCGCCTCCGGCCCCCTCTGGTATCTCCTCGCGCACGACACCGCGAAGAACGACTGGCGCGTCTTCCGCCTCGACCGCATCACAGGACCCACACTCACCGGCCGACGCGTTCCCGCCCGCGAGCTGCCCGGCGACGACCCCGCGGCCTTCGTCGCCGACCGGCTGTCGGCCGCCCCCACCCGCCACCGCGCCGTCGCCACCGTCCACGCCCCGGCCGACCATGTGCGCGCCCACACCCGGGGCCTGGCCACCCGCATCCGCCCCGTCGACGAGACCAGGTGTCTCGTCGACGTGTCCGACGACTCCCTCACGCGCATCGCCCAGACCCTGGTCGGCCTCCCCGCCGACTACACCCTCGACGCGGACCCGGACGTCCTCGACCACTTCCGGGCCGCCGCCCGGCGCGCCCTGCACGCCACGGGCTGACCGCGCCGCGAGCCGTACAGTCGCTTGCCGCGTCTCTCTTTGTCCTGTGACTGGAGAAAGTCGTGGGTAATTCGCGCGCAACTTCTTCCCACTCCCGGCAGGCGCTGCTACGTTCCCCTCGAAAGCCCGGCGAGAAGAACGAAAGCCGGGCGTGATGACGTGAGTTGCCCGAGAGGCGGGGAGGGGCGCGTGAGACGTATGACGGCTCGACCCGCCAATGCGCATCAGGCGCGTCTGCTGCGGCTGTTGCGTGACGGAGGGCCCAACTCCCGTGCGCAGCTGGGCGATCAGGTCGACCTCTCGCGGTCGAAGCTGGCCGTCGAGGTGGACCGGCTCCTGGAGACCGGACTCGTGGTCGCCGACGGACTCGCCGCCTCGCGCGGCGGCCGCCGCTCCCACAACATCCGCCTGGCCCCCGCCCTCCGCTTCCTCGGCGTGGACATCGGCGCGACCTCGGTCGACGTCGCGGTGACCAATGCCGAGCTGGAGGTGCTCGGCCACATCAACCAGCCCATGGACGTGCGCGAAGGCCCCGTCGCGGTCTTCGAGCAAGTCCTCGCCATGGCCGCCAAGTTGAAGGCCTCCGGGCTCGCGGAAGGGTTCGACGGCGCCGGTATCGGCGTCCCGGGACCCGTCCGCTTCCCCGAGGGCGTCCCGGTCGCCCCGCCGATCATGCCGGGGTGGGACGGCTTCCCCGTGCGGGAGGCCATCAGCCAGGATCTGGGCTGCCCGGTCATGGTCGACAACGACGTGAACCTGATGGCGATGGGGGAACAGCACGCGGGCGTCGCACGCTCCGTGGGCGATTTCCTCTGCGTCAAGATCGGCACCGGTATCGGCTGCGGCATCGTCGTCGGCGGTGAGGTCTACCGCGGTACGACGGGCAGTGCCGGCGACATCGGCCACATCCAGGTCGAACCGGAAGGACGCCCCTGCGCCTGTGGCAACAGGGGCTGCCTGGAGGCGTACTTCAGCGGCGCGGCGCTCGCCCGTGACGCCGAGGACGCCGTCGGTCAGGGGCTCTCCCCAGAGCTCGCGACGCGCCTGGAAGCGGCGGGGAAGCTCAGCGCGGTCGACGTCGCAGCGGCGGCCGCGGCCGGTGACGCCACCGCGCTCGACCTCATCCGCGACGGCGGCAACCGCACCGGCCAGGTCATCGCGGGTCTCGTCAGCTTCTTCAACCCGGGTCTCGTGGTGATCGGCGGCGGTGTGACCGGTCTCGGTCATACGCTGCTCGCCGCCATCCGCACCCAGGTCTACCGCCAGTCGCTGCCCCTGGCGACCGGCAATCTCCCCATCGTCCTGGGCGAGTTGGGGCCGACCGCCGGAGTCATCGGCGGCGCCCGGCTCATCAGCGACCACCTGTTCTCACCGGCCTGACCGGCACGTACGACCAGTACGACCCATGCGTACGACCCATGCGTACGACCCATGCGTACGGCCCATACGTACGGCCCATACGTACGACCCGCACCACACCTCACCCAGTACAGCGCGCTGCTTCGCCCTGCTCCGAAACGGGCTCAGCCTGCTCCGAAACAGGCTCAGCCCCGCACGAGCCCCGCCCTGCCCTGAAACCGGCCCATTCGCCCAAGGGAACCGTCATGGCACCAGAACCACCGCTGCTCACCATGTCCGGCATCACCAAGTCGTTCCCCGGCGTCCGCGCCCTCGACGGCGTCGACCTCCAGGTCCAGGCCGGCGAAGTGCACTGCCTCCTCGGTCAGAACGGCGCCGGGAAGTCCACCCTCATCAAGGTCCTCGCCGGGGCCCACCAGCCCGACGACGGTGAGATCACCTGGCGCGGCAAGCGCACCACGCTCAAGTCGCCCATCGCCGCCATGCGCCTCGGCATCGCCACCATCTACCAGGAACTCGACCTGGTGGAGGGCCTGTCCGTCGCGGAGAACGTCCACCTCGGGCATGAGCCGACCGCGGCCGGCTTCGTCGTGAAGGGGCGCGCGGCGAAGACATCAACTGCCGTGCTGCTCAAGCGACTTGGACATGGCGAGATCGACCCGGGCACGCTCGTCGGCGACCTCTCCGCCGCCCAGCAGCAGATCGTGTCCATGGCCCGCGCGCTCTCCCACGAAGTACGCCTCATCGTCATGGACGAGCCCTCGGCCGCCCTCGACCCGGACGAGGTCGACAACCTCTTCCGCATCGTCGGCGATCTCACGGCGGACGGCGTCGCCGTCGTCTACATCTCCCACCGCCTCGAAGAGATCCGCCGCATCGGCGACCGTGTCACCGTCCTCAAGGACGGCCGCGCGGTGGCGGGCGGACTCCCCGCGAAGGAGACCCCGACCCGCGAGGTCGTCGCGCTGATGACAGGCCGCAACGTCGAGTACGTCTTCCCGGACCGGCCCACCGAACCACCCGCCACCGACGCCGTGTTGACGGTGCGTGGGCTCGCCCGCGAGGGCGAGTTCGAACCCGTCGACCTCGAACTGCGCCCCGGCGAGATCGTCGGCCTCGCCGGACTCGTCGGCTCCGGGCGCTCCGAGATCCTGGAGACCATCTACGGCGCCCGCAAGCCGACCGCCGGTCATGTCATCGTGGGCGGCCGGGCGTTGAAGCCCGGAAGCGTGCGAGCCGCCGTCCGTGCGGGGCTCGGGCTCGCCCCCGAGGAGCGCAAGGCGCAGGCCCTGCTGATGCTCGAGTCCGTCACCAACAATGTGTCGGTCTCCTCCATGTCCCGCTTCTCGCGGGGTGGTTGGCTCGACCGGGGTGCTGAGAAGAGGGCAGCGCAGAACGCGACCCGCGAGCTGTCGCTGCGCCCCGACAACCCCGGCGCCCCCGTGCGCACCCTCTCCGGCGGCAACCAGCAGAAGGCCGTCCTGGCCCGCTGGCTGCTCCGCGGCTGCCGCGTCCTGCTGCTCGACGAGCCGACCCGCGGCGTGGACATCGGCGCCCGCGCCGAGCTGTACGCCGTGATCCGCCGCCTCGCCGACGACGGCCTCGCCGTCCTGCTCGTCTCCAGCGAAGTACCCGAAGTCCTCGGCCTCGCCGACCGTGTCCTGGTCCTCCGCGAGGGCCGCGTCGTCCATACGGCGCCCGCCCGCGATCTCGACGAACACCGCGTACTCGACCTCGTACTCGAAGGGAGCCCGGCGTCATGACGCAGCCCGCATCGCCGCCACGGCCCGCCGCATCGAAGAGTGAACCGGCGGACGGCGAAAGCCCGTTGCGGACACTCGCCGCACGTGTCGACGTGCGGACGCTGTCCCTGCTCGGTGTGCTCGCCGTCCTGGTCCTGATCGGCGGCATCACCCAGCCCGACTCGTTCCTGGACACGGACAACGTCCAGCTGATCCTCACCCAGGCGTCCGTCATCGGTGTCGTCACGGTCGGCATGACCTTCGTGATCATCTCCGGCGGCATCGACCTGTCGGTCGGCGCGATCGTCGCGCTCGCCTCCGTGTGGGCGACGACGGTGGCCACCCAGGAGTACGGCTTCGCGGGCATTCTCTTCACCGCGGTGATCGTCGGCCTGGCCTGCGGCCTCGTCAACGGAATGCTCATCGCGTACGGCGGGATGGTGCCGTTCATCGCAACGCTCGCGATGCTGGCGTCGGGCCGGGGCCTTGCCCTGCAGATCACCGACGGCAAGACCCAAATGGTCACCGTGGACGGGGTGTTGAAGCTCGGCGAGCGCGACTCCTACATCCTCGGCATACCGCCGCTTGTGCTCGTCTTCGCGGCCGTCACCGTCGTCGGCTGGCTGCTCCTGAACCGCACGACCTTCGGGCGGCGCTCGGTCGCGGTCGGCGGAAACGCGGAAGCCGCGCGCCTCGCCGGCATCGACGTACGCAGGCAGCGCCTCTATCTCTACCTGCTCTCCGGCCTCTGCTGCGGGATCGCGGCCTTCCTGCTGATCGTCCTCTCCGGGTCGGGCCAGAACACCAACGGCAACCTCTACGAGCTCGACGCCATCGCCGCCGCGATCATCGGCGGCACCCTGCTGAGCGGCGGACGGGGCACCATCACCGGCTCCGTGCTCGGCGTCCTGATCTTCATGACCATCCAGAACATCTTCGCGTTGAACAACCTCCAGAGCGACGTCCAGCAGATCGCCAAGGGGGCGATCATCGTCGCCGCGGTCCTTGTCCAGCGACGTACGGCCTCAACTCCCTGACCCGAAGGGCTGATTGCCATGCCAGAAATCACGAGCCGCAGAGGACTGCTCTTCGGAGCCGCGGCCCTGTCCACCGGGGCCCTGATCACGGGGTGCACCAGCAACGAGCCCAAGGATGAGGGGTCGGACGACAAGGACCAGCCGGTCGCCGACGACAAGCCCGGCAAGAAGGTCACCATCGGCTTCGCGGGCCCGCAGGCCGACCACGGCTGGCTCAACGCGATCAACGACAACGCCAAGGAGCGGGCCAAGAAGTACTCGGACGTGACGCTGGAGTCCACCGAGGGCTCCAACGACACCGCCGCCCAGATCGGCCAGGTCGAGACGCTGATCAACAAGAAGGTCGACGTCCTGGTGATCCTGCCGGCCGACGGCAAGGCCCTCACCCAGGTCGGCCTGAAGGCGATGAAGGCGGGCATCCCCGTCGTCAACCTCGACCGGGTCTTCGCATCCCCGCAGGCCTACCGCTGCTGGATCGGCGGCGACAACTACGGCATGGGTCTGAGCGCCGGGCACTACATCGGCGAGAAGCTCAAGGACAAGAAGGGCGCCACGGTCATCGAGCTCGCGGGACTCGACAACCTGGAGCTCACCAAGCAGCGCACCAAGGGCTTCGACGACGCCCTCAAGAACTACCCCAACATCGAGAAGGTCGCCCGGCAGGCCGCCGAGTTCACCGTCGAGTCGGGACAGCAGAAGATGTCCCAACTCCTGCAGGCACAGAAGAACTTCGACGCCCTGTGGAACCACGACGACGACCAGGGCGTGGGCGCCCTGCGCGCCATCAAGCAGGCGGGCCGCGACGACTTCCTGATGGTCGGCGGCGCGGGCGCGCTCTCCGCCTTCCAGGCCATCGAGTCCGACGACAGCGTGCTCAAGGCCACCGTCCTCTACCCGCCGACGATGGCGGCGTCGGCGATCGACCTCGCCCGCGCGCTCGGCCAGGGCAAGGGCGTCAGCGGCATGGCCGAGTTCGAGATCCCGGCCTTCATCACCCTGTACTCGGCGGTGGTCGACAAGGACAACGTCGGCCAGTACATGTCCACCGGCTTCAAGTGATGCGCGCGTCCGCACCCCCACCGGGCACCGACGAGGAGGAGTACCGCATGCGTGACACGGAACACGAGGCAGGGACGGGGAAGCGGCCGCTGGGTGTGGGCATGGTCGGATACGCCTTCATGGGCGCCGCCCACTCCCAGGGCTGGCGCACCGTCGGGCGCGTCTTCGATCTCCCGCTGCGGCCGGTCCTCTCGGCGGTCTGCGGGCGTGACGGCGGCGCCGTGCGCGCCGCCGCCGACCGGCTCGGCTGGGCGGCGGCGGAGACCGACTGGCGCGCACTCGTGGCCCGTGACGACGTCGACGTCGTCGACATCTGCACCCCCGGCGACAGCCACGCGGAGATCGCGATCGCGGCGCTCGACGCGGGCAAGCACGTGCTGTGCGAGAAGCCGCTCGCCAATACCGTCGAGGAGGCCGAGGCGATGGCCGAGGCCGCCGAACGGGCCCGCGCGCGGGGCCAGGTGGCCATGGTCGGCTTCAACTACCGCCGGGTGCCCGCGCTCGCGCTCGCCCGGCAGATGGTCGCGGATGGGCGGCTCGGAACGCTGCGGCACGTGCGTCTGACGTACCTTCAGGACTGGCTCGTGAACACGGAGTTCCCGCTCACCTGGCGGCTGCGCAAGGACCGTGCGGGTTCGGGCGCGCTCGGTGACCTGGGGGCGCACATCGTGGACCTCGCGCAGTATCTGGCGGGGGAGCCGGTGACGGGGGTCTCCGCGCTCACCGAGACGTTCGTACGGGAGCGGCCGCTTCTGGAGGGTGCGTCCAGCGGGCTCACCGCCGAGGGCGGCGCCCGGCGGGGCACGGTGACGGTGGACGACGCGGCCGTCTTCACGGGGCGGTTCCCGTCCGGCGCGCTCGCCGCCTTCGAGGCAACCCGTTTCGCGGCGGGCCGCAAGAACGCGCTGCGGCTCGAACTCAACGGCTCCGAAGGGTCTTTGGCCTTCGACCTCGAGCGCCTGAACGAGCTCTCCTTCCATGACCACACGGAGCCCGCCACCTCCTCCGGCTTCCGCCGCATCCTGGTGACCGAGCCGGGACACCCGTATCTGGAGGCCTGGTGGCCGCCCGGCCACGGACTCGGCTACGAGCACACCTTCGTGCACCAGGCGCGCGATCTGGTGCACGCCATCGTCGAAGGCGGCGTCGCCGAACCGTCCTTCGCCGACGGACTCGGCGTCCAGCGGGTCCTCGCCGCCGTGGAGGAGAGCGCGGCCAAGAACTCCGTCTTCACCCCGATCCAGCACACCCCCGTCCCGCACACCCCCGTCCAGGTTTGAGGAGGCCGTCATGCCACGTCCGTTCACCCTGTTCACCGGCCAGTGGGCCGACCTGCCGCTCGAAGAGGTCTGCGGGCTCGCCCGCGACTTCGGCTACGACGGGCTCGAACTCGCCTGTTGGGGCGACCACTTCGAGGTCGACAAGGCCCTGAACGACACCTCCTATCTGGACTCCCGCCGCCAGCTCCTGGACAAGTACGGCCTCAAGTGCTGGGCCATCTCCAACCACCTGGTCGGCCAGGCGGTCTGCGACGCGATCATCGACGAGCGGCACCAGGCGATCCTGCCCGCGCGGATCTGGGGCGACGGCGACGCGGAGGGCGTGCGGCGGCGGGCCGCCCGCGAGATCGAGGACACGGCGCGCGCGGCGGCGGCGTTCGGCGTCGGCACGGTGATCGGCTTCACGGGCTCATCGATCTGGCATCTGGTGGCGATGTTCCCGCCGGCGCCCGAGTCGATGATCGAGCGGGGTTACGACGACTTCGCCGAGCGCTGGAACCCGATCCTCGACGTCTTCGACGTACAGGGCGTGCGCTTCGCCCACGAGGTGCACCCCTCCGAGATCGCCTATGACTACTGGACAACACACCGTGCCCTGGAGGCAGTTGACCACCGCGTCGCCTTCGGCCTGAACTTCGACCCCTCGCATTTCGTCTGGCAGGACCTGGACCCGGTCGGCTTCCTCTACGACTTCCGGGACCGCATCTACCACGTCGACTGCAAGGAGGCGCGGCGCCGCCTCGACGGCCGCAACGGCCGCCTCGGCTCCCACCTCCCGTGGGGCGATCCGCGCCGCGGCTGGGACTTCGTGTCCGCGGGCCACGGTGACGTCCCCTGGGAGGACGTGTTCCGCATGCTGCGCTCGATCCGCTACGAGGGCCCGATCTCGGTGGAGTGGGAGGACGCGGGCATGGACCGGCTCCAGGGGGCTCCCGAGGCGCTGAGCCGCCTGAAGGCGTATGACTTCGAGCCGCCTACCGCGTCCTTCGACGCGGCGTTCGGCGGCAACTGATGACCCCCGGAGCGAGTTCGGCTTTCGGCTGCGGGTGCACTGTGGCTGGTCGCGCAGTTCCCCGCGCCCCTTCGGGGCCCAGACTTTGTCCTGCCCAAGGAAAAAGCTGAAGTCCGGTAATGCACAAGGGCTTTCGGCCACAGACAAAGCTCGCTACCGTCCCTGATGTGTACAGGACATGAACCTTCCGGGGTGACGGCGCACCCCGGCGCCCGGCGCCAAGTCACCACCACCCGCGTACGACCGTCCCCCTTCCGGAGGAACCCGTGCACAGGAAACGCCTGAGACTCCGCAAGACCCTCGCGCTCTTCACCGGCACCGTTTTGGCCGGCGCCACCCTCAGCCTCACCGCCCCCAGCGCGAACGCCGCCGACCCCGAGGCGCTGCGCGCCGCCCGCGCGCAGGCCGACAAGGCAGCCGCGGCCCCCGTCGCCGAAGACTTCCAGCAAGTGACGCTCGCCAAGGGCGAGCCGGAGACGGGTGAGCCGATGACGCTCTCCGTGCTCCCCGACCGCTCGGTCCTGCACACATCGCGCGACGGCACGCTGCGCCTCACCGACGCGGCGGGCAACACCAAGATCGCGGGCAAGATCCCGGTCTACACGCACGACGAGGAAGGCCTCCAAGGCGTCGCCCTCGACCCGAAGTTCAGCGAGAACCGCGCGATCTACCTCTACTACGCGCCCCCGCTGGACACTCCGGCAGGCGACGCCCCGGAGACCGGTACGGCCGATGACTTCAAGAAGTTCGACGGCGTCAACCGCCTCTCCCGCTTCGTCCTGAAGGCCGACGGCACCCTCGACAACGCCAGCGAGAAGAAGGTCCTCGACGTCCCAGCGAGCCGCGGCATCTGCTGCCACGTCGGCGGCGACATCGACTTCGACAAGGACGGCAACCTCTACCTCTCGACGGGCGACGACTCCAACCCCTTCGCATCGGACGGCTTCACGCCCATCGACGAGCGCGCGGACCGCAACCCCGCCTTCGACGCCCGCCGCAGCGCCGGCAACAGCAACGACCTGCGCGGCAAGATCCTGCGCATCAAGGTCGCCGACGACGGCACGTACACCGTCCCGGACGGCAACCTCTTCGCGCCGGGCACCGAGAAGACCCGCCCCGAGATCTACGCGATGGGCTTCCGCAACCCCTTCCGGATGAGCGTCGACAAGCCCACCGGCACGGTCTACGTCGGCGACTACGGCCCCGACGCGGGCGCGGCCGACCCCAAGCGCGGCCCTGCGGGACAGGTCGAGTTCGCCCGCGTGACCGAGCCGGGCAACTTCGGCTGGCCGTACTGCACCGGCAAGAACGACGCGTACATCGACTACGACTTCGCGACGCAGACCTCCGGCGCCGCCTTCGACTGCGCCGCACCGAAGAACACTTCCGTGCACAACACCGGCCTGACCGATCTGCCGGCCGCGCAGGAAGCGTGGATTCCGTACGACGGCGGATCCGTCCCCGAGTTCGGGACGGGCTCCGAGTCCCCGATGGGCGGCCCCGTCTACCGTTATGACGCGGCGAACACCTCCCCGGTGAAGTTCCCGGAGGCGTACGACGGCGACTTCTTCGCCGGTGAGTTCGGACGGCGCTGGATCAAGCGCATCGAGCAGGGCGCCGACGGCACCGTCTCGAAGATCAACCCGTTCCCGTGGACGGGCACCCAGGTGATGGACATGGAGTTCGGCCCCGACGGCGCGCTGTACGTCCTCGACTACGGCACCGCCTGGTTCGGCGGCGACGAGAACTCCGGCCTCTTCCGCATCGAGAACGCCACCGAGGGCCACTCCCCGGTCGTCGAGGCGAGCTCATCCGTGACCAGCGGCCAGGCCCCGCTCAAGACCAAGTTCACCGCGAAGGCCACGGACGCCGACGGCGGCACGCTGACCTACGCCTGGGACTTCGGCGACGGCGGCAAGTCGACCCAGCAGAACCCCTCGTACACGTACAAGAAGAACGGCGTCTACACCGCGACCGTGACCGTCAAGGACTCGACGGGGCGCACCGGTTCGGCCAGCGCGCACCTCACCGTCGGCAACACCGCGCCCAAGGTGACCCTGGAACTCCCGGGTGACGGGCAGCTGTTCACCTTCGGCGACAAGGTGCCCTTCAAGGTGAAGGTGACCGACAAGGAAGACGGCCCGATCGACTGCACGAAGGTCAAGGTCACCCACATCCTCGGCCATGACAGCCACGGCCACCCGGTGACATCGGCCAACGGCTGCGAGGGCACCCTGCAGACCTCGGCGGACGGCGAGCACGACCCGAACGCCAACATCTTCGGGGTCTTCGACGCCGAGTACACCGACAAGGGCGCAGGCGGCCAGCCCGCGCTGACCACGCACGACCAGAACGTCGTCCAGCCCAAGCACCGCCAGGGCGAGCACTACAACGACTCCAAGGGCGTGTCCGTGGTCAACCACACCCCGGCGCACGGCGGCAAGACGGTCGGTGACATCAACAACGGCGACTGGATCGCCTTCAAGCCGTACATCCTGGGCAACGCCACCAAGCTGACCGCGCGCGTCGCTTCGGGCGGAAGCGGCGGCACGCTGGAGGTCCGCAGCGGCTCGGCCACCGGCAAGCTCCTGGGCAGCACGAAGGTCGCGCCGACCGGCGGGTGGGAGACGTACACCGACGTGAGCACCGCGATCGCCGGAGCGCCCACCAAGACGACCACGCTCTTCCTGGTCTTCAAGGGCGAGGGCACCGGAGCCCTGTACGACGTCGACGACTTCACCTTCACCACGAGCTGAGGAAGGGGCATCACATGCGCGCATCCGCACGGATAGCCACTGCTACGGCCGCGGCCGCCTTGCTCATCGGCTGTGTGTCGGGGCCTGCGGCGTCGAAGCCGGAGCCCTCGCAGGCGGAGGGCGAAAAGGTCCTGGTGTTCTCCAAGACCGCCGGGTTCCGGCACGACTCCATCCCCGACGGCATCGCGGCCGTCAAGGACCTCGGCGCGGCGAACGGCTTCACCGTCGACGCGACCGAGGACGCCGGAGCCTTCACGGCCTCGAATCTCGCGCAGTACGACGCCGTGATCTGGCTCTCCACGACCGGCGACGTGCTCAACGCCGAGCAGCAGACGGCGTTCGAGGGCTACATCAAGAAGGGCGGCGGGTACGTGGGCGTGCACGCCGCCGCCGACACCGAGTACGACTGGCCCTTCTACGGAGGCCTCGCGGGCGCCTACTTCCAGTCGCATCCCGCGATCCAGCCCGCGAAGGTCGAGGTCGAGGACCACGCGCACCCGTCCACCGAGCATCTGCCGGGGATCTGGGACCGCACCGACGAGTGGTACAACTACCGCTCGAATCCACGGGACCGGGCCCGCGTCCTCGCCTCGCTCGACGAGTCGTCGTACACCGGCGGCACGATGTCGGGCGACCATCCCATTGCCTGGTGCCAGGACTACCAGGGTGGCCGCTCCTTCTACACGGGCGGCGGCCACACCAAGGAGTCCTTCGCCGACCCCGCATATCGCACGCATCTGCTCGGCGGGATCCGCTGGGCGACGGGCGCCGCCCAGGCCGACTGCCGTGCGGAGAAGGGCTACACGCCGATCTTCGACGGGACGGCGGCATCGCTGGACGGCTGGAAGCAGGCGGGCCCGGGGTCCTTCGAGTTGAACGAGGCCGACGGGACGCTCACGACGGTCGGCGGCATGGGGATGCTCTGGTACGACGGGGCGAAGGAGCTCGGCTCCTACTCCCTCAAGCTGGACTGGCGCATGGACGGCGACGACAACTCGGGGATCTTCGTGGGCTTCCCGGCCTCCGACGACCCCTGGTCGGCCGTGAACAACGGTTATGAGATCCAGATCGACGCCACCGACGTCCCGGAGAAGACCACGGGCTCCGTCTACGGCTTCAAGTCCGCCGACCTGAAGAAGCGCGACAAGGCGCTGAACCCGCCGGGGGAGTGGAACACGTACGAACTCCGTGTCGAGGGCGAACGCCTTCGGGTCTATCTCAACGGAGTGAAGATCAACGACTTCACCAACAAGGATCCGGCGAGGAGCCTGAAGGACGGTCACATCGGCATCCAGAACCACGGTGCCGATGACCAGGTCTCCTTCCGCGACATCCGGGTGAAGGACCTGCCGGCCCGCACCGCTTCCGGCGTGGGCCGCTAGACGGCGGCGGGCGGAGGACGCCGGACCTCCGCCCGCCGTCTTTTCTTCGACAGGAGGCAGCCGTGCCCTTTCCGTCTTCGACTGGTTCTTCTAGATCCTCTGGTTCTGGTTCCTCTGGTTCTTCGGGTGGCGGGCTGACCGGGGTGTGGCTGATCGGCGCGCGAGGTTCGGTCGCCACGACGGCTGTCGCGGGGTGTGCGGCCGTGACGGCCGGTCTCCACCCGCCCACCGGCATGGTCACGGAGACCCCGCCGTTCGCGGACTGCGGCCTGCCAACGTTGTCGTCGCTCGTCTTCGGCGGCCACGACACGGTGGAGTGCCCGCTGCCGAAGCGGGCGGAGCAGCTGGCCGCCGGGGGAGTGCTGCCGCACGGCGTCCCGGCGGCGGTGCGCTCCGAACTGGCGGCGGCGGACGCGGAGATACGCATGGGCGGGCCGCGCCCCGGTGACACCGATGCAGACGGCCACGGCCACGGCCACGGCCGCTCGGACGAGGAGCTGGTCGCCTCCTTCGCCGCCGACCTCCGCGATTTCGTACGTCGCCGTGGTCTTGCCCGGGCTGTGGTGGTGAACGTGGCTTCGACAGAACCGTTGCCGGCGGAGGGCGTCGAACGCCTCCCCGCCAGCTCCCTCTATGCGGCGGCGTCGCTGCGCGAGGGCTGCCCGTACGTGAACTTCACCCCGTCGACGGGCCTGCACCACCCGGCACTCGCCGCGGAGGCCGCTTCGTCCGGCCTCCCCTACGCGGGCCGGGACGGCAAGACGGGCCAGACCCTGCTCCGCTCGGTACTCGGCCCGATGTTCGCCCAGCGCGCGCTCGCGGTCCGCGCCTGGTCCGGCACGAACCTCCTGGGCGGCGGCGACGGCGCGGCCCTCGCCGATCCGGCCGCGGCGGCAGCAAAGAACGCGGGCAAGGAACGGGTCCTGGCCGACACATTGGGCTCCGCCCCGGAGGGTGAGGTCCACATCGACGACGTCCCGTCACTCGGCGACTGGAAGACCGCCTGGGACCACATCGCCTTCGACGGTTTCCTCGGCGCGCGCATGGTCCTCCAGACCACCTGGCAGGGCTGCGACTCGGCCTTGGCGGCTCCCTTGATCCTGGACCTGGCCCGCCTCCTGGCCCGCTCCCACGAACTTGGCCTCACCGGCCCCTCCCCTTCCCTCGGCTTCTATTTCAAGGACCCGGACCCGGGCTCTTCATCGGCCTTGGGCGAGCAGTACGCGGCGCTGGTTGCCTTCGCGGGGCGGTTGAAGGGGGCGGGGGCGTGAGGGGGGTTTGTGGTGGTCGGAGGGGTGGTCAGCGGGGTGGAGGTGTGGGCTTGGCCTTTGGTGTTGAGCGGGGTGGGGGCGTGGGTGTGGTCTGTGGTGGTCGGTGGGGTGGGGGCGTGGGCGCGACCTGTGAGGTTCGGCGGGGCGGGGGTGTGAGCGTGTCCTGTGAGGTTCGGCGGGGCGGGGGTGTGAGCGTGTCCTGTGAGGTTCGGCGAGGTGAGGGTGTGAGCGTGACCGGTGGTGGTCGGCAGGGTGGCGGCGTTGGTGCGGTCCGCGATGGTGTGCGAGGTGCCGCATGAGTGCTGCTCGCGACTGGGCCGAACTCCTGCGTGTCCCGGCCCTGTTCACTGTCCCCGGCGACGCGCTCGCCGGAGCCGCGGCGACCGGACTGCGCCCGAACCCCCGCACCCTGCTCGCCATGGCCGCATCCCTCTCCCTGTACGAAGCGGGCATGGCCCTCAACGACTGGGCGGACCGCGAGGACGACGCGGTCGAACGCCCGCACCGCCCGCTGCCGTCCGGCCGCATCGCCCCCGCTGCGGCCCTGGGCGCGGCCGCCGCTTTCACCGCCGGCGGCCTGGCCCTCGCCTCCCGTGCGGGACGGCCCGCCCTGACGGTGGCGAGTGCCTTGGCGGGCACGGTCTGGGCCTACGACCTGGGCCTGAAACACACCCCGGCGGGCCCCGCCGCCATGGCAGCGGCACGCGGCCTCGACCTGCTCCTGGGCGCGGCGGCGACAGGCAAGGGCCACCCGGCGGGCAACCAACTCCGTGCCGCTATGCCCTCCGCCCTCGTACTAAGCGCCCACACCCTCGCGGTGACCGCCGTCTCACGCCGCGAGGCACAGGGCGGCTCCACGGTGGCACCGCTGGCAGCGCTGGCCGCGACGGCGGCGCTGACCCGCCTGCTCGCACGAGGCGGCAGCGGTGGCGGGCGTGGTGAGCGTGCCGGACACGGCGGCGGAGGCAGCGACGGCGCCCCTCAACTCCCGGCAGGCCGACGGGCAGCAGCCACCCGCGGCCTGCCGGGCTCCACGGCGGAGCGGGCGACCCCCGGCTCCATGGCGGAGCAGGCGACCCCCGGTGCCTGGCGCGGGGGCGCCGGCGCCCCCCCCCCCCCGGCGGGGCGCCGCGGGCCCCCCCGCGCCGTTCGGCCCTCGCCGACCTCACCGACGACTGGCTGACCGGGCTCTTCACGGCCGCGGGCGCGCCGAAGGGGACGTCCCTGGTCGCCGT